>JANMUX010000217.1:0-3508 GCA_031392125.1 Acidobacteriota bacterium | reverse complement strand
AACGCCAGCAACGGGAACGCAGACTACGGCGCGGAAAGCATCAAGGTCCTCGAGGGCCTCGAAGCGGTTCGCAAGCGCCCGGCGATGTACATCGGCTCCACCGGGCCGGCGGGTCTGCATCACCTCGTCTACGAAATCGTTGACAACTCGATCGACGAAGCGCTGGCCGGCTACTGCACCGAAGTGAACGTCACAATTCACCTCGACAACTCGGTCACAGTAATCGACAACGGCCGCGGCATTCCCACCGACATGCACGAGAGCGGCCGCCCGGCGGCGGAGATTGCGCTCACCGTACTGCACGCCGGCGGCAAGTTCGATAACAGCAGCTACAAGGTTTCGGGCGGCCTGCACGGCGTCGGCGTGTCAGTCGTCAACGCGCTGTCTGAACGGCTTGAACTGGAGATCTGGCGGAACAACCAGACCCATCAGCAAAGCTACGAGCGCGGCAAGCCGCAGAACGATCTCGTGGTCACCGGCACCACGCAACGCCGCGGCACCAAGGTTTCGTTCAAACCCGACGTGCAGATCTTCGAGATTACCGAGTACAGCTTTGACACGCTGGCCCAGCGCCTGCGGGAGCTGGCGTTTCTGAACGCCGGCCTCACCGTCACGCTGGATGATGAGCGCGAGAGCGGTAAGAACCATCGTTTTCACTACGACGGCGGCATCGTCTCGTTCGTTGAGCACCTGAACAAGAACAAGGGTGTGATCAATGAGAAGGCCGTATTCATGCACGGCAACCGCGACGGCATTGACGCTGAAATCGCGATCCAGTGGAACGACGGCTACAACCCGCAGGAATTTTCGTTCGCCAACAACATCAACACGCACGAAGGCGGGACGCACCTTTCGGGGTTCCGCGCCGCGCTCACCCGCACGGTCAACGCCTACGCCAACAGCAATAACCTGGCGAAAGAACTTAAGGACGCGACCATCAGCGGCGACGACATCCGCGAGGGCATGACCGCGGTCATCAGCGTCAAGATTCCTAATCCGCAGTTCGAGGGCCAGACCAAGACCAAGCTCGGCAACACCGAGGTCAAGGGCATCGTCGAAGCGATCGTCAACGACAGGCTGGGTGCGTTCCTCGAAGAGAACCCCAGCCTCGCCCGAAAGATCGTTCAGAAGACCGTCGACGCCGCCAGGGCGCGCGACGCGGCCCGCAAGGCTCGAGACCTGGTTCGTCGCAAGGGCGCCCTCGACGGCTTGTCCCTGCCCGGTAAGCTGGCCGACTGCCAGGAGCGCGACCCCGCCCAAGCCGAAATCTACATCGTCGAGGGCGAGTCGGCAGGCGGTTCAGCCAAGCAGGGGCGTGACCGGCGCTTCCAGGCCATTCTGCCAATCAAGGGAAAAATTCTGAATGTCGAGCGCGCGCGGCTCGACCGCATGCTCAGCTCCGACGAGATTAAGACCATGATTGCCGCGCTTGGCTGCGGCATTGGCACTGACGACTTCGACATCGACAAGCTGCGCTATCACCGGGTCATCATCATGACCGACGCCGATGTTGACGGCTCGCACATCCGGACGCTGTTGCTGACGTTTTTCTACCGTCAGATGCCGATGCTGGTTGACCGTGGGCACATCTACATCGCCCAGCCGCCGCTCTTCCGTGCCAAGCGGGGCAAGTCGGAGACGTTCATCAAGGATGAACGCGCGCTCGAAAGCTTCCTGGTTCACCGCGCGGTCGAATCGCGCGCGGTTCGCTCGGCCGATGGCGTCGAATACGCCGGTGCCGATCTCGAAAAGCTACTGCACGGGATCATCGCCTATCGTAACGTGCTGTCGACGGTAGAACGCCGCGGCCACGCCCGCGACCTGGTCGAGGCGCTGCTCGACCGCGAGGCCCGCGATCGCACGTTCTTCGAGCAACAGCCCGGCTTGCAGGGCCTGGCCGACCAGGTGACGACGCCCACTCGCGATGTCACGCTCGAGCGCGACGAGGAGCACAACACCTGGTCGCTGCGCGTTGACGACCGTGCGACCGGCTATTCGCGCATCGACAAGATTGGCTACGAGTTCGTGACGTCGGGTGAATATCGCACACTCGCCGCGAGCTACGCCGAAATCAAGAACGTGGTCCGCGCCATGCGCAGCGGTCCCGTCGAGGTCAGCACGGTCGCCGGCGGCAAGGTCGAAGAGGTCGAGGAAATTGAAACGGCCGACGTGGGCCTGACCGGCGATGAAAAAGACGCCCTCGGCGCGATTGGGCTGACGCCTGGCGCCACGCCTGTGACCGCTGCCCCCGCGAAGGGCGGACCGGTCGCCATTCGATCGATCGACGAGTTCATCGAGCACTTCATCGCGCTTGGACGCAAGGGCGTCGCCATCAACCGCTACAAGGGCCTCGGCGAGATGAATCCAGAAACGCTCTGGAGCACGACGATGAATCCGGACATCCGCACGCTGTTGCAGGTCCGCGCCGAAGACCATACCGAGGCCGATTCCATGTTCACCACGCTGATGGGCGACCAGGTCGAACCGCGGCGCAAGTTCATCGAAGACAACGCACTCGACGTCAAGAACCTCGACATTTAATCATCCATGTCCCAGACCGAGCAGACACGTACGCCCGTCAACATCGAAGACGAGATGAAGCGCTCGTACCTGGATTACGCCATGAGCGTAATCATTGGGCGCGCCCTGCCAGACGTCCGCGACGGCCTGAAACCCGCCCATCGTCGTGTGCTGTATGCGATGAGCCAGATGGGACTCGCCTCGAATCGCGCCTACCGCAAGTGCGCGAAAGTCATCGGCGAAGTGATCGGTAATTACCATCCACACGGCGACCAGCCGGCCTACGACACGCTGGTGCGCCTCGCGCAGGACTTCAACATGCGCAAGACCCTGGTCGATGGCCAGGGTAACTTCGGTTCGGTCGACGGCGATCCGCCTGCCGCCTATCGATACACGGAAGCACGGCTCGAGGCACTCGCCGAGAGCCTGATGCAAGACCTCGACAACGACACGGTCGACTACGTCCCGAACTTCGACGAGACAACCACCGAGCCGACGGTGTTTCCGGCCACGTATCCGAACCTGCTGGTCAATGGCTCGACCGGCATTGCCGTCGGCATGGCCACCAACATCCCGCCCCACAACCTGGGCGAGGTGATTGACGGCGTCGTCTGGATTATCGAGAACACGTTGATGGGGACCGACAAACCTAAAGGTTTGTCGCCACAAAAGGGTATCGAAACCCAGGAGGGCGTCGAAGCCAGTGGGGACAAACCTTCAGGGTTGTCCTATACCCGCGAGCAGAAGCTGAAGGAACTGATCCGCCTGATACCGGGTCCCGACTTCCCCACCGGTGGCAGCATCGTCGGCAAGCGCGGCATTCACGAGGCCTACCTGACCGGCCGTGGCTCGATCCAGGTGCGCGCCAAGACCGAGATCGAAACCACCAAGAAGGGCGATCGCCAGCAGATCATCGTCCACGAGATTCCGTATCAGCTGAACAAGACGCGGCTGCTGGAACGTATCGCTGAATTAGTACGCGACAAGG
>JANMUX010000120.1:0-31163 GCA_031392125.1 Acidobacteriota bacterium | reverse complement strand
CGACCTGTCGAAGAAGGTCACCGTCGACGTGAAGGGCGAAATTCTCGAGCTGAAGGACACCGTCAACACGATGGTGGACCAGCTGAGCTCGTTCGCCGCCGAAGTGACGCGCATGGCGAAGGAAGTCGGCAGCGAAGGCCGGCTCGGCGGTCAGGCCGACGTGCCCGGCGTCGCCGGCACCTGGAAAGACCTCACCGACAACGTCAACCGCCTCGCCGCCAACCTCACCACGCAGGTGCGCGCGATCGCCGAAGTGGCCACCGCCGTGACCAAGGGTGACCTGTCGCAGTCGATCAACGTCGAAGCGGCCGGCGAAGTGGCGGCCCTCAAGGACAACATCAACGAGATGATTGTCAACCTGCGTGAAACCACGGAGAAGAACACGGCGCAGGACTGGCTCAAGACCAACCTGGCGAAGTTCACGCGCCTCCTGCAGGGCCAGCGCGACCTCGCCACCGTGTCGCGAACTATCCTGTCGGAGCTGGCGCCGCTCGTGCCGATGCAGCACGGCGTCATCTACTTCAACGAGTCAACTACCGAGGAACCGGACCTGCGGCTGCTCGCCAGCTACGCCTACACCGAGGGCGAGAACCTGCGCACCCGGTTCCGGGCCGGTGAAGGGCTCGTCGGGCAGGCGGCTGTCGAACGCCAGCCGATTCTGCTGACCGACGTGCCGCAGAACTACGTGCAGATCAGCTCGGGGCTCGGCGCCGCCTCGCCCACCAACATCTTCGTGGTGCCGGTGCTCTTCGAAGGCCAGGTCAAGGCGGTCATCGAACTGGCGTCGTTCTATCGCTTCAACGACACCCACCTGAACTTCCTCGGCCAGCTCACCGAATCGATCGGCATCGTGCTCAACACCATCACGGCGACGATGCGCACCGAGGAACTGTTGAAGCAATCGCAGTCGCTGGCGACCGAGCTGCAGAAGACCAACGAAGAGCTCGAAGAGAAGGCCGAATTGCTGGCCACGCAGAACGCCGAGGTGGAGCAGAAGAACCGCGAAATCGACCAGGCCCGCCTGTCGCTTGAAGACAAGGCCGCGCAGCTGGCGCTCACCTCGCGCTACAAGTCGGAATTCCTGGCTAACATGTCGCACGAGCTGCGAACGCCGCTCAACAGCTTGCTGATCCTGTCGCGCCTGCTGGCGCAGAACTCTGAACAGACCCTCACCGATAAGCAGGTCGAGTTCGCGAAGACCATTCATGCCTCGGGCTCGGACCTGCTCGAGCTGATTAACGAGATTCTCGACCTGTCGAAGATCGAGTCGGGCATGATGGACGTGGACGCCGTGCCGGTGTCGCTGGCGCAGGTCCAGTCGTATGTCGAACGCACGTTCCGCGAAGTGGCGGGCAGCAAGGGCCTGAATTTCGCCGTCGACCTCGATTCACGGGCACTGCCTTCGGTCATCACCGACCAGAAGCGCGTGCAGCAGGTGCTCAAGAACCTGATCTCGAATGCCATCAAGTTCACCGAGCAAGGCTCGGTGACGCTGACGATTGAGCCGGCTACCGCCGGCTGGTCGAAGGGCCACGCGTCGCTCGATCGCGCCACCGGCGTAATCGCCTTCCGCGTGGACGATACCGGCATCGGCATCGCGTCCGACAAGCACCAGGTCATTTTCGAAGCCTTCCAGCAGGCCGACGGCACGACCAGCCGCAAGTACGGCGGCACCGGCCTCGGCCTGTCGATCAGCCGCGAGATTGCCAAGCTGCTTGGCGGCGAGATTCGCCTGAGCAGTGCCGTCGGCAAGGGCAGCAGCTTCACGTTATTCCTGCCATCGGTCTACGTATCGACCCTGACCTCGAGCGAACGCGCCGAAGTGCCGGTCGAGACAAGGCTGGCGGTTGACCGCGCGCTGGCGGCCGAGGATCTGCCGGTTGACGACAATCCGTTGAGCGACGACCGCTCGCTGATCGAACCTGGCGATCGCGTGCTGTTGATCATCGAGAACGACCTGGCGTTTGCCCGCATCCTGATGGATCTGGGACGCCAGCGCCAGTTCCGCTGCCTGGCGTCGGTGCGCGGCGACATCGGCTTGCAGATGGCCCGCCAGCACCGGCCTGACGCCATCACGCTGGACCTGGATCTGCCGGGCCTGGACGGCTGGAACGTGCTCGACCGGCTGAAGCACGACCCCAGCACTCGCCATATCCCCGTGCACGTCATCTCGGTGACGGACGACCCGCACCGCGGCATGCGACTGGGCGCCAAAACCTTTGTTGCGAAGCCATCCGACTCCGAATCGCTGAGTGAGGCGATTGGAGGCATTCGCGATTTCATCGACCGCAAGATGAAGACCTTGCTGATCGTTGAGGATGACGAAGTGCAGCGCGCCACGCTGGTCGAGTTGATCGGCGACGGCGACGTCGAGATCACGGCGGTCGGCAGCGGCCAGGAGGCGGTCGATCAACTCAGGGAGAAACAGTTCGACTGCATCGTGCTGGACCTGGGCCTGAGCGACATGAGCGGGCTCGATCTGCTCGAGCAGATGCGGTCGGACCGGGCCCTGTCGCAGGTGCCGGTGATTATTTACACCGGCAAGGACCTGTCGCGCAGTGAAGAGGCGGAGCTGCGCCGGCTGGCGCAAACCATCATCATCAAAGACGTCAAGTCGCCCGAGCGTCTGCTCGACGAAACGACGCTCTTCCTGCATCGGGTGGAGAGCGCGCTGGCCCCCGACAAGCAGCGCCTGCTCGACCAGTTGCACCGCAGTGACCCCACCCTGACCGGCAAGAAGGCGCTGGTGGTGGACGATGACATCCGAAATATTTTCGCGCTCACGAGCATTCTCGAACGCTACGAGATGGACGTGCAGTACGCCGAGAATGGCCACGATGCCCTGAAGATTCTGGGGGAGAACCCCGATATCGACGTCGTGCTCATGGACGTGATGATGCCGGAGATGGACGGTTACGAGGCCACTCGGCGCATTCGCGATAACTCCACGTTCGAAGATCTGCCAATCATCGCCATCACGGCGAAGGCGATGAAGGGCGATCGTGAGAAATGCATCAACGCCGGGGCATCAGATTACGTGACCAAGCCCGTCGATTCAGATCAGCTGATCTCGTTGCTGAGGGTCTGGCTGTCCAAGTGAAGAAACAGGTCAACCTTCTCGTCGTCGACGACCGGGACGAGAACCTGGTTGCGCTCGAGGCGGTCCTGAGCGATCCGAGCTATCGAATCGTTCGCGCCCGGTCAGGCCGCGAAGCACTGAAGGAGGTACTCGATCAGGACTTCGCGCTGATTCTGCTCGACGTGGTGATGCCTGGAGTCGACGGTTACGAGACGGCCGTGCTGATTCGTGAGCGGCCCCGATCGCGTCAGACGCCGATTATTTTCCTGACGGCGAACGATTGGGGCGTCCAGCACGTCTTCCGCGGCTACACGGTGGGCGCAGTGGACTACCTGGTGAAGCCGGTGTCGGCCGACGTGCTGCGCTCGAAGGTCGCCGTCTTCGTCGAGCTGTTCAACAAGCAGGAGGCCCTCCGCACGGCGCAGGAGGAGCTCGAGTCGAAGATTGCCGAGCGCACGCGTGAGTTGGCGACGGCGAACGTCGCGCTGTCAGCGGAGATCGATGAGCGCGTCAAGATCGAACAGGAACGCGTCGTCCTATTGAAGCGAGAGCAGGCGGCGCGCATGGAAGCGGAGGCCGCCAACCGGCTGAAGGATGAGTTTCTCGCCACCTTGTCACACGAACTGCGAACGCCGCTCAACGCGATCATGGGCTGGGCGCACGTTCTGGGACAGACCTCTGGAGATCGCGCTACCGTTCAGCGCGCGGCCGAGGTGATTCGCCAGAACGCCGCTTCGCAGGCGCAGCTGATTGAAGACATTCTCGACGTCTCTCGCGTTGTTGGCGGCCGCCTGGTGCTCGACACCAAGCCGGTGCAGATGCGGACGGTGATCGAAGACGCCATCGAATCGCTGATGCCCGCTTCGGCTGCGAAAGGCATCCGCGTTGAGCGCACTCTCACCACTGACATCCAGGTGTTCGGTGATCGCGATCGGCTGCAGCAGATTGTCTGGAATCTGGTCTCGAACGCGCTGAAGTTCACGCCCAAGGGCGGTCGGGTAGAAGTCGAGTTGCGCGAAGAAGCGGGCGACGCAGCGTTACGGGTGACCGACACCGGCATCGGTATTTCGGCGGACTTCCTGCCGTTCGTGTTCGACCGCTTCCGGCAGGCCGACAGTTCCATGAGCCGCCGCCACAGCGGCCTCGGCCTCGGAATGGCGATTGTCCGCCACCTGGTGGAACTGCATGGCGGCACGGTGAGCGCCGAGAGCGAAGGCGAGGGCAAGGGCACGACGTTCAGACTGCGTCTGCCTACCCGATCGGATGCGCAGCCGGCAGTCGAGATGGTCGATGCCCGGCCCGAGCGCAAGGACGGTGGGGGGGGCGACCTCGAGCACCTGAACGGCGTGCACATCCTGATCGTGGAAGACGATGCGGACTCGCGCAATGTGCTGGCTTTGCTGCTGCAGAAATTAGGGGCCCAGGTAGAAGCGGTGCCATCGGCCCGAGACGCCGTGGAGCGAGTCATGAGCCGGCGGCCCGACGTGCTGGTGAGCGACATCGGCATGCCTGACGAGGATGGCTATTCGCTGATCCGGCGTGTGCGGCAAATGCCGGCCGACCTGGCCAATAAGCTGCCGGCGATTGCCCTGACGGCCTACGCGCGCAGGCAGGACGCAGAAGCTGCCCTCGGCGCCGGCTTCGATTACCACCTCCCCAAGCCGGTGGCCCCGGCGGAGTTGATCAGGGCGATCAAGAGCGTGACGGGCAAGGCGGCAGAATAGGTCGTCTCAGGCGTTCATCGCGTAGACCACGACGTTGACGCCAAAGCGCGTGTTGTCATCGCGCTGAAACCGCTTGTTGCGCCAGTCGTAGTCCCACTCGCAGCCGTAATCCTTATTCGAATAGAGCACGCCGACGCGGTTCTTGAGCGAGATGCCGCGCAGGTAGTCGTGCACCAGGTCGTCGCCCCAACCGTTCAACTCGTGGGCGGTTTGCGGCGGCCCGTCCGGAAACTGAAAGAACGCGCGGTAGAGCGGGTGGTTCGCCGGCAGCTTGTCGAGCGTGCCAGCGCCCGGAAAGGCGCGGTTCATTTCCTGCTCGAACGATGTCGCATACAACCCGGCGACGTCGTGATTACAGTCGTCCGAAAAAAGCAGTCCGCCGCGTTCAACGAACCGGCGGAGCGCTGCCCGCTCTGGTTCGGAGAACCGCACAAGTTTGTGACCAGTCATGAACAGGAAGGGGAACGACAACAGTTCATCGGAATCTGCCGTAATGACCACTTCCTCTGGATAGACCGGGATGTTGGTGTATTCGACTACCGAATTGAGGATGTTCGCAGCAACCTTCGGGTTGTAATCCCAGTCGCCTGAGTCGTAGCGAAGACGGGCGAAAACAAACTCGTGTGCCCGGGGCTTGCCTCGTACCGGTCGGGGCACCTGGTCTAAATCCACACGTAAAGATATCAGCACCTGAGCACCCCAGCACCCCAGCACCCCAGCACCCCAGCACCTCAGCACCCCAGCACCCAGGTCTCTGGCATGAATCGTGGTTAAGGATGAGCATGGCCGACGAGAGTACTGCGCCTGAAACGCCACCGGCAGCATTGCCGGAGATGCCGACCCGGATCACGGCCGAGCAGGTGATTGCCGTTCTGCTGCTGCTGTTTGCGCTCAGTTATGCCAGGGGCGTGCTGGCGCCGCTGATGCTCGCCCTGCTCGGAAGCCTGGCGCTGGCGCCGCCCGTGCGGGTGCTGTCGCGCGTCATCCCCCGGTGGGTGGCTTCGGCGGTGGTCGTCGTTGGTATCACGGCGGCGTTCGGGTTTGCTGCCTACGTACTCTCTGACGAAGTGGCGGCCTTCAGCCGGCGGCTCCCAACTATCGTGCGCGACGTGCGAGGTGCGGTGCAGTCGGCGTCTCCGCGCCAGGGTTTGCTTCGGCAGCTCCAACAAGCAGTCTCGGAGTTCGAGCGGTCTACTGAGCCGGTGGCTGCCGGCAACGCCACGCCTGTCACCATCGTCGAGCCGGTGGACGTGCAGCGCGGCGTGATCAGCGGCGCCCGGTCGATTGGCGGGTATCTCGGCCAGGGCGTGATGATGTTGTTCCTGGTTTATTTCCTGCTGGCGTCGGGCGAGATGTTCAAGCAGAAGCTCGTCAAGCTCAGCAGCCAGCGGCTATCGCAGCGCAAGATCACCTTGCAGATGATCGATGAGATCAACATCAAGATTGGCCGCTTTGTCTTTTATCAGGCCTGGAGCGGCTTGCTGGTAGGCGTGGCAACGTGGCTGGCGTTCTCGTGGATGGGTGTGCGCTACGCGGGCCTGTGGGGTGTGGCGTCGGGAGTATTGAACGTCGTGCCATATGCCGGCCCGACCTTCATTCTCGGCGCCTCGGCTTTGGCCGCGCTCATCCAGTTCAAGTCCGCGGGAATGGTCGCGGCCGTCGCCGGCATCTCGCTGGGCATCACCGGACTCGAAGGCTTTCTGCTGGCGCCCACGATGCTCGGTCAAGCAGCGCGCGTGAATACCGTGGCTGTATTCGTTTCAATCATGTTTTGGGGCTGGATGTGGGGAGCCGTGGGGCTGATTGTTGCCGTGCCGGTCCTCATGATTGTGAAAACCATAGCCGATCACGTGGAATCACTCGCTGGGCTGAGCGCGTTACTGTCGGATTGAGGCGATAGGTACGCAGATTGCACTGAGATGCATGCGGAGACACTGATGCATCAGACAGCTACACTTTCGGACGCACGTCAATCGCTGTCGAGAACTCTCCCTGCCAATGTTGGGGAACTCGAGCGTGCGATGTCAGCACTGGCGGGCGTGGCAATGCTCGGCTACGCCTGGAAGCGCGGTTCGACGAGCCTGGCCCTGATGTCAACCGGCCTCATGCTCCGCGGTGTAACTGGTTACTGCCCAGCCTACGCGGCGCTGGACGTCGATCACACGGCCGGGTCGGCTCGCGCCGAGCGACCGAAGCAGGTTCTCGAAGCTGAATCCACAAACGGACGCGCCGCAGCGCGCATCGAAGGAGTGTGAGATGGCTGGAACCTCGTTTCGTGCCGCCTTGGTCGACGAAGTGCGAAGCCTGAACGACCAGCACCTGTCGGCGGGTTCGTATAAGAAGCCATCGGGAAGCATCCTGTTGCGGAGAGCGATTGCGAGCCACCTGGAGGCGAATGGCGGCCAGATCACGCTGCGGGATTTGATCAGGCTGCTGGACGACAAGTCGCGTGGGTCTGACGACGCCGGCATGTCGTCGCCACTCATCGACGAAAGCGCTGCCGCTGCGGACATGGATGAGGCAGAAATGGACGCGTGCATGGTCGCCGTGATCGCCTGGGCTGATGCGCTCGACTCCGGCCCTGTCGCCGCTCCACTGGCGCGCGCCAGGTTCGGAGAGGCGGACGATGAAGATCTTGACGAAGACGACGAGGAAGCGGCACCGTCGAAAAACAGAATGCCGGTGCGAATGGGAACTCTGGCCCGGGCGGCAAGGCACCGGGCCAAGAGTTAGTCGAGGCGGCCGCTACACCGACGATGGCAGGCGGTAGCGCAGGCCGTCGAGGCGAACGAGAAATCCGGCGTGGACAAGCTCAAGCAACAACGTCTGCGCCTGCTCTGGACTGAGTTGCCAGAGGCGGGCTGCCTGCGCGGTGGTCAAGCACATGCCCGGCATTTCCTGAAACTCCGCTCGGGCGCGGTTCACAAGATCAGTGAGTTGGGGTGTGGTCTGGGATGGTTGCGGGTTCATCACGCGCTCCTGTTAGGCCGGTGACCGATGCACTTTAGGTGCCACCGGCCAGCTGATAAAAGGCTCGATATTTCGCGACTTGCCACGCGGCGTTCATAAGACCACTCCACCTTCCTTCACAGTCAGTGCAACCTGATTCCATTCATTACCTGTCGATTGCCCGGGCACATTTGATGCACCAGTAAAAGTATGCGCTGGCCAACTCTGCTTCTTTCTGCCGCTGCTGTAGGCCTTGTGGCCATGGCACAGTCCCGCCAGCCTCGGTATTCCTTCAAGGGCAAAGTCGTGTTGGTCACGGGCGGCTCTCGAGGCCTGGGTCTGGTGCTCGCAAGACAACTGGCTGAGCGTGGCGCCCATGTTGGCCTACTGGCTCGCGATTCGCTCGAACTGGCTCGAGCTCGCAAGAGCGTCAGCCATGTTCGCTCGGTTCTGTTGCTGCAAGCCGATGTGTCTGACCCGGCGCAGGTAAATCATGCGGTCGGCTTGATGATCCGGCAGTTCGGCCAGCTCGATGTGGTCGTGAACAATGCCGGCGTCATCGTCAGTGCGCCGTTCGACGACACCTCCCCCGAAGACGTCCAGGCGCTGCTCGACGTACATCTGTTTGGTACTCTGCATGTGACGAAGGCGGCCCTGCCGCACCTGATGCGCCGCGAAGGCGCGCGTATCATCAACGTCTGTTCAATCGGTGGCAAAATTGGCGTGCCACACCTGTCGGCTTACTGCGCCAGCAAGTTTGCGCAAGCCGGCTTGTCGATGGTGATGGCCGAGGAACTCCGTGAAAAAGGAATCTGTGTGACGACCGTGTATCCGGGGCTCATGCGCACCGGCTCGCACGTGAACGCGTGGTTCAAGGGCGACCGGACGCGCGAGTTCGCAGCGTTTGCGCTGGTCGGCGGTCTGCCGGGAACATCAATGGGGGCGGAACGCGCTGCCCGACAGATCCTTAGCGCGTCGGCACGCGGTGCCGCTGAGGCGGTCATTCCCTTCACGGTGCGGCAGATCAGCCGGGCTGCGGCCCTTGCCCCGCAGTCAACCGTTGCAGGCCTGGCCATGGTGAACAGACTCTTGCCGTCAGCCTCGTCACGCATAGCGGCACGGGGCGCCACGTTGCCGCTTAACCCCGCCGTTCGGGTCGCCGTAACGCTGAGTGAGCGTGCTGCCGATCGAAACAACGAGCGCTAAGCACGAGTTGGCTAGCCAATTGCTAAGGATAAAACTGGAGTAACCATGTATCTCAGACTAATTCCCGCACTTCTCGTCTCGATCCTGTCAGTTGCTTCACTCGCGGCCCAAGAAGAGGACCGCGCTACCGTCCAGCTGCGCGACGGCACGAAGGTCGAAGGCCGCATTGAGGAGCTGGCGAAAGGCACCTTGTTCCTGCGCGTGTCTCAGAACGACCAGCGCCGAATCCCGGTCTCGACCATCGCGCTCATCGACCGCATGGGTGCGGCCGCTGGTCTCCCCGACACCGAAATCCGGGAGGCCCGGAACGCCGAGCACCTGTTGCTGCTGACCGGTGGTTCCAGCGTGAAAGGCCAGCTGGTGCAGATTGTCGGCGGCGAAGGGTCCGGTGTCGCCGGCGCGCGCACCTACGTCTTCCAGACCGCAGCCGGTGAGCAGCGCAGCTACCCGCAAGGCCAGGTCGGGCGCATCTACTTGGGCTCCTACCCATTTGAAGCCGGTGTTCGCCAGGCGCAGCCCGCGCAGACTACACAGACCACGCCGGCATTCATTCCGGCCGGCGGCGTGCGGGTTCCGGCCGGGTCGGGTTGGGTGGCGACCGGCATGACCGTCAGGAAGGGTGAGTTCGTTTCTTTTGACGCCACCGGCGAAGTGCAACTGTCCAGCGACGGCGGTGATCGGGCGCGTCCGGCCGGCGCCAACCGGACCGCTGCGTCCTCGCCGATCCCTACCGTGAGCGCCGGCGCTCTGATTGGGCGCATTGGCAGCAACGGTCGACCGTTCGCAATTGGCGATCAGGCCAGTGTGCCGATGCCCGATGGCGGCACCCTGTATCTGGCAGTGAATGACGACGAGCGTGCCGACAACGCGGGCGAGTTTATCGTCGTCGTGAATCGCCGCCGATAAGTGGTCTCGAACCGGGCGAGACGAGGCGCGGCGATTACTTGCCGCGCAGCGTCTTGCCCAGTTCCAGCGCAACCTTCGGTTGGTCCTGCGTCCCCTCAACGCGAATCACCAGCCGTGTGCCGGCGCCGTTCTTCCTGAACAACGGGTCGAAGGGTTTTACCAGCCACCGCTTGAATCCCGTCAAGGTGTTGGACGCCGACGCGTTCAATAACACCTCGCCTTGCAGCGACAAAGTCTTGGGCTCGAGGCGGTGCGTGCCATTCAGCTTGACCGCAGCTCCTTGTACCGTGAAGGCGAGCCCGCGGTAGGTCAGCACGCGGTTCTTCAGAGCGAACTTGCTGGCAAGGTTCGAGGCGACGTTGTCGATCGATTCATCGCTCGGGCGTCCCTGGCCGCGGCGGCTCAGGGTATCGATCTTGTCCTGCACACCTGCATCTGCAAATCGAACGCGGTCGGCGCGAATCGAGCCTTCGAGCGCCAGCCGGTCCAGCACGTCGGCGTCCCCTTGCGGCAAGTCGAAGGCCGCATCGATGGTGACCGTACCCCGTGCCATTGGCGGCTGAGCTTTGCTCGCCAACTGCAGCAGCTCAGCGAGGTTTGCCCCTGAGCTCGTGACGTTGAGCACCACGCGCTTGCCCTTCAGGCCGTGGGTGCCCTCGACCACGCCGCGAGCGCGAAGGGGAGAGCGGCCCAACATGATGTCGACGCGCTTGAGCTCGACGTCACCCTTGGTTCCGTCCACCACCGCGTCATAGGTCGTCGTTAGCGGCAGGCTGGAGCCGTCGAGCGCGGTGAGCCGGAAGTCGGGCGTGCGTGTCTCGCCGCTCGTGGCAATCTGTACCAGCATGCCGCTCATGGTGCCAATCGCGTTCAGCTGTCCCTGCATTCCCTTGATGGTGCCCAGGTCCGCCGCGAAGGTGTATTCGCCTTCGAGGCCGCTGGCGCCAGGTTCGCTCGAATCCCACGGGCCAAAGCGGCCGGAGGCCTCGATCTTTCCGTAAGGGATCGGGTTGGTCAGGGCCGCACGGAATCGAGCGGGTGAGCCCGAGCCGACGTCATCCATTTCGAGTTCGAAGATGTCCCAGACCTTCGGGTTCTTGCCTGCCGTTTTAGGGATGATCGCCAGGCGCGTATTGGTCGCCGTGAGACGGCGAATCAGTAATCCGCCACCGCCGGACTCATCCTTAGGCCCGTCGTCGTTTTGCTGTTGCGGTCTGGGAATCGGACGTTTGCCCGTGGCGTCGTCCTTGGGAGGAATGTGGATTTCCATGCCGTCCACCATGACGTGCTCGACGGTGGAACTCCAGAGATCCATCGGCTTCAAATCGACGGTGAACGATGACACCACGATCAACGGCGGAATGTCGGTCCGGCCACGATGACGAATCGTCAGGTCGCGTGCCGTGAGCCGGAGTGGATACCACGCCAAATCCACGTCGCCGAGCGCGACCTCGCTTTCAAGCGACGCCTCGAGTGATTCGGTGACCCAGGCTTGCAATCGCGGCTCGAGTTGCCTGAATCCAATCAGAACACCGATGCTGCCAATAGCGATGGCAGCTATTAGTACGCCGACAATGATCTTCAGCCTTCGGCTCACGGTTTGACTCCCGGCACCGGCACGATCGAAATCTTACCGTCCCTTTCGAGTACGGCTTGGCGCACGTCGGCGAGATCGGTCAGGCCATGGTTCTCACGCGCGGCGCCCAGAATGTCTTCGGCGTCGATCGCGTGGGCGATCATCGGCCGCTCGCGCAATTGTCCATTCATCATCAGCACCACCGCATCACCTTCAATGAGCCGGTCGAGCGCCGGGAACAGGCGTTTGAGGTGCGTCAGCGCGATATCGAACGAAACCAGGGTCATCACCGCCAGCGCACCGCTGGCCATGGTCGTGTCGGTTCCAAGCAGCGCCTGCTGCGTAGCATCACCAATCACGAGGATCAGCACCAGGTCGAAGGTGGTGGTCTGGGCCAGGGTATGCCGGCCGGCGATGCGAAACACGATTAGCAGGAATAAATAGATGGCGGCTGCGCGCACGACCACGCTGGCGCGGTCGCCAAGAAAACCCACCGCGCCCAGAATCACCAGCGCCAGGAGCAGGACTGAGCCGAGGCGATGCAGCCAGGTTTCCCATTCGATGGCGCGGTCCGACGCGAAGGCCATGCAGGCGTTCTGTGCGCTTAACGGGTCGGTGTCGCCGGCATCGGGGCGTCTTCAATAACGAATGCTTCGATCTTGGGCGTCGAGCGGACGTTGCCGACAATCACCACCGTGTAAAAGTGACCGGCCTCGAGGCGAACATTGGCGGCAATGGCCAGTGCAGCGGCCTGCCCATCCGCGCGAATTTCGATGGGCCCGTTCAAGGGCTCGATCTCCTCGTAACCGGTGACGGACTGAAAGTCCACGCCGTCGAACAACGCCGCGGCGCCACCGGGCACGGTGACATCGACCTCGCCAGCGTCGATGCTGCCATGGACGACGCGCAGCTTGGCGCGCCCATTGGACGGCGCGGTGAGCAAGTCATCCACCACCCGCAGATGGGCCCCGTTGTTCGCGCCTGGCAACGCAAACACCGTGTAGTACTTGCCGTCGTCCAAGCCTTCGGTGTTCGAGGAGAGTACTTTGGCACTGGGCATTCCAGCGGGCCGCGCCGAGAAGACGTAGCGCTTGCCGTCCACAACGCGGTAGGGCATCACCGTCTTGTAGGCGAGGCTCTCGAAGATGGCCAGGTCGCCGGCATAAATATCAATGGGCGCGCCGGCAGGAATCGCGTGGACCACCCGCACCATCGCTTCGTCGCGCTGCTCGAGCGCCGCGGACGAGGGCGCGGTAGATTGGCCAGCCGGGGACGTCGTCGTGACGGTGACGGGGCGCGTCTCGGCGCGGTCGCAGGCGGCGCCGGCGGCGGCGAGCGCCAGGGCGACGAACGTATGGACGATCGCTTTCGCACGCGGACTTGGCGGCTCGCCGATCCCGGGATGTTCCGAGGGAAGGCTGACCGGTGGCTCGATTGAGGGTGGGTCACCCTCGGGCTCACGGTCCAAGTCGGGACGATGCGGATCGTCGGGCGGCAAGATGGGTTGTTCAGGAGTTTTTGGGAGCCCGGGAACCGGGCCAGTCGGAGTAACGGGATCCTGTAGTGACAACATCGGTTCTCCTGACACGACTCCGGGTATGGCTCCCTGGAATGATGAATGACGGGAGCCACACCCGGCGGCGGTTATGAATCTTCTTCGCCGGCTTTCCTCGCCGGCGGGTCCTGTCCCCGCCGGTCCAGTCGGCCGGCATCGGTGTCCGCCTCAGGCGGCGCATCCGTGTGCTTGGGTGGCGGCATCGTCTCCGATGCCGCCGCCTTATCTGCCTCTAACTTGGCCTCCGAGTCGGCCTCGTCAACGACCACCGGTAGGTTCGCGAGCATCGTCAAATCTTCGATCACGATGACCTCCTGACCCGACGCGTGGTTACTGCAGCCGCACGACGAGGGCGGCGCGGCGGTTCAGCCGGCGCGTCTCCTCACGACCGTTATCGTGTTTGGGGCGCTCTTCGCCGAAGCTCACCGACGTCAGGCGATCCGCGGCGATGCCGTTCTGCGTCAGGTAATCCCTGACGGCGTTGGACCGGCGCTCACCGAGGGCCAGGTTGTACTCCGAAGTGCCGATGCTGCAGGTGTGGCCTTCGACCGTGAGTCGCAGCGTCGGGTTTTCCTTCATTGCGGCCAGAGCCTGTTCAAGCACGCGTTGCGCCTCGGTGCGAAGCGAGTAGCGGTCGAAGTCGAAGTGCACGTCTTCGAACGTGTAGGTCTTGACCGGTGGCGCGGGCGCGGCGGGGGCAACCACTGGCGCGGGCGGCGGCGTCGGCGGCGCAACCGGGGCGGCCGGTGGCATGGGCGGGGGCGGCGTCACAACTGGCGGGGGCGGCGGGGTGCGGCGCGGGCTCCAGCCCAGGCGGACGTGGTAGTCGAGATAGTCGGAGCGCGACGGCTGCGAGGCAGCAATACGCTCGGGCATCGGCGTGTCGACGCGGATTTCGGCGCCGAGGAAGAAGCCATTGTTCGCGAACCAGGTCACGCCGGTCGTGAACGAGGTCTGGCGATCAACGAAACTGTTGCTCGTGCTGAGGCTGCCGTCTTCGCCGACGAGTCGTGCTTCGAGGGCAGCGTTATCGCGGACGGGATGCTCACCGAGGACTTCACCGTGAATGAGCCACGAAGGGGTTGGTGTCAGGCCGATGCCGACGCCCCAGTGAAAATTATTCGGGACATGAATGACGACCGGGTCGGTTGGGTTCTTGCGAAGGTAGTAGCCGGCGGTGCCGGAGAGTACCGCCTTGTTAGAGATCCATCGGCTGAGGACACCAGAGAAGTCTCCGGCTACCGACCCCTGCCCGGTGCCACCGTCGGTGTCGCCGATCGGCAGGTTAACCGTGGCGCGTGCGGCGAGACTGAACGGGTCGCCCGAGCCCTCGCTCAAGAAGGCAAACTTGCCGCCGACGCGAGCGTCGCCACGCTTGTTGCCGCTCCAGCGTTCGCGGGCATACGGCCTCAGGCTGTCGATGCCGCCCTGATCCGGATCGCCAGGCACGAACACCGTGGCAATGTCGCGGTCAATGCGTTCAATAAAGTCCCAGGCCGCATACATGTCGAACCGTTCGCCGAAACCGTACGACACGTTCGCCGTAAAGTCGGCAATGTTCATCAGGCCCTGTGGCGTGTTGCGAGAGTTGCGCTGGGCGGACCCGCGCCACTTTCCCTTGCCGTTGGTGTCGGCGACCGGAACCCACCAGAGGCCGGCGTCACCGTCGGTTGTGACCGCGACACGACCGCGCTCATCGGCGGTTTGTGATTCGGCAGGCTGCTGAGTCGCCTGGGCCGCCGGCTGCTGGGCCGCTGCGGGCATTGCGATTGCGAGTAGTCCTGTTATCAACCAGGGTTTGACACTCATCGGTTCTCCGTTTCCTTCTGTGCGCCGTGGGCGCATCAACAGAAACTGTTACAAACCGCGTGCCACCGTTGTGGTTGGTTAAACCTAGCTTATCGGTTGGCTCTTGCCTGAAATGGGCGCTAATGTGCTCACCTGGAGCACCTCTTCGAGTACGTCCAGCTCAACGGGCTTCACGAGGTGATCGTCGAAGCCGACTTCCAGGGAACGACGGCGATGTTCGGCTTGACCCCAGCCCGTTAGGGCAATCAACCGCATATGACGGCCCCACGATTCTCGGCGGATAGCCCGCGCCACGTCGTATCCCGAGACCTCGGGCATGCCGATGTCCAGCAACATCACGTCGGGCCGGAGTTCTTCCGCCAGCCGGATCGCTGAACGGCCATCGTAGGCGGTGTGAACGTCGTGTCCCGCAGCGCGCAAGAGGAATGCGAGGCTGTCGGCACCGTCCTGGCTGTCGTCGGTGACCAGAATCTTGCAGGCCGGCCGTTGCGCGGGTGGCGAGGAGGATGCGAGCTGACTGTTCGAGGAGAGGGTCGAAAGGGGCAGCGTGACGGTGAACTCGCTGCCGTGTCCGAGGCCCTGGCTCCACACCGACACGGTGCCGCCATGGAGTTCGGCCATTTGCTTCACCAGTGTCAAGCCAATGCCCAGTCCGGTTTGCGAACGGCGCATGTCGCGATTGAGCTGCACGAACATGCCGAAGACGCGCTCCTGATCCTCAGGGGCGATGCCAATGCCGCTGTCACGAACCACCACGCTCACCCGGTCGGTGTGTGGCGCGGCTGAAATCCAGATGCGCCCGCCGGCAGGCGTGAACTTGGCGGCGTTCGTCAACAGGTTCAGGAAGATCTGCGAGGTGCGCGTCGCATCGACCTCGAGCCGGCATGGCTCAGGCGGGATCTCGGTAGTCAGGCTGACGCCGGCCGCAGTCAAGTGCGGTTGAGCAGTCTCGATCGCGCTCTCGATGATGGTGCGCAGGTCGATGGCTTGCCGCTGCAGGGTCAGGTGGCCGCGGGTAATCCGGCTGACGTCCATCAAGTCGTCGATCAGCCGCACCAGCTGGGAGATCTGCCGGTCCATGACGCCGGCGGCCTGGCGAGCCGTGTCCGAGAGCGGCTCGCGGCGCAGGATTTCGGCGACGTTCCGAAGCGGGGCGAGCGGGTTGCGCAACTCGTGGGCCAGCGTCGCGAGAAACTCGTCCTTCAGCTGTGCTTCGTACTGCAGGCGGCGCTCTCGGTCTTTCAGCGCGGCGCGCGCCTCTTCGGCTTCGTTGGCGCGGTGCTCGGCTTCGTCCTTGGCCTGGCGCAACTGGGCTTCGACCGCCTGCCGTTTGGTGATGTCCACGAGCAGCCGCTGGCGTTCCTCGGCCAAAGCGACCTGCTGCTCGCGCTGCACCGTGACATCGCGAAACGCACCCAGGACGCCGGTCAATGTTCCGTCCAAGTGGCGCTCGGGATGCGCACTGTACTCGACGTGCACGAGATGGCCGTCCTTTGCGATCACCCGCGCGTCGCCGTGCACGTCTTCGCCGGCGCCCGCCCTACCAAGCGCGCTCTGCAACGCCATGCGGTCGTCTGGGTGAATCAGTGCCAGCCCCGGTCGGCTCTGTAACTCTTCGAGCGTGTAGCCAAGAAGCACGTGAAGCCCGCTGGTTGCGGAATCAATCACGATGAGACCGCCGGGAGCGAGCCGGGCGTGAAACGCAAAGTCGGACGCGAGCTCACCGATCAGGCGATGAAAACCTTCGCTCTCTCGCAGGCGCGCCTGCTCGACGAGCAGGCGTTCGCGCGTGCGATGCAGGTTGCCACACAACCAGGCCACCACCAGAGACACAATCGAAACCGTGACGACCCGCGCGGTCAGGTTGGTGGTATCAACGCGGCTGTCGAGCGCCATCATCAACGGGCCGGTCGCAGCGCTGCCAAGCACACTGGCCACAAACGCCGCCCGGAACCCGTGACGCCATGCGAGCACGGCCACGCCCAGGACGAAAGCCGCCCCGGCGACGTAGCTCGTCCAAACGGCCAGTGGCACGATGAACACGAGACAGATCGCAAACACGGCGACGCCGCGCAACAGGTCTTGCCAGATGGTCGGGCGTTTGGCGGTAGCTTCCGCTTGGTGGCGCATGACGATTCGGCCTATTCAGGCAAACCAATACCCAAAAAGAGCAGTCGAATTCACTGAATCTAGTGTCCCGCTGGACGAAAGCAAATCGGGTGCCTAGGGCGCCAGCGACTGGAGGTAACGAGACGGCAGTCGGTGGTCGAGGCGCGACTCGATAAATCGCGATGCCGTAGCGACCTGAGCGAGGTTCACCCCGCTCTCGATTCCCAGGCCGTCCAGCATGTAAAGCAGGTCCTCGGTGGCCAGGTTGCCCGCCGCTCCCGGTGCGAACGGACACCCCCCAAGGCCACCCGCCGAGCTGTCAAAAGTCGTGACGCCGTAGTCGAGGCCGCAAAGGACGTTGGCCAACGCGGTGCCGCGCGTGTCGTGAAAATGCAAGGCCAACTGGTTGAGTGGAACAACGGCGGCCACCGCGTCCAGAACGGGTGGAATCTGGCCGGGGTGCGCCACGCCGATCGTGTCGCTGACCGCCACCTCGAATACGCCCAGGTCGAGCAGCCTGCGAGCGACCTCGGCGACCCGGGACGGGAGCACGGCGCCTTCATAGGGGCAGCCGAAACAGGTCGAGAGGTACGCCCGTACTCGCAGACCGGCCGTGAGCGCGTCGCGGCAGACCTCCGCGTAGGTGAGCAGCGACGCCTCGATGGACTGGTTGATGTTGCGCTGGCTGAAGGTCTCTGACGCCGCGGCGAAGATCGCGACTTCGCTGACGCCAGCGGCCATGGCTCGCGTCAGCCCGGCGCGGTTGGGCACCAACGCCGTGAAGCGCACACCTGGAGGCCGGGCGATTCCGGCGAAGACGCCCGGAGCATCGCCCATCTGCGGAACCCATTTCGGCGATACGAATGCCGAGACCTCGATGGTACGGTGACCGGCGGCGCTTAACTGATCGACGAACGCGATCTTGTCAGCCGTGTGAACGAGCGCCTTCTCGTTCTGCAGTCCGTCACGCGGGCCGACCTCCACGATCGCCACGCGCTGCGGGAGGCGCACCTATTCGAACTCCACAAGGTTGACACCCGGCTGCACCAGGTCGCCCTTGGCGCAGGCCACCGTCTTCACCACGCCTGCCCTCGGCGCGCGTATAGGCAACTCCATCTTCATGGCTTCAAGCACCACCAACGTTTCGCCTTCTGCGATGGACTGGCCCGGCGCGACGTGAATCGCGACGACGGTCGCGGGCATGGGCGACATCACACCGGCCTCGGTGCTCTGGGCGCGCCGGCGGCCTGGCCTGGGGGTTTCGAGGGTCGCGACCTGGCCCTCGAGGAACACCCACTGCATGTCGCCCTCGCCGGCCACCGCCACCCGCCACCGTCGTTCGCCATCGTCAACCAGATACCAGCCGGCGCCGAGTGACGTGACGGTTGGCTCAGCCACGCCAACCACCAAGGGAGACGAAGGGGTCGGGGCCAAGGGCGCCTAAGGTGCCAGGGGTGCTTGAGGCGCCGAGGCGGCGATGTTCTGCGACAGCGGCCAATGCCGCAGCGGGAAGTTCCTGAACCGAAGCGGCGGCAATCGCTGGGCCTTCGCGATCAAGGAAGCCGGTATCGATTCGCGCGGCCACGAACTGCTGATGTTGCAGCAACTGGATCATGAAGGGAATGTTCGTGCGAATACCAAGAACAGCAAACTCCCGCAGCGCTGCCAGGGCTTTCTGTCGCGCGGCCTCGCGCGATGCGGCCCACACGATCAGCTTGGCCAGCATCGGATCGTAGTGCACCGAGACCACCGACCCGGTCGTCACGCCACTGTCAACGCGAATGCCGGGTCCTTGCGGTTCGCGGTAAAGCAGGATCGGCCCAGCCTGCGGAATAAATCCCTGCGCTGGGTCCTCGGCGTAAATGCGGCATTCGATGGCATGACCGCGCTGGCTGAGGCTCTCCTGCGTGAACGGGAGAGGCGCGCCAGCCGCTACTGCCAGTTGGGCGTGCACGAGGTCAACACCGACGACGCACTCGGTCACCGGATGCTCTACCTGCAACCGCGTGTTCATCTCCAGAAAGTAGAACTTCGCTGACTCGCCTTCGCCTTCGAGCAAGAACTCGCAGGTGCCGGCATTGCGGTAGTCCACAGCGCGGGCGGCGGCGATCGCCGCCTGCCCCATGGCCTGCCGCACGGTCGCACTGAGAGCGGGGCAGGGGCTCTCTTCCACCATCTTCTGGTGCCTGCGCTGCGCGGAGCACTCGCGTTCGAAGAGGTGCACGACATTGCCATGGGAATCTGCGAACACCTGGATCTCAACGTGACGAGGGCGTTCGATCAGCCGCTCGACGTAGAGCGTGCTGTCGCCGAACGACGCCTTGGCCTCGCGACGAGCGGCCGCGAGGGCGTCGACCGCTTCGCCAGCGGTTCGGACGATCTTCATGCCGATACCGCCGCCGCCGGCCGACGGCTTAATCAGGGCCGGAAAACCCACCCGTCCGATCGCGGCCGCGAGCGACGCGTCGGATTGATCCGCGGGCGCCTCGCCGGGGACCACTGGCACGCCGGCCTCGACCATCAGGCGGCGTGCACCGATCTTCGAACCCATGCGCTCGAGCGATGCGGAGGGCGGCCCGACGAACACGAGGCCCGCGTCCTCGCACGCCCCGGCGAAGTGCGCGCGCTCCGACAGGAAGCCGTAACCCGGGTGCACGGCATCGGCGCCAGAGGCGAGGGCCGCGGCGATTACTTTCGCCGCATCCAGATAGCTCTCGCGTGCCGGAGCAGCGCCAAGGTGGACGGCACGGTCAGCCGCGCGGACATGCGGCGCCTCGGCATCGGCGTCCGAGTACACCGCCACGGTTTCGATGGCGAGTTCGCGACAGGCGCGGATGATACGCACGGCGATCTCGCCACGGTTTGCAATCAGGAGCCGGCGAATGCCTCCGGTCGCCATCACTGCGGCTCCTCGATCCAGCGGGGCTTGCCCTTAGCCAGGTAGGCCTGCAGTCCGTCCTGACCTTCGGGTGACACCCGCTGCTCGGCGATGGCCTCGGCGGTAATGGCCATGACCTCAACCGGCGGGCGTCCGGCCACGCGCGGAATCAGCGCCTTGGCGCGCGTCACCGCGGTCGGTGAAGCAGTGAGAGCTTCAACCACGTACTGCTTGACCGTTTCATCAAGCTCCGCTGCCGCAACCACGGCGTGCACCAGGCCGATCTCTTTTGCTCGCGTCGCATGAAAGCGCGCCCCGGTCAGGAACAGCTCCCGCGCCGCTGAAACGCCGATCTTCTGAATCACATACGGCGAGATCATTGCCGGTAGAATCCCCAGCTTCGTTTCTGTGAAGCCGAAGATCGCGTCGCTCTCGGCCACGACGATGTCGCAGACCGCCGCCAGCCCGGACCCGCCGCCGAGCGCGGCACCATGAATGCGGCCAATGACAACCGCGGGAATGGTGTTGATCGCGAGGAACATCTCGGCTCCCGCCATGGCGTCGCGCACGTTATCTTCTTTCGAGTAGCCTGCCATCTTCGCCATCCAGCCGGCATCGGCGCCCGCGCTGAACACTTTGCCGGCGCCGCCCAAGACGACCACGCGCAGGGTGGGGTCGGCGTGCGCGCCCCGTGCCCATGCGGTCAGCTCGGCAATCACGTGCTCGTTGAACGCGTTACGGACATCGGGACGGTTCAGCGTGAGGTACTCGACAGCACCGCGCCGCTCGACGGAGAGAAATTGAAAGCTCATGAGTGCAGGGTTTCCATTATAGCGACAGGCTTCACGCCGACGCTGGCGTGGTTCGTGCACTCTCGGTGCACGAGGTTCACCGATGAAACGCACAGTCTCTGCCGCACTCATGACTTTCACCCTCGCAGCCGCCGTCGTGGTGGCCCAGACTCCGCAGCCACCGCCGGCGCCAAAGCCTGCCACCGAACCGGCTACCGCCCAGACGCAGGCGAAGAATCTCATGCAGGACGTCACCAAGGTTGGATGCCTCAAGGCGTGGCAACCGGGACCGGCCGACGCCACCGTCTCGGGCACGCCAGCCAAGACTGGCACCTATGTTCTGACGCCGGTCAACGCCGACCCAGTGCGCGCGACCGTTGATCTGCCAACGTATGTGTTGGTGGGTGGCGCGACCGTCAACTTCGCGGCGCATCAGGGGCACAAGGTTGAAATCTCGGGAGTCGAGCAGACGGCCGCCATGCCGCCGACGGTGCAGGAAACTGTGAACGCGCCGATGATGAAGGCCGAGAACAAGCCCGACACAAAGACGATGCCTTCATTGACCGTGCGGAGCCTGAAGATGATCTCCGCGTCGTGCAGCTGATTACATTCTGAAGATGCCGAACTTCGGCGGGGGAATCGGCGCGTTATAGGACGCCGACAGCCCCAGGGCCAGGGCGGATCGCGTCTCAGCCGGGTCCAGAATGCCGTCGTCCCACAGGCGAGCGGTGGAGTAGTAGGGCGAGCCTTCCGAGTCGTACTTGTGAAGGATGGGCTCGCGAATGGCAGCCTCGTCCTCCGCGGAGAATGCGCCGCCCTCGCGCGCCAGCTGGTCGCGTTTGACGGCGGTGAGCACGCCGGCGGCCTGCTCGCCGCCCATGACTGAAATGCGCGCATTTGGCCACATCCAGAGCAGGCGAGGCTCGTAGGCCCGCCCGCACATGCCGTAGTTGCCAGCGCCGAACGAGCCTCCGACGATCACCGTGAACTTCGGCACGACCGAGTTGGCGACGGCGTGCACCATCTTGGCGCCGTCCTTCGCAATGCCGCCGCGCTCGTACTGCTTGCCCACCATGAAGCCGGTGATGTTCTGCAGAAAGACTAACGGCACCCCGCGCAGGTTGCAGAGTTCGATGAAGTGGGTGGCCTTCAGCGCCGATTCCGAAAACAGCACGCCGTTGTTGGCAATGATTCCGATGAGGAAGCCGTGCAGCCGCGCGAAGCCACACACAAGAGTGGTTGCGTAGCGTTCCTTGAACTCGTCGAAACGCGAGCCGTCAACAATGCGAGCGATCACTTCGCGGACGTCGTACGTCTTCCGCAGGTCCAGGTTGACGATGCCGTACAACTCGGCGGGGTCGTAGGCTGGCTCCTCGGGCTTCGCCAGGTCGGCCGGCAATGTCTTTCGCGTGTTCAGTGTCGATACCACGATGCGCGCCTGGTGCAACGCGTGTGCGTCATCGTCCGCCAGGTAATCGGCGACGCCCGACAACCGCGTGTGCACGTCGGCGCCGCCCAGTTCTTCGGCGGTGACTTCTTCACCAGTCGCCGCCTTCACGAGCGGTGGCCCGCCAAGGAAGAT
Organism: Acidobacteriota bacterium; assembly: GCA_031392125.1. Lineage (GTDB taxonomy): Bacteria > Acidobacteriota > Vicinamibacteria > Vicinamibacterales > UBA2999 > 12-FULL-67-14b. The sequence continues at coordinate 8,999 of JANMUX010000120.1, read as the reverse complement.
CGTGCCGGTGTTCTTCACGATGATCGTTTCGTCAGACATCGCGGGCACGTAGGCACCGCCTGCGGTGCACGAGCCCATCACCACGGCGATCTGCGCAATGCGCTCGGCCGACATGCGAGCCTGATTGAAGAAAATGCGGCCGAAGTGATCGCGATCGGGAAAGACATCTGCCTGAAGCGGAAGAAACGCACCGCCCGAGTCCACCAGGTAGACGCACGGCAGGCGGTTCTGCAGCGCAATGTCCTGGGCGCGCAGATGCTTCTTCACGGTCAACGGGTAGTAGGTGCCGCCCTTCACCGTCGCATCGTTCGCCACGATCATCACGTCGCGGCCTGACACGCGGCCGATGCCGGTGATCACGCCGGCGGCGGGCGCGTCGTTGTCGTACAACCCCCAGGCCGCGAGCGGCGAGAGCTCGAGAAACGCCGTGCCGGGATCGATCAACGTTCGGATCCGCTCGCGCACCGGCATCTTGCCCTGCTCACGATGGCGGGCGAGATACTTCGGTCCCCCCCCAAGCGCGGCGTGCGCCACGCGTTCGCGATGCTCCTGTACGAGCGCCAGCATCCGCTCGCGATTGGCGCGAAAGTCGGTCGATGAGGTGTCGATGTGAGAAGTGAGGGAGTCCATCGGCCGGCGCGGTTACCTTCCGCAGGTTCCAGTGGCCGGCACGACTCCCGCCAATGCGGCAGGCAGTCTGACCAGGGGCGTATTCACCCCGGCATTATACCGGCCCCCGCGTGCCTCGTGAGCAACGCGTGGGCCAGTGGTGGTGCGGTCTATTTCTTCATCACCAGTACCACGCCCGCGATGAGCAGCAGCCCGCCGGCGATCGGTGGCAGCGGCACCCTCTCAGTCTTGTTTGCGGTGATCTCGATCGGTCCCGCGTCGACGATGGTGTCGCGGCGAGTCCACGAGAGGCCGCCGTAAGCGAGACCTACCACACCAAGCACGATGAGAATGATGCCGATGACCTTCGTCACTCGTTAGAACCCGCATCCCACCTGGTTCACGACGAACCAAAGAGCGATGATCGAGACCGGCACGCCAAGTAACCACGCAACTCCGTATTTCATAGGTCCTCCTCCTGTTAGCAAATCTGTAATCGGTTAGTGCAACACCCGTTCCAGCTATTCGAGAAAAGCGGAACCAACCTTGCTATGGCTTAGGGTGGAGGTAGTGATGAGAGGTTTCAATCACCACATTGGATCGCCCACGATGGCGTTGGTTACCGAAAGTGTGGACTTTGTCGCCGCGTTCAAGCAGTTGATGAGCCGGCTCGGAACGAAGAGTCGTCAGAGCCTATGCACCGTGTTGAACGGCGGGCACGAGCTCTACCGGGCGCGCACGGACACGAAGATTTACCAGCAGTGCCTGCTGTGTGGCTATGAAACGTCAGGCTGGACTATCGACCGGCGTGACCGTCAGCTGCATCTGGTCAAGTCGCGGCCGTCGTCGTCCGCAGTGGCTCAGCGTTAGGCGGAGCCTGGTAAGGCTCAGAAAGTTGGTTAGTTGCCCTGCGAAAGAGGGCTCCTGTCCGAGGGAATCGGCCATTGCTGACGCCGATTCCCAAGGTTGACTTTTGTCACCACCTTAGCCGGTCATTAGCTGGTGACCGATCCGTGATCTGACGGAATTGGTACGTTCCAGCGCGTGGCATCGGTTCCCCGCGTGCGATCCCCTCGCCCCATCATTCAGGTAGCCCAACACCCTCCCAGTCTCTCAATCGTGGAGGCCGATGCACACGTTCGGCACGACTCCGTCTCTTGAGACTCTCAAATGACGTCGATCGTGGGAACAAGGTATGCAGTGGTGACGTTTGGATAGATCCATAGATGTTGAGTCGTCACCGCCGAGTAGCCTACTGGCTGGCCCTTGCCGCTATCTTGCTACTGGTCATCGGTGTTTTCACTTACCAGCGAATCAGTCGCCGTGCGCAGGACACGGGGATGGGTCGCGTCCATTCGGCTGACGAGCTGGGAGTTTCTCAAGCGGTGGTCGTCGCCAGCAGCGCTCTTGCGTTGCTGTCGGTGTTGATCGCCGGTCTTCAGATGCGTGCCGAGTCCCGAAACCGGCAGCAAGTCGAACTCGAGCTGCAGGACGCGCTGGCTTCGGTCGAACATCAGGTCGCCGAACGAACCAACGCGCTCTCGAGGGCGATGGCAGACCTCAAGGTGAGCGAGCAGCAGTTTCGGCTGATCACCGACCTCAGCCCCGTGCACCTCTTCCGCGCAGGTCCGGATGGCGACGCGAAGTACCTGAGCCCGGGCTTCATGACCATGACCGGCCTGACGCAGCAAGCAGCGCTAGGCTACGGCTGGATTCAAGCCGTCGAACCCGAGGACCGCCAGAGGCTGATGGCCGACTGGGAAGAGGCGCTGCGGTCGCAGGCAATCTTCCAGGCCGAGTTTCGCTTCCAGACGGCCGCCGGTGACCTGCGCTGGTACCGGGCGCGCGTCGTGCCGGATCGAGACGAGGCCGGCGTCATCGTCGGCTGGGTGGGTGCGGCGGTCGACCTGCATGAACTGCACCTGGCGCTCGACGAACGCGCCGATGCCCTGGCAACGGCCGAAGAAGCTCGCCGCGTGGCCGAAGAGGCAAGTCAACTGAAAGACGAGTTCCTGGCCACGGCCTCTCACGAACTGCGCACGCCGCTAAACGCGATTGTTGGCTGGGTCCATGTTCTGCAATCGGGTGCCGTTCTTGATGACGCCCAGCGGCAGCACGCGGTGGGGGCGATCGATCGCAATGCCAAAGTTCAGACGCGGCTGATTGAAGACCTGCTTGACGTGTCGCGCATGATTCAGGGGCGCGTCAGCCTGACCGTCGCGCCGCTCGACGCCCGTACAGTTGTCGACGCCGCCATCGATGCGATTCGCCCGGCCGCCCTGGCGAAGGAAGTTGAGGTTCGGGTCGTCTGCCCGATTGAACCCGTGTCTGTGGTGGGCGATGCGCACCGGCTGCAGCAAGTCGTGTGGAACCTGCTGGCGAACGCGGTGAAGTACACGCCCCGGGCAGGCGCCGTTACGGTGGTCGTCAAGATTGTTCGCGGCCGCGCCGTGATCAGCGTCGCCGACACTGGTGAAGGCATTGCGCCGTCGTTCCTCCCGCACGTATTCGAGCCGTTCCGTCAGGGCGCGTCGGCCACGATGCGCACTGGCATGGGCCTCGGCCTGGCGATCGTGCAGCGACTGGTGGATCTGCACGGTGGACAAATCACCGTCGAGAGCGAAGGCTCTGGAAAAGGGTCGGAGTTTGCGGTGTCACTGCCGCTGGCGCCGGCGGTTGCCCCGGCGGCAATCCAGCCAGCCAAAATCACTCCCATGTTCGAGAAGTTGCATGTGGTCGTAGCCGAAGACGACGTTGACTCGGCCGCCGCGGTGACCGCCATCCTGCAAATGCATGGGTGCGAAACACAAACCGCCGGATCAGCCGCCGAGTGCCTCCGAATCACCGGCGAGTGGCCTACGGATGTGCTGGTGTGCGACATCGGCCTGCCCGACGACGACGGCTACGGATTGTTGCGACGCCTGCGCAATCAGCCGTTAGGCGGGAGTATTCCCGCTATCGCGCTAACCGCCTATGCCAGGCCCGAAGACCGGGTGCGGGCGTTGGCTGCCGGGTTTCGCGCCCACCTGTCGAAACCTCTCGATCCCGCCAGCCTGCTTCGTGAGATATCATCTGCTGTCAAAGCCAGTTAGACAGCTCCAAGATGAATCCTGCTCCCCTCGCCGAATCTACCGGTGCGTCTCTCGCTGCGCGTATTGAAGCGGCTCAGCGTGACCTCGCCATGCGGTGGCTCGAAGAGTTGACCGCGATCCTGCCGGTCGACAAGCGAGAAGTGTTTCCGACCGCGCAGTTGTTGGACCACATCCCCGAACTGATTGCCGAAATCGCCAAGTATCTGCGCGCGCCTCATGACGAGGCGATTGCCGCCAACACCGCGGTAATGACCAAGGCCGCCGAACTCGGGGCGTTACGCCACGAGCAGCGTTCCTCGGTTCATCAACTGCTGCGCGAATATCATTTGCTTGGCACGATTCTCGAGCAGTTCATCACTCGCGAAGTCGGCGCCATGGGCGACACGGCCGACGCCGTTGGCGCACTCGAGGCCCTCAGCCGCGTCTCGCAGGCCGTCCGCGTTCTACAGCAGCAGACCGTCGATACGTTCGTCGGCAAGTATTCGGAAACCATCGAGCGGCAGACCTCGCACTTGCGCGGGTTCACGCGGCTGATAAGCCACGAGATCCGTCAGCCGCTGGGCGTGCTGCAGGTGTTGTCGCGGATGATTCCGGTGGTCGAACCGGGCGGCCGGCAACTGGTCTCGACGCTCGAACGCAACGTCGTGCGACTGGCAGACGTCGCCGGCAAGCTCGAGCGCCTGGCCCGGCTAACCAGGGCAACCGACGACGACTCGCCGACCGAGCAGGAAGTTGAACTGTCGGCGCTGGCCGCCGATGTGGCGCGGCAGCTGCAAGACATGGCCGCGGCGCGAGACGTCACGATTATTGTCGAAGACGACCTGCCGAGGATTGTGGTGGATGCCGGGCGCGCCGAGCTGGCGCTGATGAACCTGCTGGCCAACGCCATCAAGTACTGCGATCCGGATAAGCCCGAGCGTTACGTGCGCGTGCGCCACGCGCCCGGGCCGGCGGCGTCGATTGTCGTGGAAGATAACGGCATTGGCATTCCGGAACAGCAAGTGTTCAGAATCTTCGAACAGTTCGTGCGCGCCCACTCGGACCGCGACGACGAACTCGGCGCGCAGGGCCTCGGCCTGGGACTGGCCATCGTGCGCGAATGCATGCAGGCCATGGACGGCACCGTGACCGTGACCTCGGAAGAGGGAAAGGGTGCGGCGTTCACCTTGACGTGGTCCGCGCCCCTTCCGAAACCCTGATCGCTAGGCGCTCGGCGACTCGCTGATCCCGCACTCTTTCATCTTGTTGAGCAGCGTCTTGTAGCTCACCTGCAGGTACTCGGCGGTCTTGCGCCGGTTCCAGCGGAAGCGTTCGAGTGCCAGCTGAATCGCTTCTTTCTCGGCGCCCATCGCGGCATGCCGGGCTAGCTCCTGCAGATTTACGCCATCGGCGCCGTTAGCCAACGGCGCATGCGCCTCGATTGCACTTGGCGGCGGCACGGCCACCGCTACGGGTGCGGACTGAGCGGACGCCATCGACCGGGCGGGTGGAGGGGGGGCGTAGCTCTGCGCCGCGGGCTGGTAGTCGTGATCGACGGCCGCGCGGGCATGCCGCAGTCGGCCGAGCTCGGCGAGAATCAACGCTTCGTCCTGCAACACGACCAGGCGCTTCATCATGTTCTCGAGCTCGCGAATGTTCCCCGGCCATTCGTACGACAGCAACGCGTCCTGCAGCACGATCGATGGGCGCACGGCCGGGCGACGGTAGACCGAAGCGAACTTCAGCAGGAAAAACTCGATCAGCTGGGAGATCTCTTCGCGGCGCTCGCGCAGCGGCGGAATGTGCACTTCGATTACCTGCAGGCGGTAGTAGAGATCTTCGCGGAAGGTGCCGGCGCGCATCATCGCTTCGAGATCGCGATTGGTGGCCGCAATTACGCGCACGTCCACCTCGATGGTGCGATTGCTCCCCAGCTTGGTGAACTCGCGATCCTGGAGCACGTGCAGGATCTTGGCCTGGAGGGCGGCCGGCATCTCGCCAATTTCGTCGAGCATGATCGTGCCGTGCTGCGCGAACTCGAACTTGCCGACGCGGGTCGAGGCCGCGCCGGTGAAGGCGCCGCGCTCGTGTCCAAACAACTCGCTTTCGAGTAGTTCTGCCGGCAATGCGGCGCAGTTCACCTTGACGAACGGCGCGCTGCGGCGGGGTGAACGGCGATGAATCTCGCGCGCGATCACTTCCTTGCCGACGCCGCTTTCACCGCGCAGCAGCACGCTGACATCGTTGTCGGCGACGCGATCGACCATGGTCATCACCGGCTGCATGGCCTTGCCGGAACTCCAGCAGGGTTGCGCGCCGTCGGGGTCCTGGCCGACTTGCGTGCGCAGGCGCTGTACTTCGCTGGTCAGCGACAGGCGCTCGAGGGCGTTGCGGATCGCAGCTTCGAGGGCGACCTCACCGACGCCATCGGGATCGCCCGGCTTGACGACGTAATCGATGGCTCCGAGGCGGACGGCTTCGACAATGGTGGCGGGCGTCTGGCCGCCCGAGAGCATGACGACCTGGGCCGCCGGATGCGCGAGCCGGATGGCGCGCAGCGTCTCCAGGCCATCGAGGCCCGGCATGAGCACGTCGAGCAGGATGACATCGGGCAGGGCGCCCTCGCGCAGGGCGGCGAGCAGCGCGTCGCCGCTGTCGTAACTTGCTGTGTCGTAGCCGCGCGAGCGCAGAAGGGTCTGCAGGTATTCGGCAAACGGCTTGTCGTCGTCAACGATCGCGAGTGTGGCGCTGCTCATACGGTTACCAATGGAATGCGGAGACCAGTGGACGCCTTGTGGTCCTGATGGTTCCACGTCTGAATGCGATGCTGACCAAATACGAACGAGGCCCAGATCAGCGAAAGGCCCTTGCCGCCACGCACCATGTTGACGGCCGTCGCGCCCGGGCCGTCGGGCGTGGATGGCAGCGCCCGCACAGCCTCCTCCGTTCCGGCCCGAATGACAATCGCGTCGTCTGACGCGCTCACCGCCAGGTGGTGGGGCGCGCGCTTGTCTTCGTCGAAGGCCGCCTTGCAGACCACGGCAATCGCATGAGTGAGGTCTCTGGGCGCATTGGTCGCGACGCGCGCCGGCGAGGCTGGTACCGCACTCCACACTGCGCCGGACAGCTCGTTGCTCGCCGCGAGTTCCCGCGCGAGAGTCGAGAGGTCGACACGTTCCGCGAGCACAACGTCGCTCGCCTCCGCTAGCGCGCTCACCTTACTCATCTCGGAACACAGAACGGCGATCACGCCCAGTGCCTCGCGCGTTCGCTGCAGCGCGCGCTGCTGGTCGTCAGGCGTGGTGAGACGGCCATCGACATAGAGCTTTAAGTATCCCTGTGAAACTGCGAGTGGCGTACGGATCTCGTGGGCAAGAGTATTCAAGACTTGCGCCATGTTTGGCTGCATCACTCAATCTAACACGCAGGCAGGCTGAACAGTTCTGGCACGGTGCTTGTAATGCAAACCACTAGGAAGATTTGTGGCAACGAACCAACCCCCGGCCGGAAAGCACATTCTTATCGTCGACGACTATGCCGACGCACTCGATATCTGGGCGATCTATCTGCAGTCTATGGGGTATCGCGTTTCGACGGCGGCTGATGGTCTCACCGCGGTCGCCAAGGCAGAACAACTCCTGCCGGACCTCATCGTACTAGATCTCGAACTGCCCGGCCTGACGGGCTTCGAGGCGGCCAAGCGGTTGCGGGCCAATCCAGACACCGAACAGATTCCCCTGATTGCAGCGACCGGTTACTCGCACGCGCGCCAGCTGGATTTGGCTCGCACGAGCGGGTTTGACGCCGTCGTCGTGAAGCCGTGTGACCCTGACATGTTGGTCCAGGAAATCGAGCGGCTTTTGGCCGCGCGCGAAACGACCGACGAGACCCAGCCCGACCATTCGGGTGGGGAACAACCTCATAACAATAGGTAAGCGGTTAGCCACTGGTGGAGCAAATGACTACAGACACTGTTGTGATGGAACGGGCCCTGATCGTGATGGCGATCGCCATGAGCCTTCAGGCCCTGTTGTTCGTAGGTGCCGCTATTGGCGCGTTTATCGCCTGGCGCAAGGCCAACCAGGCCTTCGAAGAGACCAAGCAGGCCATGAATGTGCAAATCGCGCATCTGCGCTCGCACGTGGATCGCATCAGCGGCACCGTAGAAGAAGTGGCGACCACCGTGCGCCGCGGCACCACGGCGGTCGGTGATGTGGTGGAAGACGTCCGCCAGGCCATGGGTACGGTCGGCAGCTCCATTCACTCTGTCGCGTCGGTCGTGACCGCGCCGCGTGCGGCGGTCGCCCTCGGCGTGTTGCGCGGTCTCAAGATGTGGCGTCAACGCCGCGCCTCGCAGCGTGCGTCAACAGTGCTCGCGTCGCAGCTTTAACAGGAATCAATCGTAAAAGGAGAATCGGAGATGAGAATGATGGACGACAACGAATCGGGTGGTAGCGGCATGTTCCTGCTGGGCGCGGTGGCTGGAGCGTTGGTCGGCGCGGGCGTGGCACTGCTGATGGCGCCGAAGCCCGGCACGGAAATTCGCCAGGACCTGAACGCCGGTTGGGGTTCGCTGCGCGAGGCGGCGGCACGCCGCTATCGCGAGATGGCTGACCGCGCGGGCGTGCAGCTCGAGAACATCGAAGAGAAGGCCGATCAGCTTGCCGACCAGCTCGAAAATTCGGCCCGCGAAGCGGTCGACGCCGCGTCCTCGCGGTTGAACGCTGCCGCGTCGCGCGCGACCACCACCATTCGGGACGCAAGTGCCAGCGTGAGCGGCAGCGGCCCAGTGAATACCCGTAACTCGTAAACGGAGATCACAACATGTTGACCACGATCCTCGTCTTGCTCGTCGTCCTCTGGCTGCTCGGCATGGTCAGTTCGTACACGCTCGGCGGCTTCATCCACATCCTGCTCGTGGTGGCCATTGCGTTGATGCTGATTCGGGTGATTCAGGGCCGAAAGCCAATCTGACGATGCGAATCTGGTGAATCAAGGTGAGGTGGTGAGTGGTCAGTTGGGCTTCCAGCTCACCACGTCGCCACCTCACAGGATCGCCTGATCACCCGCGCATCAATTCGCTACAGTGTGTATAGTTACCCTCCAGCCATGCCGGCACTTAAATCGTCCAATCGGCGTCGCGTCTTGGTGGTCGACGACGAGCCCATGGTCACCGAGTGGCTGACGATGGTGGTCGAGCAGGCCGATCGCAGTCCGGGGTATGAGGTCCGCGCGGCGGCCGTTGGTTCGCGAGCAGGTACCATGTCATTCCGGCGCCGAGGTTCACGAACGTGTCGCACTCGCGGCGGATGACGCCGA
>JANMUX010000017.1:0-12276 GCA_031392125.1 Acidobacteriota bacterium | reverse complement strand
ACCCGCCGCCGCTGTGGGACGGGATGTAGATGATGCCGGTCGTGGGATCCGCAGCCGGAGGATGCGTGATGTTCGTGCCTCCGGTTTCTCCCGGGTAGAACCGCCCCGGTCCCGCCCCTTCCTTGTTGCCGCGGTGCGTCGGCGGATTGAACGGCGGTGCGAACAGACCACCGGCGAGCGCGCGCTTGCGCGCGAACTCCTTGATTTCCGGCGTGTAGTCGATCAAGTGCTCCTCGCTCCGGCCGATGAACTCGTACGGCGCGGGCTTGATCGGGAAGGGCTGCGTCGGCGACAGCTTCTCACCCGGGACCTTCGAGGCCGGAACGGGCCGTTCCTCAAAACCCCAGATGGGTTCGCCGGTGATGCGATTGAACGCGTAGAGAATCGATTGCTTCGTTGCCTGGAAGACGGCGGGAATGCGGCGGCCCCCCACGGTCACGTCCATCGCGATAGGCGCGGTCGGTGTGTCGTAGTTCCAGACGTCGTGGTGCACCATCTGGTAATGCCACAGCCGCTTGCCGGTCTTGATATCGAGGGCAATCACGCTGGCCGAGAACAGGTTGTTGCCCGGGCGGAAGCCACCAAACATGTCAACCGTCGCGCTGTTGGTCGGCACGTAGACGATGCCGCGCTCGGCGTCGGCCGCCAGCGGCGCCCACGACGACACGTCGCCCGTCGTGCGCCAGGCGTCGTTCTCCCACGTTTCGTGACCCACTTCTCCCGGGCGCGGAATGACGTGGAACTTCCACAGGAACTTTCCGTCGCGCGCGCTGTAGGCGAGAATGTCGCCGGGTACGTTCTCGGTCCGCGTCTGGTGGTAGCCCTGCTCGGCGGAGTTGCCGACGATGATCACGTCGTTGACGACGAGCGGAGGCGATGAACTGGTGATGTAGCCCAGGTCAAGCGGCACACCTTCGTTCGCGCTGTACTTCTGCTTCTTCTTGATCCACGGATCCCAGTCGCGAATCAGGTCTTCGGCGAGGTCAACGATGCCCGTGCGCGGGAAGTTCGGGAGGTCAACCTGTCGCCCCCAGTTGGGCAGCGGCTGGCCGGTGTCGGCGTCCAACGCCACCAGGAAGAAGCCCGGCGTCGCGATATACACCACGCCCTTGCCGTTGAGCTCGCCGTAGGCGACGCCCTTCCCGTAGGCGGCGCGCATGGAGTATTTCGATCGGTATGTCTCAGGCTCGACCCAGCTCCATAGCAACTTGCCGTTGGTTGGATCCATCGACACGACGTGCCGCCTCGGCCCGGCCACGCTCAGCAGCCTGCCGCCAACGTAGCTCGGTGTGGCGCGTGCCGTCATGGGCCCGACCACATCGAGCGGGCTGAAGCGCCAGGCCTCCTTCAGGGTTTCGAAGTTCGCCGGCGTGATCTGGTCGAGCGGCGAATAACGGGTGTGGCCCAGATCGCCACCAAGCGTGCGCCATTCGCCGTTCTCGGTGCCACGTTTGGGCGGTGCCTGGGCCGAAGGAATGGAAACAAAGACGGCCCCCAAGGCACCGAGGGCGAACACTGCTGCGATGGCGCGAGAGAGCCTGGTCATGACCGGGAGCGTACGGCCGCTTGGGCGCGGCGTCAAATGATTTCGCGGCCCTAGACCGACTCGCCGGCCTGAGTGGGAACGGCGCTGACCGCGCGCATCTTGAAGCGCTGCTGCAGTTGATCGAACAGGGAATAGGCGACCGGCGTCACCAGCAACGTCACCAGCAGCACCATGGTCTGACCGCCGATCACGACCCAGCCAATGGCGTGATTGGTGGCAGAGCCGACACCCTGCGACACCACCAGCGGGACCATGCCCGCCACGAACGCCAGCGTCGTCATCAGGATGGGCCGCAGCCGGTCTCTGCTGGCCTGCACCACCGCGTCGTGGGTGTTCATGCCGGCCAACTTCAACTGATTGGCGTGATCGATCTGAAGAATTGAGTTCTTCTTGACGACTCCAAACAGCACCAGCAGGCCCAGGCCCGAGAAGATGTTCAGCGACTGCTGAAAGATGATCAGCGACAGCAGCGCAAACGGCAGGGTCAGCGGCAGCGATAACAGGATGGTCACCGGGTGCAGCCACGATTCGAACTGAGCCGCCAGGATCAGATACATGAAGATAAGCGAGAGTGCGATCGCGGTGAGAAATGCCGTGGCGGTGCGATTGAGCTCTCGCGAGCGGCCGGCAAAGTCGGCACGATACTCCGGGCCGAAGTTCAGTTCCGCCGCTGCCGCGGCAATCTGTTCCTGCGCTGCGCCCTGTGACGTGCCGGGCAGCATGTTCGCGTTCAGCGTTACTTGTCGCTGGCGGCCCATGCGGCTGATCGTCGCCGGCGAGTCGCCGTGCTTGAACGAGGCGATGTTGTCGAGGCTGACAATCCCGAGACGGGACGACGGCACCGGCAACCCCGCGATGGCGTCGGTCGTGCTGCGGTTGGCCTCCTCGGCGCGCAGGTGAACTTCGTACTGTTCGCCGGCATCGTTGAAAGTCGTCACCTGGTCGCCGGCGACCAGCAGTCGAATGGCATCGGCGGCATCGGCGATCGAGACGCCCAGGTCGGCCGCCTTGGGGCGATCGAGATAGACCGACACTTCCGGCTTGCCGGCATTCAATGAGGTATCGACGTCAACCAGGCCGGGAATCGCCAGTGCCTTCACCCGCAGCTCCTCGCTGTACTTCTCGAGTTGCTTCAGGTCGGGACCCTGCACCATGAACTGAATGCCGCCGCCACCACCACCGGGGCCGCCACCCTGCTGCACGGCCGTTCGTATTCCAGCCCTGGTGTAGACCGGCAGGATCTCCTGGCGAACCTGGGACATTACCTCGAACTGGTCGCGGCTCCTGGCTTCGATCGGGTGTAATCGCACCAGCATGCTCGCCGTGTTGAGCGTGCCTGCCGAGTCGCCGGCGACTGTTACCAGCGTGAACTCCACTTCGGGAATGGCTCGCACCGCGGTGCTCACGCGGTTGGCGAGCACTTCCATGGCAGCCAGGCTCGTGCCTTCAGGCGCTCGCATCGTAACGTCAAACTGCGACTGGTCGTCTTCGGGCGTGAAGTTCACCGCGGTGAACTGGAACAGCGGGATGCTCGACAGCAGCACGAGCACGGCGGCCACCGCCACCAGCCCGCGATGCGCCATGGCCCAGTCGAGCATGCGCGTGTAGCCGCGATCGAGCGGGTCGAACAGCCGGTTGTGCTTGGAATCGCTGCGATCGCCCTTCGCCTTTGGCTTGAGCCAGTACGCCGACATCATCGGCGTGAGCGTGAAGCTGACAAACAACGACACCAGCACGGCAAAGGCCATGGTCAGGCCAAAGCTCTGCATGAACTTGCCGACCATGCCGCTCATGAACCCGACCGGTGCAAAGATTGCGACCAGCGAGAAGGTTGTCGCCATGACGGCCAGGCCAATCTCCCTGGTCGCCTCGACGGCCGCCTGCATCGGCGGCATTCCCTTCTCTTCGATAAACCGGAAGATGTTCTCGAGCACGACAATCGCATCGTCGATCACGATGCCGACCGATAGCGTCAGCGCCAGCATGGTCAGCATATTGAGCGTGAAGCCCATGTACCAGACGAGCGAGAAGGTGGCGATGATCGATGTCGGGATCGAGATCGCTGCGATCACGGTCGAACGGAAATTACCCAGGAACAGAAACACGACGATCGCGGCGAGCAACGAGCCGACCACCAGGTGCTCCTGCACGCTGGCAATCGAGGCTTCAATGAACTGCGCTTCGTCGCGGACGATGCGAAGCTGATAGCCGGCCGGCAGGACGCCCTGCAGGTCGGCCAGTCGCTGCTTGACGTTGTTGGCCACTTCGACGGTGTTGGTGCCCGACTGCTTGCGGATCTGCAGCAGGACCGTCGCCTCGCCGTTCACGCTGGCCTGGGTGCGGGCCTCGGCCATGCCGTCTTCGATCCGGGCGACGTCACGAAGCCGGATCGGATGGCCGTCAACCTCGCGCAAGACGACCTCGCCGAAGGACTCAATCGTCTCGAGCCGTCCGCGCGTGCGCAAGGTCAGCGACTGCGCGCCCTGATCCATGCGGCCGCCGGGAATGTCGGCGTTCTGAGATTGGAGCGCGCGAGCCACGTCGTTGACCGATAGCCGCTGCGCCCGCAGCAGCGCCGTGTTCAGCCACAGGTTGAGCTGACGGCTGCGGCCGCCAATCACAACTACCTGGCCGACGCCGTCCGAGCTTTCCAGCCGGCGCCTGAGAATCTTGTCGGCAAACTCCGTGATGTCGCGCACCGGCTTGTCGGCCGTCACCGCCAGGGTGATCACCGGCGAGGCCGTGAAGTCGAGTTTCTCGACCGTCGGCTGCAGCACGGTCCGGGGCAACTGCGGAATAACGCGATTGATGCGGTCGCGCACTTCCTGCGCGGCAATGTCGGCGTTCTTTTCGAGCTTGAACGAGACCACCACCTGCGAGATGCCCTCGGACGAAGTCGACGTGAGCGTGTCGATGCCGCTAATCGTGTTGACCGACTCTTCGACCTTGTCGGTCACCTCGGTCTCGATCTGCTCCGGCGCCGCACCGGGCAAGCGGGTGGTCACTGAAATGGTCGGGATGTCGATATTCGGAAACCGATCGACCCCGAGCCTGCCGAAGGCGAACAGGCCGACGACGCTCAAGGACAGGACAAGCACCCAGGCGAATACCGGTCGCTTGACGCAGATCTCGGCCAGCCACTGCATGGGTTACCTCACGACGACGCGCACGCCGTCGACAACGCGGTCCACGCCGCTGGCAACAACCCGTTCGCCGGCTTTCAAGCCGCTGGTGATCTCCACCTGGTCGCCAACCAGCTGGCCGGCCATGACCACGCGCTCCTCGATGCGGTCGTCAACAATCACAAACACGCGGGCGGTCCCGGAGATCGTTCGAATCGCGGCGGCCGGTACCAGCAGACCCGGGGCCATGGTGGCCTGTTCGATCTGCGCCGTGGCAAAGAATCCTGGCTTGAGACGGTTGGCGCCGTTGGGCACGACCGCCTCGAGCGTGAGGGCGCGGGTGTCGGCAGCCACTGAGGGCGAGACATAGCGAACCTGGCCGGCAAACGTCTCGCCGGGGTAGGCATCGACCTCGAAGGTGACGGTGCGTCCGGAGGCGACCGCAGAGACGTACTGCTCCGGCACGGTCAACTCGACGCGGAGCGGATCGACACGCATCACGGTGGCGACCTTGGTGCCACGCGTGACGTAGTCGCCGATCGAGACAAAGCGTTCACCGACGACTCCGGCGAACGGCGCCCGCACCGTGGTGTCGGCGAGCGCTTTCTGCGCCAGCGTGACCCGGGCGCGAGCGGCGAGCAGCGCCTGGTATTGCTGGCTGGCGCTGTTGCGCGCGACGTCGTACTGACGCTCGGTGGACTCCGCCTGTGCGCTGCGCTGATCGAACTCGGCCTGTGACAACAATTGCTGGCCGTGCAATCGCTTGGCCCGCTCGAACTCCGACCGCGCGAGTTGCAGGGACGCGTGCGCGTTGGCCACCTCTGGCACCCGATCGACGGTGAAGGCGGCGCCGTCGGCCATGCCGAGGCGCGCCTCGATCTGGGCGGCGTTGGCCTGCGCCTCAATCGCCTGCGCCTCGCCCTCGGCCGCCACCAGGCGGACGAGGCTGTCGTTGGCGCCCACGCGACTGCCCCTCTCGACCGGCGTGGCGACGACGCGGCCGGCCACCTCCGCGGCCACCTCCGCGTCTTCTTGCGCGTTGAGCGTCCCGCTGACCCGAATGAATCGCTTGATCGGCTGCTCGACCACGACGGCGGCCGTCACGGTGACAGCGGCCGCCTCGGCCGATGAAGCCGCGGCGTCAGCGCCGGCACGACTGCAGGCGGCGGTCAGCGTGGCGGCGAGGAAACCGGCGAGAACAAAATGGCGAAACACGAGGCGCTCCTTGGAACTACGGTGAAGAACGCCCGGTGTTTGCCGGACGGGTTGCTGGTTTGCGCGCGCGGGCGCGGGTGGCGCTCGTCGCGCGCGGTCGCGGCGCAGAAGGCGCCGCCGCGCCCTGGAGGAACTGGTCGACGTGTTGGCGCACGAAGGCGCCCGGCTTGCGGATCATCGGCAAGTCGGCGTCGATGGCGTGAAGCTGGCGCCACATGATGAGAGGGCTGACGAAGGCGATCCCGAGCAGCGTCGGATCGGCCCGGCGCAGCCAGCCTTCGCGGGCCAGGCGGCGCAGGAGCTCGTGCAGCCGCTCGCGGCCGCTCGCCATCCGTTCGTAGAGGTTGATGCGGCCGACCTTGGCCAGTCGCACGCCGTCGGACATCAGGATGCGAAACAGCTTTTGCTCGCGCGGCTCGACGAAGCCCTGGATCATGGTGGCGGCCAGCTGTTCGAGCAGGGCGCGGCCATCGGTGATGGGACCCTCGAGCAGCGCCGTCAGGCGCTCGTTCTTGGTGTGCTGATGAGCCTCGAGCAGGGCGTCGAACAGCGCGTCCTTGCCCGCGAAGTAGTTGTAGAGGGCGCTTTCGCGGACGCCGACGGCAGCGGCGACGTCGCGCAGGCTGGTGCCGAAGTAGCCCTTGTCGGCGAACAGGTCGAGCGCGGCGTCGAGAATCGCCTGGCGGGTGCGCTGGCCGTCGGCGTTCTTGGGGCGGGCCATAGAAACTTAATGGTCGTTCATTTAATTGACGCTGTCAAACCCGCCGCCGGACCGGTGCCTGACCGCGGCGCCACCCATTACGCTGATTCACGTAACCGTTACGTATAATGACGTAATGGAAACGGGCAACCCGTTCATCTACGGCGAGCTGGTCACCGCGGCGGCGTTCGCCGACCGCGACAGCGAGCGCGCGCGGCTGGCGCGCGACCTGGCCGAGGGCCAGAAAGTATTCCTGATCTCGCCGCGCCGCTACGGCAAGTCGTCGCTCGTGCGCGACGTCCTGCGCGGGCTGGCGCGGCAGAAGATCCTCACCGTCGAGGTGACGGTCGCCTCGTCCAGCTCCTATATCGGCTTTCTGGAGTCTTACGCCCAGGCGTTGATTGCCGCCGATACCCCGGTCAGCCGGCTGCGGCACTGGGCCGGAGAGCTGCTGCAGGCCATGCGACCGGAGCTGCGTTTCGACCCGCCCTTCGCTCCAGGCTCAAGCGGAGCTTCAGGGGGCTTCACGCTGGGCTTTCCCTCGGTCAAGACCGCGCGCGACACCGCCCGCCTTGCCGCCGAGGTGTTTGCGCTGCCCGGTCGCATTGCCGCCGCTCGCAAGCAGCGCCTCGCGATCGCCCTCGACGAGTTCCAGGCCATTGCCTCGTTCAACGGCGGCAGCGTCGAGCACGCCCTACGCGCCGCCGTCCAGGACCAGCGCAACGTCGGCTACGTGTTCGCCGGCTCGGAGCCGTCGCTGATGGAGCGGATGCTCGGCCCACGCCGCCCGTTCTACAAGGCCGGACCGGTGATGCGGCTGGAGAAGATCGACGAGGCCCTGTTCGCCGCGTTCATCGACACCCGGTTCGCCACTACCGGCATGCGGCCCGAAGAAGGGCTGGGCGCCGCCATCGTCGATCTCGCCGCCAACGTCCCGTACGACGTGCAGCGGCTCGCCCATGAGACGTGGGACGACCTCAAGGCCGGTGGGCGAAAGACCGCCGGACTGGCCGACCTCCACGCGACCCTGACGCGCCTGCTGGGCGAGCAGCACACGATCTTCGAGGAGTCATGGCAGCGACTGACCCTGCCGCAGCGGGCGGCGCTCCGGGCGCTGGTACTCGAGAACGGCCGCGAGCTGTTGTCGGCCGACGTCCGGGCGCGGCATCGCCTGCCGGGCGCCTCCACGGTGCAGGCCGCCCTCGCCGCCCTGGTGCGCCAGGACATCGTCATGAAGGATGGCGGCCGCTACATCGCGAGCGACTCGCTCTATCGCGAATGGGTTGCGCGGCAAACGTTCTAGGCGGCGGGCTAGCGGCGCCGGCCGCGAGGACGGTTTCTGCGCGCGTCGCGATATCCCTCTTCGTAGCCGTTGACAAACCCGTTCCGGTATTCGTCATCGAAACGCGAGCCCCATCGGCCATTGTCGGCCGATCGGTATTCGCGCTGGCCACGAGGATCGTAGCGATCGCCGTCACGCGCATCGGCGCGGCCCTGCCGCAGGCCGTCGCGATAGCCGTTGTCGTAGGCGACCCGCTCATTGCGCGAGTTGCCGGCGTTGCCGTTGCCGTAGCCGCTGTTGCCCGAACCGCCGCGGCGGTTGCCATAGGTGTCGTAGGCGCAGCCGGTCAACGTGACGGCGAGAAGGACAAACGCGAATGTGAACTTCATGAGATGGACCCCTGGAGCCTACGGATGAGCAAGAGAGGTACCAGCGAAAAACACCTCAATCTGTCCGGGGATGGAGACGACTTCCCGAGTTTTCGGCCTTGGAAGAGGTCAATGACATACCATTCAGTCGGACGTTAATTCGACGAGGAGGGACAATGGAAGAACGGCGGCGAGCATCCTGGATCAGCGGATCGGTCCTGGTTCGAGGTGATGTGGTCTCTTCGGAAGACTTGGTGATCGACGGGCAAGTGCAGGGCACCATCGAACTGGGCGATCACAGCCTGACGATTGGTCCGGCAGCCTCAGTGGTCGCCAACCTGTCGGCGAAGGTGGTGACCGTCAGCGGCTCGGTGGTCGGCAACGTCACGGGGTCCGCACGCGTGGAGCTGAAGGCGACCGCGACGGTTCAAGGGGATGTGACCTCGCCGACGTTCGTGATGGAAGAGGGCGCCACCCTCAAGGGCAAGCTCGACACGGGGAACCGGCGCTAACCAGTCCCCCGCCCGAGAGGTTTACTTCTTCGGGACCAGCTTCAGGATTCGCGCCGTGGCGCTGTCGGTGACAACGTAAAGCGCGCCGTCGAGGCCCGTGCGCACGTCACGAATGCGTTCGGGCTTCGGCTGCAGGTCCTTTAACAGCCGCTCTTCGCCGACAACCTTGTCGCCGTCGAGTACCAGGCGCACCAGGTCGTTGGTGCCGTGGCCGCCGATGAACAGGTTGCCCTTCCAGGCCGGGAACAACGCGCCGGTGTAGAACGTCATGCCGCTCGGCCCGATGATCGGGTCCCAGTAGTACAACGGCTGCTCCATGCCGGCCTGCTGAGTCATGCCGCCAGTAATCGGACCACCGCGGTACTCGATGCCGTAGGCAATGGTCGGCCAGCCATAATCCTTGCCCTTGCGCGCGATGTTGATCTCGTCGCCGCCGCGTGTGCCGTGCTCGACTTCCCACAGCTCACCGGTGGTGGGGTGCAGCGCCGCCGACTGGATGTTGCGGTGACCGAACGACCAGATTTCAGGCAACACGCCTTCCTTGCCGACAAAAGGGTTGTCCTTCGGAATCGAGCCGTCGGTATTGATGCGAGCGATCTTGCCCAATCCGCTCGACAGCGTCTGCGACTGCATGCGGCCTTCGGTGATCGAGCGATCACCCTGGGTCACGAACAAGGTGCCGTCGCGACCGAAGATCAGGCGGCTGCCGAAATGCAGCGGCGAGTTGAGCGACGGCCGCTGGTGATAGATCACCTGCACCTCGTCAACCCGCGGCGCCGCCGCATCGTCCACGAACTTGCCGCGGGCGACGGCGGTGTTGTTCACGCCGGGCTGGCCTTCTTTCGGCTCCGCATAGCTCCAGTAAATCAAGTTGTTCTTCGCGAACGCAGGGTCGAGCACCACGTCGAGCAGGCCGCCCTGTCCGCGCGCATCAACTGCCGGCAGTCCGGCCACCGGCGCCGAGAGCTTGCCGTCGGCGCCGAGCACGCGCAACCGGCCCGGGCGTTCGGTCACCAGCATCTTGCCGCCGGGCAAGAACGCAAGGCTCCACGGGTTCACCAGGCCTTCGGCGACGATGACGACGTCGAAGGCGGCGGACGATTTGTTCTCAGGCGCGTCGGTCTGTCCGGCCGTCGCGGGCTTCTGCTCGGGATTGTTGGCGGGACGGGGGTCAACGCCCTGCGCTATTGCATTGTTGGCGGCCCCACCCACTGCCAGGGTCAACGCGGCCGCGATCAACTGGATCCTCATGCTTAATCTCCACGGGCGGAAAGAATGCCCGAGTCGCGATCTTACACCAGCGAGTTGACGGGACCGGTTACACGACCACCAGTTGGGCACGTTGATTGAGGAACTCGCCGTAATGATCGGCAGCGGTCGCGACCGCGCCCTTCTGTCCGGGCGTAAGCGGCTTGTAAGGAGCCACCTCGATGGTCACGATGTGGCCCTGCAGCGTGCGGCGCCATCCGCCGGCCAAACGGCCGTCGATGATGAGGTGGTGGGAGAAGCCGCCGTTGCTGCGGGCAACAAGGTTGGCGGCTCGCGAAGTCTCTACCACCGCGCCGCGCTCCTTGTAGGCAATGAGGTACTCGTCGTAGTTCGGCAACAAGAACGCGCACGGCCCCTTCGTCGGCTGCACCGTCGCGTCGCGCGGCCCCCAGTGCTCGCGCCCGTCTATGGTCGACGGCAGCAGCTTCGGGGTGGCCGCAGCAACACCGGCACTCGCGTCCTTGACGGTGAGTCCCGACCACCAGATGAAGTCGCGGATGGTTGCGGGTCCGTGGCTGCTGAAATAGCGCGACGTTAACTCCGCCAGCGCGTGATCGCGGTCGAGCACGGCCCCTTTCAGCGGTACCCGTTCGTCGAGTAGCGCGTAGGTGAACTGCTTGCCGCGCCGCGGGCCGCTGCAGATGATGCCTTCCAGTTCGGCGTGCATCAGCAGGTAAGCGAGCTTGAGCCCGTCAGCCGGCACCTTAGCGCGCCGCAGGTGCGTGGCCAGTTCGACGCGGGTCAGGAATTTGCCGTGGTCGAGGGCGCGCTGCAGCATGGCGCAACTGCGGTCGAACACTTTCGAGGTCAGGCCCGCCTGCCGGTAGTAGTAGCCGTTGGCCGCATGCACCCGTGGGGCGCTCAGCTTCAGCATCCAGCGAATGTCGGCCGGCGAAACGAAGTGCCAGGTCGGACGCAGCACGTGGGTGCGAAGGATAGCGCCGTCGTTGAAGGCCTGCTCGACATCGTGGTCTTGAAGTCCTCCGCGGGCACGCATCGATAGCGCCCATTTCGCGGCGGGAAAGTCCTGCGCCTGGACTGCACCCATCCACCGCACGATCTCGGCCGGTGTGGATTTAACGGGTTTGATGAGCTTTTGGTTGTGAAGGCGTTGGGCGAGCAGTTCGGCGACGGGCATTCTGGGACCAGAGATAGGTGACCGGGGCATACCCCCGGCCACGCACCCCAGATTCTACCGGCCCAGCGGAACGGTATCTTCGAAACGTATGCGGAGAACGGTGCCTTCGGGCAGGTGAACGTCTTTGCCCTCGGTGGCCGCAATCACGCCGCCGCCACCGATCAGGACGCCAGCGATCGCACCCTTCACGCCGCCAAGAATGCCGCCGATGATGGCGCCGACGCCGGCACCCGCGCCAATCCGGTCAACCTCACCCTTGATGCCGTCGCTTTCGAGCGCCTGCGTCACGTGAGCGTTCACCGTGCGGGTTCGACCGTTCATGGTGAGGCGGGTGAACATGATCGTCAAGCTGCCCTTCCGCTCGGTGCGGCTGGCGCGCTCGACCGACGAGACGTAGCCGGTGATCCGTGAGCCGGCGGGCACAATCAGTTCGTCGCCGCGGAACAAGTCCACAACGGTGGTGGCTTCCACGGCGTCCTCGACCTTCGCGGTGTCCGACGTCAGGCTGGTCACGAGCTTGACGTCGAGTTCGCTGCCCGAGGGAATGGCGCGCGCTGAGTTGCCCTGCGAGTTGCCGGTCGCCCCGCCGACGCGGCCATCGCGGTCGCGCGTATTGCGGGTTTGGGTGTCGCGGGGGGTTTCGTAATTGTTGTTGTTATTGTTTGACGTCGAGGTGCCGTTGATCCGCATCATCAACCGATCGATCCGGTCGTTCAGGTCGCGTCGTTCGCGCGCGGTCACGGCCTCGCCACGGCGCGCCTTGACACGAAGGTAGGCCAGGTCATCTTCGAGGTCTTTCAGCTCACGGTAGTTGCCCGTGGGCTCGACGCGGGCCAGGGCCGTCTGTGCGTCCTGAACCTTGCGTTCGAGGGTCGCCATATCGGTGCCCGTCGTCTGCGCAAAGGTGACGTTGGCGGTCAGCAGCAGCGCGCTCATCACGCTAAGTCCGATTCTCATCTTTCACTCCCCGAGCGCGACAATTGCGCTCACAGCGTTCAAAGAGCAAGTGTCGTGCCGATCGGAAAACGGCGAAAATGGATTCCAGCTCTGCCTTTTTGCTCTTTCTGGGCATCAGGGTGCCACTCTCCCGTGAGAATCAGCTTTGGACCGCGGGTGGAGGACGA
>JANMUX010000006.1:0-14224 GCA_031392125.1 Acidobacteriota bacterium | reverse complement strand
CATGGCCCACTGCAGCGCCTGTTCGACAGGCGAGTCGGCGAGCCGCAGGTTGGGCCGCAGCATCAGGTTGAAGAATTTGTAGGCTGTCACCGACATCGCCTGGACCGGACTCTCGACCAGGAAACGCCGCGCACATTGCAGCAGGGCCGATGACGACGACTGTCGAGCGGGGTCCGCGTGGCCGCACCAACTCATTGCCGGCACGAGCGACGATTCGGCGTTGTAGTCCCGAACCAGGCTCGCCATCGCCGATGGGTTGTTGCCGGCCAGCAGGTTATAGGGCCCGTTGGAAGGCCAAAATCCGGGACGCCCAGTCGCAACCATCGACGCGCTGCCGTAGGCCAGCATCAGGCCGGCGACGCATGCCGCCACTGAAGCGGCCACGCGTCCGCTTGCCAGTGGCCTGACCGCGAGGATCGGCAGCAGTGAGACGAGATTGGGCCGGATGAACATAAGCGCGCCCAAGAGCGCGCCGCCACCGAGAGACGTGGCGACCTCACGACCGGGATGTGCGTGGTGACGCGCAACCAAATACAACAGCAACACCAGGGCCGTGTTGACGCCGTTGTCGTTCACGCGCGTCAGGTTGGCAAGCCCGTATGGGTTCAGAAGCGCGGCGGCGGCAAGCAACACGATGACCGGCTGCGCCCAACCCACGGCACGGCGCAGGTGCCGCTTTGCCTCGGCGAGAACCATCATGACGAGCCCGCTGAAGCACGCCAGGTGCAGCAGCTTCACGGCAACGGCCAGGGATCTCGTCGGCATCAGGCTGATCAGCCACGGATAGCCGAGCGGTTCGAACGACTCCCCCACCGGACCCTCGCGCAGGGCCGCCGAGAGATCGAGATAGACCGGCATGGTGGCTTCGAGCGGCCGCATCATCACCGCGATCGCACCCAGCACCAGGGCGGTGGCCGCCAGGGCGAGCAGCGCCGCGCGCCAGGGATCGCCTCGCATCAACGGGCCGATGGCCAGCCGGCATCAACCGGCTGCCGGCGAAGCGATAAGTACGACCTGAGCGCCGACGCGGTGACCACCGCGCGGTAGTTCTGGTATCGCAGCACGTGGGCGGGGACCTGCAGCACTCCCGCCAACACGCCGCGGCGGCGCCCATGCCGAATGAGCCATTGGATGCGGTTCGCGGCTTGCGCCATACCGATCGCCCACAAGTGAATCGGATAGCGCAGGTAGGTCAGCAAGGCGATGTTGCGGATGCTCGCGGCGGTGACCCGTGGGTCGCCATGACGAGCCAGGTCGGTGTCGTGATACACGCGCAGCCACGACGAGCGAAGGACGCGACGACCCCGGGCGTGTAATCGGATGGCGAGATCCACTTCCTCCATGAAGTAGGCGGCCGGCAGCGGTACATAGCCGCCCGTCTCGAGGAAATGATCGCGGCGATAGGCGCACGCACAGCCGGTGAAGTCGGCGACCCATGATGCGGCGGTCACGGCCCTTGGCTCGGGCTCGCGGGCGTGCTGGACCTGGGCGTCCACGACCGACGCGCCGGGAAACTGCTCGAACACGGCCGCCAGGCGGGAGAAATAATCGGAGTCGATGGGATAAGAGTCGTCATCAAAGCTCGCCACGATCGGATGCGCCGCCTCCGCGATCAGCCGATTGCGTGCGCCACCGGGGCCGACCTGGCCGTCGCTCGTCAACACGCGAACGTCGGGGCACGCCGCCCGGATGGCGTCAGCGCACTGGCGCTCGGCGCCGTCCACGTGGACCAGAATCTCGGCCGGGGGCGGCACGCAGTTGGAAATGCGGCGAAGCGTGTCAACCGCCTGGGATGCCCGCTCGTAGGCGGTGACCACGGCGGTGATTGGCAGCGGCGCACGGGGCGTCACATCAACCGCCATCCGGTGCGCGCCTGGAAGTCAGCCGGGTTCCGCAACGCCACCAGTTCGTGTCCGCCGTCATCGCCAAAACTTGCATCGACGCGCCGCAGCGCCCGTTCTGGTGCGACGACAAAGGTCTGGAATCCTTGCCGTAGCAGAAAGCCGATCAGGTCCGCCATGCCGTAGCCGTAGCGCCGGTGGTGTTCCTCACCCATCTCACAGTTGATGCACTGCGCGCGCGCGACTGTGCGGGGGCCGCCTTCAAGCACGCGCAGCTCACTGCCTTCAACGTCGATCTTCAACAGTGCGATAGTTTCGGTGCCGGCGATCTCGGCGTCCAGGGTCGAGGCCGGAACCGCAATGCCCGGCCCATCATGAACGCGATTCATGTCATCGCGCTTGCTGTCGGTCATCCGAACCGTGCCCGGTGCCGCGGCGATGGCCAGGTTCTTCGCCGTGACGTTGAGGCACCCGTTCAGGGCAAGGTTGCCCTTCAGGTAGCGAACGATCCGCGGGTGCGGCTCGAAAGCGATCACCCTGCCGGTGGCGCCGACCTGTTGGCTCAGGATGATGCTGACCTCGCCGATGTTGGCGCCGACGTCGACTGCAAGGTCGCCAGGCCGGCAGTAGTCGCGGAACAGTTCCAGCCCGTGCACGCGGCCGCGGGGATCGATCCAGAGGGTGGCCGAGACGTTGGTCGGATAAAACCGGAGCCGATACCCGTCTAGCTGAATCGTCGACAGTGACGACAGGCCCAGGCGCACGAGCAGCCGCGCCGCCAGAAGCCGCAACGGCCGCGGATGCCGCCGAAGGGTCGCCACCAAGTGG
Organism: Acidobacteriota bacterium; assembly: GCA_031392125.1. Lineage (GTDB taxonomy): Bacteria > Acidobacteriota > Vicinamibacteria > Vicinamibacterales > UBA2999 > 12-FULL-67-14b. The sequence goes on along the minus strand of JANMUX010000006.1, from coordinate 11,555 downwards.
CGAATGTTAATGGCGCAGCCCCTGCCGCCACTCGAGCTCGGCCAAGTCTGGCACCCGCTCGCCCAGCACGATGCGACAAACGGTTTCGGCGACGTTGGCTTGCAGGTACTCACGTGGCGCGGTCCAGCGAACTGGCTGCGCGGTGACGATCGCGACCGCCCGCTCGATCGCGTCGGCAGAGCTGCCCGCCAGCAGGTTCGAGCCGCACTCCACGGTCTCCGGCCGTTCGGTCACGTCGCGAATCGTGACGTTGGGCACACCCAGGATGCAGGTCTCTTCTTGCACGGTCCCGCTATCGGACAGCACACAAAACGCCGCGGTCTCGAGGGCTAGAAAGTCGGCGAAGCCGAACGGCGCCGAGAAACGCACGCCAGCACCGGTCTCAATGCCAAAGCCGGCGATTTTCTGCTTCGTGCGCGGGTGCAGGGAACACAGCACGGGCAACTGGTGCCGCACATGGAGGCGTTGCAGCGCGTCGAGCAGTTCGCGCAGGCGTTGTTCGTTGTCCACGTTCTCGGCGCGGTGCAGGGTGACCAGGAAGTAGCCGCGAGGAGCGAGGCCGAGCCCGGCCAGCACCTGGCTGCGCGCGACCTGGCCGGCGTGCTTGTCCATGACCTCCTTGATCGGATTACCGGTGACGAAGATCCGCTCCCCGGCAATTCCTTCCCGCAGCAGGTTCTGCCGGCTGCGCTCGGTATACGGCATGAGCACGGAACTGCAATGGTCGATGACACGGCGGTTCACTTCTTCGGGCACGCGGTCGTCATAGCACCGGTTGCCCGCCTCCATGTGGTACACGGGAATGCCGAGGCGCCTGGCGATGATGGCGGCCATGCCGCTATTGGTATCGCCAAGAATCAACAAGCGGTCGGGCCGGTGGCGCCTCATCACGGCCTCGCTCTTCTCGAGAATGGCGCCCAGTTGCGCGCCGAGGCCGTCGGCGCGGATGCCGAGCAACTCGTCCGGAGCCCGCACGCCGAGCTCGTCGAAGAACACGTCGCTCAGCCGGGGATCGTAATTCTGGCCGGTATGCACGAGGACGTGCGAGGCCCGGGCATCGAGAATGCGAATGACCTCACTGAGGCGGATGATCTCTGGACGCGTACCGAGCAGCGTCAGAATCTTCATCGCAGCATCTCGCCTTCGTCGTCGGCATCGCCGATCATCAACCGGTTGCGGACCAGTAAGTCACGCAGCTCCGGCTCGTCAACCACGTGGTCGCTCGAGCTGAACTCACGATCGAGCCCGGAGTGGCCTGGCACCGCCGCTGCGACTTCCGGCAACAGGGCGCGAATCGCGTAAAACTTACCGCGCTCCTCGACCCGTTGCGCCTCTTCTTCGCTGATCAGAATCTCGTGCACTTTTTCGCCCGGCCTGATGCCGGTCACCACGGTTTCGATCGCCCGCTCACCGATTAGCACCCGCGCCAGGTCGGTCATTCTTGCCGCCGGCGCGCGCGGGATATAGGTGTCGCCCGGCTGGCCGTCGCGAATCGCCGCAAACACCGTGTCGACGGCATCGTTCAGGCTGAGCAGGAACCGCGTCATCAGCGGGGTCGTAATCGTCACCGGCCCGCCCCGCTTGATCTGATCGTGAAACAAGGGAATTACCGACCCTCGCGAGGCCAGCACGTTGCCGTACCGCACGCACACAATCCGGGTGTCACGGCACCGCATGTTGCCCTGGATCAGGACCCGTTCCTGGATCGCCTTGGTCATGCCCATAACATTGACGGGCTTGCAGGCCTTGTCGGTTGACACGCCGACGACTACCTTGATCGGCAGCCGCTGGCTCTCGATGATCGAGACGATGTTCTCGGGTCCGAGCACGTTGGTGCGGACCGCCTCGGCAGGAAAATACTCGCAGGTCGGCACCTGTTTGAGCGCCGCCGCGTTGATCACGATGTCGGCGTCGCACAGGACCGAGGCCAGGCTCCACCGCTCGCGCACGTCGCCGATGTGAAATCGCAGCACCTCTTGCGAGTTGCGATAAATCACTTCATCGGTCGCGGTGCGCGTGTTCTGGTGCTGGAGCCGCATGAAATGCTGCTTGGCCTCGTCACGCGAGAAGATGACGACCCGCGCCGGGCGGCCCATCTCGCCGCCGAGCACGCGGCGGGTCAGGACCTGGCCGAGCGAGCCGGTGCCGCCGGTAATCAGGATGCGCTGGTTGTCGAATGGTTGTGCGGCTTGTGCTGTCATGTTCTGGGGGTCGTCAAGGTGGCGATCCATTCGCCGTATGGGGTTAAGTCGGCAGCGAGCGCGGCCGCCAGGTCGGGCCACGGCGGCGCCACGTAGCCCGTCGCGGCCTTGAACCGATCGCCTCGCAAAGAACGGTCGCTCACCGGTGAATCCGAAGGCGTGATGGTCACATCGAGGCGATACGCGTCGGCCAGCAGCGCCAGCAGGTCGTGCTTGGTGATGGCCTCGCTTGTGACCTGGTAAAGCCCGTGAAGGCCGGAATGCTGATGAACGACCATGTCGATCACACGCGCCAGCTCGATGGTGGTCAACCCGGAATAGATCACGCGGCGATAGCCGAGAGCCTGGCCGCCATTCTGGGCCAGGAACCAATCGAGCAGCGACTGGTGATGGCGCAGCTCGCGACCGATGATCGACGAGCGCAGGGTCACCGCGTTGGTGGCGTCGAGCACCTCGCCAAGGCACTTGCTGCGACCGTAAAGGTCTTCCGCGTCGCTGGGGTCGGTTTCAGCGTAGCCGCCGCGGGAGCCGTTGAAGACACAATCGCTGCTGATGTGCACGAGCCGGCCGTGCCAGGCCGCCAGGGTCTCAGTGAGCAAGTGCGGCAACAACGAGTTGATCTGGATCGACGGTGCCGCCATGGAGGCCAGGTGACGCTGCTTGATGATCCCCAGGGCGTTGATGACGACGTCGGGCCGGTGGGCTTCGATGCTCGCTCGCAGCCGAGGCCAGTCCATGGCGTCGATGCCCCACATGATATTGGAGCCGGCGAACAGCGGCACACCAGCCAGCGGCGAGTGCTCGCGAACGTCGCGAACCGCTCCGGTGACGTCGTAGCCGCGTTCCCCAAAATGCTGGAGCACTTTGTGGCCCAGCATGCCCGCGGCGCCCAGAATCAGGATACGCATCAACGCTCTCGTTCAGCCCGGAGTTCGGCAACCGTCTCCAGCAACTGATGCGGCAGCCGGAGGCCAAGCAGCCGGACCGGATCGCTCGTGAGGTCCTGATAGGACAACGCGTCGATCTGGGCGGCAGAATACGAGAGCGCGCGCCGCGCCGGTCTTCGCCAGACCATGCCAACGCCGTGGTCGCAGTCCAGCACACATGCTTCCACGTCGTCATGCAACGAGCGGAGCGCAACGATCGCCTTCCAGCCGTCGCCGGTCCACAGCCCGTTCCAGCTTGGGCCGTTGAGTCGGCCGGCCTCTTCGTAGGTCGCCGCGACCCGCGCTTCTAGCTCGGAAGCCGGCAGGCAATCGTGCATGAAGATCACGCCGCCAGGATTGAGGTAACGAAGGGCGTTGAGGCAGTCTCGATAGGACTGCTGGTAGGTGTGCAGACCATCGATGAACACCACGTCGAGCCCACCCACGAGCAGCTGCGACGCACGCTGTGAAAAGAAGTCGTCGCTGGTGGCCGCGACGTATGACGACCCCGCAGCCTTGAGCTGCTCGACCACGGCCGGCTCCGGCGCGATCGGGTCAACGCCAATCCGCTCCGCGACCCGCACCGCACAGAAGCACGTGCCGTCAGCGACACCGATTTCCAGGTACCGGGAAGCGCGGATCCCATCAATGGCGTACTGGATAACCTCGATGCGACTGACTTTGTTCGGCAGGTGCCAGCGAAGCGGCGTCTGGCGAACCACGGCGGACAAGAAGGAACGCATGACTCAGGACCTCTCTGACTCGTTAATTGGGAAGAGCGCCAACCGGAGCCGCTGGCGCAAGGCGTCCTGATCGAATTCCTCGCGCAACAGCCGTTGCGCGCGGGTCTGGTAGTCGGCCAGGTCAACGCCGTCGCGGTCCAGGCGCTGAAGCAACCCGCAGATCTCCTGCGGGTCGACGCTGTTGATGGTCAGTGGCAAGCCGGCACGGTGCGCCAGCGCCTGCACCTCAGAGCCGCTGGGGGCATGGAAAATTGTCGGCCGGCCCGACGCCAGGTACTCCGAGAACTTCGTTGGCATTGCGAGTTCGGCAATTCGCGCGACCGAATCCTCGAACGACAACGGCAGATAGAGCACATCCGCGCGCGCCATGCGTTGCTGACAAGCGTCGTTTCCCACCCATGGCTCGGTGCGCACGAACGGATACGGTGCAAGCCTTTCGGCGTGCGCGCGATCTGGCTCAGGACCAAGAAGGGTTAACGTCACCGGGCGGCCGGATTGCTGGCGGAAGCGATGGAGTCCTTCGGCAAACGCCAGCACGGCGTCGAACCGAAAAACATTCATGCCACCAGTGTAAAGAATGTCGGCGAACGGCTGCCATGGCGGCGCGGCAGGCGGCGTGACCATGGCAACCCCCTTATGCAGCACGCCCCATTCGTTGGCAAAGCGCTGTTGGTAGTCGCGCTGCATGACGTGCGAACAGGCGAACCGGACGTCGGCCGTCGCAATCATGCCGGCCAGCGCCGCTCTCCGCTTCGGTGTGAACGGCAGGCCGAAACACGTGTGATGGCCTTCCCAGTCGTCCATCACGTAGAAGCCGAAACGCACCTCGGGAAACTGACGCCGCAATTGCAGCGCGGCGAACAGGATCCACGGTGTCACCGGGTAAGTCAGCACCGCCTGAATCCTGTGGCGCTCAATCATCGCGGCCGCGTCGCGCACCAGTTGCCGTTGTGCGGCGGCCTGGCGAGCCTTCAGCACCGGTTTGTAAAGTGCTGCGCCCCACGCCGGCCATCCCGCCGGTGGCCGTGGCACGTCGAACCGGCATGCGGTCACGCTTGCCCACCGAGGCGACGGGCTGAAGTGCGCCGGGTGGGCGTGGAACAGCTCGCCCTCGCCCCAGCCGTCCAACAGGTTCGACAAGGTCTCGCCGATGCCGTTGGCGAAGCCGATCGGGTAGTCCCCCAGGATCAGCAGACGCCGGTCAGACGCTGGCATGGGTGTCGTGCCACTCGGGGAACCGCTCGTCGGACGGGACCCATCCCACGCAGGACCACATGCCGCGAATCCGCCCCAGGCAGGCGTCCACGAAGTCGGGCCGCAGCCGTCCGCGTCGCAACTGGCTCAACTCGCTCAGTGTCTGAAACGCCGCCCACAGACCGACATGGGCCATCGAACACGCGCTATTCATCCCGGCACTGACCCGGCAGAAGGCGAACCGCGATCGCACTGACAGGTATTGGTGGCGGCCGATGCGCTCGCGCCCCGACGCCGATGCGTGATGCAGGCACGTCGCGGCTGGCACGTACCAGACCTGCCAGCGCCGGCTGAGCCGATAACCCAAATCGAGGTCTTCGCCGGGCGAGCTGCCGCGAAAGTGCGCCGCAAAGCCGTTGACGTCAAGGTAAGCCGCCCGCCGCAACAACGTGACACCACCGCCCAACCACTCGCACGCCACCGGGTCCCCCGGGCCTTCACGAAAACCGTTGGGCACCAGCGCCCCGACAATCGCGCCGGGCTGAGCAGCGCGCTCAGGGCTCGCGACGATGCGGCGATAGAGTCGCCAGAGGGCGGTCGGCGCGAGCAGCGGCTGATTGAGGATGCGTCCCATCGCGGCTCCCACCTTCGAATCGTGGGCCACCACTTGCAACAGCGACTCGATCCACCGCGGCTCCAGTTCCACATCGTCATCGCACATGAGGATGAGCATCGTGTCGGAATGGCGGATGCCGAAGTCGCGCTGCAGCGCAGCGCCTTTGTGCGGGCACGCGAAATACCGGACGCGCAGCCCCTTGGCTGGCCAGTCGCGCTCGCAAAGGGCCCTGGTTTCCTGGTCGGCGCCGCTGTGCACGACCATCACGTCCGCGGGCCTGACGGTCTGCGCCGCAAGACTGTCGAGACACACTTCGAGATCGCCGGCACGGCCGATCGTTGCAATCACCGTCGTGATGTCTGAGCCGTCGAGGGGGCGCGAATCATCCACGGCGCACCATCCAGAAACTGGCCGGACCTTCGCCATCGGTCTCGCGGCGTCCGGGCCACAAGGCGCGAACGGCGTCCTGCTCTTCCGTCCACAACCAATGCAGCGCACCGCGCACGGCAAATGAGTGACTGAACGACAGGAATGCTTCGAGCAGGTATTGTTCGGTCCACGCCAGCCGCCGCTCCACCAGCCACGAGGCCGGATAGTCGTGCGGAAAGAAGATGTCGTGAACGTGAATCCAGACGCCCGGCTGTAGCCTCGGGAGAATCTCCAGGAACTCGCGGCACACATCGCCGCCGAACTTCACGGCGTGGCTGGAGTCGATGAAGAGAATGTCGTTGGCCTGCAGCTGATCGAAGACCTCGAGCGGCACGCGCTCGACCGGTTCCTTGATCAACGTGACCTGCGGCATGGCGTCGGTCAGGCGTGGCTGGGGAAAGGGCTCGATGCAGACCAGCTCGGCGTGACGGCCTTCGGCACGATTGCGCTGCAAGGCGCGGTCGGCGATTCTCGTGGAGTAACCCGCGCCGATCTCGATGACGCGCTTTGGCCGCAGGTCGCGAATCAAGGCGTAGTACATCGCCGCATCCAACCCGGCAAAGTACTCGTTGGCAAAATCGAAACTGCCCGCCAGGGCCGCGACCTCGGCCCCGTACGCCAGTCCCAGCCGCTCCAGCAGCGCGCGCTGGCCGTCGAGATCGAACTCAATCGCGGCGGGTACTCGCCGGCGGCTCGCATCATCAGCTGAGATCTTCCGGAAATCCGGCAGCGGCTCGTAATAGTGGATCGGCCGCACGTGATAGCCCCAGCCGTCAGCGGTGTCCGGCCGACTCTGTAGCAGGAACATGATGTGACGCGCCAGCGGGCGGGGGACCATGTCGAGGGCGGCCATGATCGCCCGGTCGCGAGCCGACACGCGCGGCGCGGGCTTAGCCACCGTGTCGTTCCAGGGCGGTGTGCAACACGGCCGCGGCAGCGGTGGCGGAAAAGTCGCGGCTCCCGGCCGACTGCGCCTGGCGAGCAAGCGACACGCGCCGAGAGGCGTCGAGCAGCAATCCGTCGACGCTGCGATCGATTGCCGCCTGGTCGTCTGAGGTCACCACTTCGGCCGTCCCGGGGTGTTGGTCGGCCCATTGCACGGCCGAGCAATCGGCAGGGCCGCAAATCAACATGGGTATACCGACGGCCGTGTAGTCGGTGAGCTTGCTGGGGAAGCCCATTCGCATGTTGGCGCGATCGTCAGCGGCAAACGACATTGGCACGAACAGTACGTCCGCCTCGGCGCGCAGGCGTTGCAGCAACGTCGCGGGGGCGAGAAGTCCGCCGTGGCGAACATTGGGCAGAGACAAGCCTTGCGCCGCGGCCTGGTCGGCTGTCAACGGGCCGAAGATCAACAGGCTTGCGTCGTGGCGGGTGAGGCTGATCGCCAATTGCCGCAGCAGTCGAACGTACCCGGGAGAATTCAAGGTTCCCGCAAACACGAACACGCGATGCCCCCGGGCGCTGCCTACTTGAGGCGCCGGGCCGTCGAAGACCTCGGCTCCGCTGGCTCGAGACGGCAACAGCACCTGCCCACTCACGCCGTAGCGGGTTGCAAATGCCGCCGCCATGCCAGGCGACACGCAGAAGCGGGCCGCGGCCTGTCGATAGACCTCGCCGAAGGCGCGGTCGACGCCGGCCTGCTCCTCGGCGCCGACCAGTCGCGGCCAGTCGTCGTGGGCGATCAAATAAAGAGGCAGCCCCGCTTGAGAGGCATAGCGCGCGGCAGTGACCCACGAGTAGCCGTGGCCAACAGTCAGCACAGCTTCGGGCTTGAACGTCCCCAGCAATGCGGTCACCTGCCGGGCACGACGCCCGGCGCCGGCCAGAAGCCAGCGCGAGTACCAGTGGTGAAAGCGGGTGTGCAGCAGCCGCGGCCGGCCCACCGCGAGCGTCGCATGGCGGACCCCCGCGAGCCGTCTCGAGGTGCGCGCAGCGAACAGGTTGCCTTCAACGATGTGCAGCCGGTCGGCGGGATACTGCTCCAGCAATCGATACAACAAGGCTGAGCCGTGATAGCTCGACTCGACCGGCACGTCTCCGAGGTACAGCAGTCGCGGCAGCACTTACTTCAGGCGGTAGACATCCCGCATCCAGGCGATGGTCTGCCCAATGCCGTCTTCCAATGTGACCGTGGTCTTGTGCTTGAGCTCGCGGCGCGCCTTCGCGCAATCGACCTGCTTGGTGCGGGTGGTCAGCATCTCGTCGCCGGTGATCTTGACCAGTTTCTTGCGCTGCTTCTGTTTGCCGGTCAACCGCAACACGATTTCGGCCACTTCCTCGATGGTGTGGAAGTCTTCGCCGCCGATGTTGTAGACCTCCCCGGCCTTGAAGCGGTCGTTGATGTTCGACAGCGTGCGCGTCATATCGGTGATGAACGTGCTGGTCCGCTTGTATCCGCTGTAAACGGTGATCGGAATGTCATGCAGGATGCGGTAGCAGAACAGGCAGATGACCGAACGATACGGGCTGTAGTACTCGCCGGGGCCGTAGGTGTTGAACAACCGCACTCGCACCGACTTCGTCTTGTACTGGGTGGCCGAATTCAGGATCTGCATTTCGTTGACCCACTTCGACATCGCGTAGTCGTTCATCTGCTTGATCTCGACGCGATCCAGCACATCCTCGGACATCACACCCTCGTAGTCGCCGTAGACCTCGGACGAGGAAAAGTAGACGGCCTTGAAGCCCTCTCGCTCTTGCATCCGCAGGATGTTCTTGGTGCCGACCGCGTTGGTGCGCCAGACGTTTTCGTAGTAATCCTCGCCATTCCAGCGGCCGAACTCCGCCGCGAGGTGATAGACCAGGTCGAACTTGTGGGGCTTGGAGAGGCTGCCCTGCTCCCAGCCGCCGCCGCGCCACAAGCGCTCGACTTGCCGGAACTCACCGACGTCACAGCGCGCGTACGAAGCTTCGCGACTGTGCTTGTGGTCGGCCACGAACACCTGGTGGCCGCGGCTGCGCAGTTCTTTCACAAGGTAGGTGCCGACGGCGCCAAGGCCGCCGGTGACGAGAATCTTTTGTTTGGGCATAGGTATGGTCTGCCATCGTGTGGCGCAGGTCCTGATTACTCAGGGCGCCGGGTGATGAGCTTATCGACGGTTCGCAGCAACGACGCAACGGGAGCGGGGACACCAAGGCGGTCAAGGCGGCTCAGATGCAGGCGCATCCCCAGCCGCTCCTCACATTGGTGCTTGATGTCGAGAAATACGGTTCTTTCGAACGACGCCCGCAGCATCTGCAGGTAACGCACGCGTTCCTGATCGGGTGAAGCGCTGATGTGATCGACCCAGAAGTCGCGCAGCGGGATGCCGTGTTGTTCACACCAGCCAGCTACCACGGCCGTCGCCTTCCGGAACTCACCCATGTCGGCCTGCCAGAGCTGGCCGCTCAGTTGCCAGGTTCCGGTGCGGTAGTGCCCGCCAATCCACGGCAGGGTAACCACCGTGCCATGAATGCCCATCTCGCCAAGCATCAGCCGGTCATGCCAGATCGGGAAGGCTTTCCAATCGTGGCACCGGCGAAACGACTCGGTGCGAAATACCGAGCCGACGATCGAGTTGGGCGTGATGACCGACGCCAACGCCATCCACTCGGCTTGGTCCCACACATACGGGGCGGTGAACGATGCCTTCTCCCTGCCACGTAACAGCATGCCGTGCGGCTGGGTGTCCATCGCTCCCGGATGGCTCTGGCACAGGATCAACGACGACACGAGTGCAACCTGCGGGTCTGCGGAGATCACCGCCAGCGCCCGCCCCAACTGTCCGGGCGCGACCAGGTCGTCGTGCGGCAGAAACGAGATGAACGGCGCATCAACCATCTGCCACGACGCATCGAAGTTGGCCAGGTGGCCGGCATTCTGTTCGTGACGACGGTAGACGATGTTCAGCCGCGAACGAAACGAATCGACCACCGGCTGCAGCGGCGTCGGCGAGCCATCGTCGGACACCGCCACTACGTAGGCGTCGCGATCGAGTCCCTGGTCGCAGAGGCTGGTGAGGGCCTCGACGAGAAACTGCGGCTGGTTATATGCCGGGATGCAGACGGCGAGGCGGGCGCTGCTCAAGGCGTCGGCGTCTCCATTGGCAGGGCCAGGTCCAGTTCAACCACACCGCGATACTCGGCGGCATAGGGAACGATGCCATCAAGTGGAGGGCGGGCGGCCACTCGCAGGTCGCACAACCCAAGCCGATCGCCGGCGAAATCGGAGGTGCGAATGCCGAATCCGACACTGTAGTCGCCTTCGACGAGTGGAAGCGTGGCAATCGAGCCGCGCAGCTGCTTCGACTCATTCGCAGACAGCGCAAGCGGAAAGCCCATGGGGCGCAGATCCAGAATCGCGATCCGCACCTCGATGGTCGAGTAAAACAGCAGCGCCAGGTGGCCAACCTTGGTGGCTTCACGCGCGTGCAGTTCGATAGTGAAATCCACCCGGCCGCCGCTCGTCACCGGATTGGGTGACAGCTCGAAGCGGCGTACCTCGAGGGCGGGACCGACGCCCACGGGCTGGGCTTTTGCCTGAGCGCGATTAGCGGACGTGGCGAGGTAGCGCATGATGCTCTCCCCGACCGGGCCATCGGTTGCGACCGCGCCCTGGTCGAGCCAGATTGCGCGCTGGCACAGCGCCTGGATGGCCGCCATGTTGTGGCTGACAAACAACACGGTGCGTCCGCCGCGGCTGACTTCGTGCATCTTGCCGAGGCACCGTTTCTGAAAGTCGGCATCGCCGACCGCCAGCACTTCGTCAACGATCAGAATCTCTGGCTCGAGGTGCGCCGCCACCGCGAATGCCAGGCGCACGTATATGCCCGACGAGTAACGTTTGACGGGTGTGTCGAGGAACTGCTCCACTTCCGCGAAGGCCACAATCTCGTCGAACTTTCGTGCCGTCTCGGCGCGGGTCATGCCGAGGATCGCCGCGTTCAGAAAGATGTTCTCGCGGCCGGACAGCTCGGGATGGAACCCGGTGCCGACTTCGAGGAGGCTGGCGACCCTGCCGCCGAGGACCACCCGGCCGGTCGTCGGGTCGGTGATGCGGCTCAGGATCTTGAGCAAGGTGCTCTTGCCGGCGCCGTTGCGGCCGATGATGCCGACGACCTCACCTTCGCTGATGTCAAACGACACGTCGCGAAGGGCCCAGAAATCGTCGGTGGTCGTGACCGGCGTCCGGGCGCCGGCCAGGCGGCGGAACGGCGCCGTGATCGCGCCGGCGATCGCATCGCGAAAAGTGACGTACGGCTCGGTGTCGTGACGGTGGCGCAGGCGGTAACGCTTGCCCACGCCGGCAACGGAAACCAGCGGGTCGCTCATGCGGGTCGCTTAGATGGCATCGGCAAAGCCGCGTTCGGTCTTCCGGAAATACCATGTGCCAACCGTCAGCGCGACCAGCGCCATCACGATCGACGAGATCACAAAGCCCGGGTCGAGCGGCGTCCGGCCGCCG
>JANMUX010000475.1:0-5486 GCA_031392125.1 Acidobacteriota bacterium | reverse complement strand
GCGCCGTGCGCGTTGCGATTGGGCTGGTAGAAATCCCAGAGCGACGGCAACGTGTACTTGTCGTGCCACTCGGCGTTGCGCATGCGCATGACGTCGCGGCCCGCCGAGTAAATGGTCATGGTCGGGTCGATGGTGAACTTGGCGTCGACCCATTCCTTGATCAGGGCGTTCCATGGCTCGCTGCCACGCGGGTGAACCTTGTCGTGGAGACGCGCGACCTGGCCGAACCGGTGCTGCTCGTCGTTGTAGTTCTGGGTGGTCGGGAACGGCTGCACCGTGTAGTCCTTGAGCAGCGATTCGAACAGGCCGTAGTAGTGGGTGAGCGTGCCCAGGCCCAGGCGGGATGCATCGCGGGCGTTCATCCGGCTGACCCCCATCTGGTCGAGGTGCGCGGTCGAGCCGAGATTGAGCTTCTTGGCCTCGTCCAGCAGGGCGGCCATGATGTCGGGGTCGTGCGCGCCGAGCTTCAATCCGTCGACACCCTTCTTGGCGGCAAAGCGCACCCACTCGCGCGCGCTCTCGGGCGTCTGTGCGCGATTGCGGTCCCAACCCTCGCCGCTAAACGGCCGGTGATACGCGAAAATGCGCGGCGCGACGATCTGGTTCTTGGCCGACAGCTCGCGCTGACTGAGGTCCCAGTCCATTGAGCCGCAGGGCACGCCGCGAACGGTGGTGACCCCGTGCATCATCCACGACTTGTAGACGTACTCGGCGTCACGCGCCTGGCCGCCGCCGCAGTGCACGTGGGCATCGACGAAGCCGGGCATCAGGAACAGGCCGGTGCCGTCGATTTCCCTGGTGCCCTTGCCCGGGCGATTGCGTTCGTTGATCGCGACACCGGGGAACCCGATGCTCTGCACCTCGGTGATGCGGTTGTTCTGCACCACGACATCCATGGGACCGCGCGGCGGGGCTCCCGTGCCGTCGATCACGGTGACCCCGCGGATCACCAGGCGATCGAATGGCCCCTCGCCGTCGCCGGCACCACGGGCCGGGGTCGGGGGCATCTGCTGAGCTGACAGGGAGGCGGCGGCCACAACCAGCACCGCGCCAACGAACATCGAGCGCCACGATCGCAACATTTCAGGACTCCTCCGGAACGGAAAGTATATCCGGAGACGAACGGCCGGTCGCGCAGCTAATCGGTGCGCAGAGCGGTCATCGGATCGATGCGCATCGCGCGGCGGGCCGGGACAAAATTCGCGAGGCCGGCGGCTACGATCATGGCGCCAAACGCGAGTCCCCACGCCAGCGGGTCGAGCGGCGTCACCCCGTACAGCACACCCTGCAGAGCGAAGGCAGCGGCCGCGGCCAGCAGTCCGCCCACCATCAAGCCGATGCCGACGATCGAGAAGCCTTGTTGCATGACCATGCCCATCACGCGCTCTGGACGGGCCCCGAGCGCCATGCGCACGCCGATTTCCCGCGTGCGGCGCGCCACCGAAAACGCGATCACGCCGTAGAGCCCGATCGCGGCCAGCAGCGTGCCGAGGCTGCCGAACGCGGTGGCCAGCATGGCGCCGACGCGCGCGGGCATCAGGCTGAGCCCAAGGTTCTGCTCCATGGTGTTGCTGGCCATGAACACCAGGCTCGGCTCCATCGCCAGCAGCTCACGCCGCATGTCGTTGACCAGCGTCGCCGCCTCGCCGTTGGTGCGCGCGAGCAGGAAGTTGTAGCGCGTGGGCCGCTGCGCCGAGGCGTAGTAGACAAACGGCGACGGTCTCTCGAGTACGCCATGACGCTTGTGATCGGAAACGACGCCGACAATGCGATGCGTCCGCTTGGTTGCCGGCACCAGGAACGTATGGCCGACCGCCGACTGGTTGGGCCAGTAGGTGCGGGCCATGGTTTGGTTGACCACCGCGACGTCGGGAGCACCGGCAATGTCGCTGGCATCAATGCCGCGGCCGTCCCGTATCGGCACGCCCAGCGTCGCCAGGTAGCCGGGCGACACCGAGACGTTCTCGATGATCTCGCCACGCTGCCCTTCGGCATAGGTCCGGGTATCGATCTGCATCTCGGTCTGGTTGAAGTTGAAGGTGAACGGCAAGGTCGGCGAGACGATGCCCGCCGAGGTCACACCCGGCAACGCTTGAACGCGGGCCACGGCCTGTCGCCAGAACTCGATTCCCCGGGCGGGCTCGTAGCGCACCATGTCGGTGTCGAAAGCAATCGCGGCCAGGCCCCTGGTCTCGAAGCCGACATCGGCGCGCTGCGACGCCCCCAGGCTGCGCAACAACAGCCCGGCAACCACCAGCAGGACGGCGGTCAGCGCGACCTGCGACACCACCAGCGCATCGCGCAAGGCCCAGCGGCGGCCGCCGGCCTGCGCTGTCGGCGCGTCGCCGCGGAGGTCATTCACCAGGCTGGGCGACGAGGCCTTTAGCGCCGGCAGCAAACCGGCCAGCAGGCCCGTGCCGATCGCGATCACCAACGAGAACGACAGCACGCGCGCGTCGATGCGCAGGTCGAACGCGACGTCCACGGGCAGCGGCAGCTGCACGGTCTGCATGCCCTGCACGAGTGCCCACGCCAGGCCCGACGCGGCGAGCGCGCCAAACCCGCCGAGCAGCAGGCCTTCGACCAGCAGCTGCTGGATCAGCCGGCCGCGACTTGCGCCAATCGCAAGCCGCACGCTGATTTCGCGGCGCCGCGCCGACGCCCGAGCCAGCAGCATGCCGGCCACGTTGGCACACGCGATCAGCAGCACCAGGCCGACAATGCCCATAAGGCCGGCCGCGCCAGCCGACAGCACGCCACCCGCCTGCGGCACCAGCAATCGGACATCCTCGGTCGGCACCGCGGCGATCCTGCGACCCTTGTTGGTCACGGGGTTGGCCGCTTCGAGCTGCGTGCCGATCAGGGCGACGTTGGCATGCGCCTGTGCCGCCGAGGTGCCTGGCTTCAGGCGGCCCTTAATGAACATCCACCGCATGCCGCGCCGCTCGAGGCGTGTCTTGCCAATCGGCGACGGCACGGAGTCGGTAATGCCGGCCGGCTCGACTTCTTCAACATGGCGGATCGGCAGCCACAGTTCGGGCGTGAGCAGCGGCACGACCCCGGTGAATGAGGCCGGTGCGACGCCGGCGATCGTGTACGACAGGCCGCGCAGTAGCAGCGACTTGCCGGCAATGGCCGGGTCGCCACCGAACTCGCGCTGCCACATGCGGTGAGAGATCACGACGACCCGTTCTGCGGACGCGTGATCATCCGCCGGTACCAGCAACCGTCCCAAGAATGGCTGCACGCCGAGCATCGCGAAGTGGTTCGAGGTCACGACCTGGCCGAGCGCAATGCGCGAGCGATCACCGAGGCTGAGCGGCGCCATCATCGGGCTGTAGCCCATCATGTCGGCGAACACGGTGTTCTGGGCCGTGATGTCCAGGAAGTCGGCGTAGGACGAGGTCGCATACTCGTCGCCGTCGCCGCCGGTCGTGAAGACATCGACCAGCGAACTGGGTTCGGTGACCGGTAAGGGACGAAACAACAGCGAGTCCACGACCGAGAACATCGCGGTATTGACGCCCACGCCCAGGCCGAGCGAGAGAATCGCGACGGCGGAAAACCCGGGGCTGCGAGCCATCCAACGCAGGGCGTAGCGAAGGTCTTTGAGCAGGGTGTCCACGTCCCCTTAGACGAGGATCGGCGCGTGAAGTTCAGGCGTGCCAGAAGGCCGGGACTTTAGTCCCGGCCCAGGGCTTCAAACGTGCCGGTATCGACGTCCGGCCCGCTGCGAGATGCCCCTGACGATGGCCTTCGGGACCACGCCCATCAGCCAGAGCAGCAACCGGTAGATTCGGCCGTTCACGATTACCGAATCACCGCGCATCACTGCGTCGTATCCCTCGCGCGCGACCTCGGCGGCGTCGAGCCACATCATTTTCGGCACGCTGTTCATCTGCTGGCGCGTGCCGGTCACATCATGAAACTCGCTGTAGGTGAAGCCCGGACAGACGGCGGTCACGTTCACGCCCTTGGCGACATTTTCGGCCGCGAGCGCTTCGGAGAAGCGGACGACAAACGCCTTTGAGGCGCCGTAGAGCGTGTGGCCGGCGGGCGCCGGCACCAGGCCGGCGACCGACGCGACGTTGATGACACGCCCCCAGCCGCGCTCGACCATCGGTGGCAGCAAGCGATACGTCAGGTCGCACACCGCGGTCATCATGATTTGGATGAAGCGCTGGTGATCGGCCCACGGCACGTTGACATAGCTGCCGGGCTGGCCGTAGCCGGCGTTGTTGATGAGAAAATCGACATGAAGTCCCTGCGCGCGCACGGCGTCAGCGATCCGCGCCGGCGCATCAAGCTCAGCCAGGTCTGCGACAATCACGTGCGTTGCGACGCCATGCTGCTCGTTGAGCTGCCGGGCCAGTTCGTCGAGACGGTCGCGACGGCGAGCAGTCAGAATGAGGCCGTAACCCTCAGCGGCCAGCAATTGAGCGAAGGCCTTGCCGATGCCTGCCGACGCTCCAGTGACCAGCGCGGTCTTGCCGTCCCCTGCTCGTGCCATGTCTCAGTATAGGTATGATGGGTCGACCCCTGCCGGAGGAACCAGACATGCGCTCACTTCGTGCCCTGCTCGCCGTTGTCACTGCCGTCGCGTTGACCGGTTGCATCAACAGCACCACGCTGATCAAGCTGAAGGCTGACGGCAGCGGCACCGTCGAGCAAACCACCCTGATGAATACGGCCGCCCTCAAGGCCATGATGCCCGGCGCCGACAAGCAAGTGGGCGGCGGCGGCACGGTGAACCGGGCCGACCTCGAACGGACTGCGACCCGCATGGGCAAAGGCGTGCGCCTGGTGTCGGCCGAACCGGCCAAGGGCGCCAATGGCTTCGAAGGGTCGAAAGCCATCTTCGCCTTCGACGACATCAACCAGATTCAGGTCAGCCAGGGCCCGAGCATGAGCGGCAGCACCGATGGCCGTGTCGACGCTGAGCCGACCACCCAGGATCCGGTCCGCTTCACGCTGACCCAGTCCGGCGGCACTTCGAAGCTGACCATCGCATTCGTTGACAAACCGGGGGGCGGCCAGGCCGGCGGCAAGAGCGACGTTCCCGACCTGACCAACCCGATAATCATGAACATGCTCAAGAGCATGTTTGCCGGCTTCAAGCTCAATATCGATCTCGAAGTGGCCGGCGCCATCGTCAAGACCAACGCCGAATACGTCAACGGCCCGCGCGTGACGCTTCTCGAAATGGACATGGACTCGCTGCTCGCCGACGAAGCGAAGCTGAAGGACCTGCAGAGCAAGCTGGGCGCCGATGCCTCGCTGTCGTCGGTGAAGCCCTACTTGAAGGACATCAAGGGCATCAAGGTCGACGGACCCACGATCAATATTGAGTTTAAGTAAGAGATAGGGTGCCTAAGGTGCCTAGGCACCCTAGGCACTCTACTCTCCCGGCCATCGGCCGGGCGTGTAAGCCACGCCGGCCGCGTCCATCTGCAGTTCGAACTTCCTGATCTCCGTTTCGAGCACCC
>JANMUX010000463.1:0-2787 GCA_031392125.1 Acidobacteriota bacterium | reverse complement strand
GCCAGCCAGTAGGCGCGGAACAGGTCCACTTCGTGTTCGTTCTGCTCCATTATCGAAAACTGCACTTCGACACGCGGGGTGGTGGCGCCGCGTTGCGCTTTCAGTTCGAGGATCCGTTCGATGTTGTTGTAGACGGCGTCGCGATTGGCGCCGACGCGCACGGCCTCGAACACGGGGGCGGTGAAGCCGTCGAGGCTGAACATCAGCAGGTCGAGTCCGGACTCCATCACCCACTCGGCGACCTCGCCCGTAAAGCGCGTGCCGTTGGTGTTGAGGACGAGGTTGGTGAGCCCGCGCCTCTTGGCGTACTGGATCATGTAGAACAGGCGGTAGTCGAGGATGAACGCCTCACCGTAGAACGTCGGCCAGACCTCGGTGCCGGGCGCACGTTCGGCGATCTCATCGACGATCCGGCGGTAGAGCGGCATCGCCATGTGGCCCTTCGCGCGCGTCATCACCGCATGGCTGCAGTGTGCGCATCGCAGGTTGCAGGCCGCCGTCGTCTCGATGATCACCTGCGGCGGAAAGTCGAAGAGGCGCAACTTCGACTCGACGCTTTCCAGGAACGTCGCTTTTGCCTGGTTGTCGCCCTTGTAGATCGGACTCACATGGCGCCTGGTCTCTTACTTGTGCTTCGCGAACACGTAACGCTTGCCGTCTTTCGTGAATGCGATCACGTCGTACGGCTGTTTCGTCCCGCCCTGCTCCATGCCCGGCGAACCCATGGGCATGCCAGGGGCGGCCAGACCGGCAATGGCCGGTTTTTCTTTCAGCAGTCGCTTGATGTCTTCGGCGGGAACATGTCCTTCAATGACATAGCCACCGATTTTCGCCGTATGGCATGACGACAGTTCTTGGGTCACGCCGGCTTGCATGCCGACCGCACGCAGTTGGGTGTCGTTGACGTTGTTGGCTTCCACCTGGAAGCCTTGCGCCTGGAGATGCTGCATCCAGGCGCTGCAGCACCCTCAAGTCGGTGATTTGTAGACCACCACTGATGACGTGGTGGAGGACTTGGCTCCGGTGGCCGGCTTGGTCTGGGCGACGGCGATGAGTCCCAGCCCGGCAACAGTGACCACTGAAGCGGCAAATGCGATGTGTCGAAGCGTCATGCCTTGATGCTACCCCCGATTCGATGAAACAGGTGGTCGACTCGATCAGGGTGGGTGACCACCCTTTACAGTCGCGACCTTTCCACCCTCTGCTAACTGACCGGCCGTGCGAAAAGCATTCCCGCCGACGCGACAATGCCGAACGTCAACAGCCAGGCGGCGATGCACACGATGGCCGCGCGCCCCAGGCTGCGATAGTCAAGCGCCTGCCGCACGGCGAGAACCGTGGTGCAGACCATCCACAGCGATGCCACCGCGAACGCGAACGGGGCGGCCGACGGGATGGCGCCGAATGCAAGAAACACCCCCGGCGCCGCCGCAAACCCCATGGTCCGGAGCAACTCCCCCGGCCGGCTGTCGGTCTCCCGTTCAGGCATCAGGTGCGTGCCGACGGTCGTGATCAGGAACGCCCACAGCACCCACGCGCCGAGCGCACTGACGGTGCCGAGGACGAAGGTGGGCAGCGTCACGGTGTTGGCACCGATGACCGCCAGTCCCCCGGCGACGCACGCGAGCAGCACCACCAGGGCGGCCTGTGCGCCCGCGTGGACATCTGCCTCTACGTCTTCGAAGGTCACCGGATCCAGCACCAACGCACCCATGAACCGCCTGGTGAACTGAACAGCCGAACCGCCAGCGATCGAAGTAAGTGTTGCCATGATTATCCCCACCCTGGGATCAGCACATGGCGTGCCACGTGCTCGCCCGAGGAGGGCACGCAAAGGCCGGGCTGGTGAAGCGGAGATAATCCCCTGACCAGGCGAAAATTCCGCATGGATCGCGCAAAATGTTGGTGAGAACGCCCATCGGGAGTCCCGTCCGGCCGACTTGCATTTGGCGTATCTGGCGGAAATTTACACGGTTGTCGCGAGCGTTGGGTGGTGACCCCGTGTTGGTTTTGCGCGAATACGACACTAACGAAATGTAGGTTTCTCGATCTAGAATCCGGCAGCCACACTGCCTGAACGAGGGCACTGACATGGCCCCGCGTAGGCAGCCTGAACCGGCTGCCTGGCATGACGGGCCTAACGCGGTGCCTGCGTCTGCTAGTGAACTACTTGAACCGAAAGCAGTCTCCAGATTCCGATATGGTCGTAGCGCAGCGCAATCGGGCCGGCGAATTGACAGCCGAAGTATTGTCGGATTCTGCTGCATTTGACCACCTGCGTCCCGAGTGGGATGCACTGCTCGATCAGAGCTACCAGCAGGAAATGAATTTTCTGCGTCACAGCTGGAATCAGCTGTGGTGGGAACATTATGCGCCTGAGGGCAGTTGCCTGTATCTCGTGACCTGTCGCAATCAGCAAGGCGAGCTGGTCGGTCTCGCGCCGTTGTACAGAAAGCTGCATCGCATTTGTGGCGTGCCATATGCGCGCGAGTTGCTGTTTCTCGGCATGGGTGTCGAAACCAAGACCAGCGAGTACCTCAACGTCATTGCGCGCCAGGGCGAGGAGAAAATCGTTGCCGCCACGATTGCCGCCTGCTTAAGAAAGCGTTTCGACTGGGACCGAATGCGGTTGGAACAAGTGCCGGCGAGTTCGGCCACGTTGCCCCACTTTGTGTCTGTCCTTGGCGCTCGCAGCACGCAAATGACCTGCGATCGCGCGCCGTGCATCGATACCTCGGTAAGTTGGGAAATGTACAAGCGGGGCCTGGGCCGCTCCATGCGGCGTAA
>JANMUX010000451.1:0-5368 GCA_031392125.1 Acidobacteriota bacterium | reverse complement strand
CCAGCGGATGCGCGACACCGACATCGACGCGCTGTTCGAGCTGGCCACGAGCGACGGCATTCTGCCCATCGTGCGGCAAACGGCACGGTTCAACAAACACCGCGACTTCATTCTCGCGCTGCTCCGCCACCAGCCGGCGCGACGCGCCTTGTTCGGCCGGCTTGCCCGGTCGGCTTAGCGGCCGTTCCCAGCTCGGGTGAGCCAGCGCCGGACGAGGAAGAGCGACAGGATTGCCTCAGAGGTCGCGCGCTGCAACGCGTAAAAAAGACCGGCTCGCCCGCTGAAGATCCCGCCGCGAACCAGGTAGCAATAGACGAACATCGCCGGCGGCGCGAACACGATCCACTTTCGAACACGATCGACCAGGCCGAACTCGCCTGGTGATGCCAGCTTCTCGGCCTCCAGTTCCATGTAGCGCGCCTGCGACCACAACCAGTGTGTGAGCGGCTTGCGATCGTCGTGGTCGATCGGGTGGGACAGCGACAGGAGTTGACCGGTGACCTGAACCCGCTGGGTGTGGCCGTCCTGGATATACCGGCCGTGCGAACGGCGATACAACACCACCACCGGCGGGTAGGCGGCGCCGTGTAACGGCTGGCCTTCGATGCAGTAGGTGAAAGACGCCCAATAGCCGGCGACTTCGTCGGCCGGCAACAACGCCTGAATCTCGCGGGTCACCGCATCGGTCAGAACGAAATCAGCATCGAGTGCCAGCACCCAGTCTGCGTCAATCCCGGTGGCCTCGAGCCCATAGTTCCACTGCTCGGCGTGAGTCGTGAAGGCACGCTCGAACATGCGCACGTTGGGAAAGCGCGCGGCGATCGCGCGCGTGTCGTCTGTGCTGTGGCTGTCGACAATCACGATGTCAGCGAGCCACGTCAGCTTGGCCAGGGTGCGAGCAAGGTTGGGACCCTCGTTGAAGGTCAGCAAGAGCCCGGTCACGCTCTTCACTAGTGCCCGCCCCGGTTTAGGCAAAGCGACTGGTACATCGCTTCCATCTGTCCGCCGACCACATCCCAGGAAAACCGGGTGGCCGCCGCCACTTTTCCGCGCGCGCCCATCTCGTGGCGCAGAGCAGGGTTCGCAATCAACTGCGCGATGGCGCTCCCGAGGGATACCGCATCGCCTGCCACCACCCAACCCGATTCGCTCTCGCGCACGGCGTCGGCGATGCCGACTTCGGGCGAGACGATGACCGGGCAGCCGGCCGCCATGGCTTCAACCACGACGTTGCCAAAGTTTTCAGAGTAGGACGGCAACACCAGCATCTGGGCGCGGTCGAGCAGCGCCGCCTTGTCGGCCCCGTGCACAGCCCCAGTGAAGATGACTCGTGAGGCAACGCCTACCCGCGCGGCGACGCCCTCGAGCAGAGGGCGATAACTGTCTTCGTCGTTGCCGGCGACCACCAGCGTGGCACCGGGCACGCGCGCCACTGCGGCCATCAACCGATCGATACCTTTTTTCCAGTTCACGCGCCCGAGAAACAGCACGAACGGAGGGCCATCGACCACCGCGGACACCGCCGGCGACAGGGCACCGCCCGTCGGCGCGGCCGGTTCGACACCGTTCGGGATCTGGTGCATCGGCGGCAGTCGGAATCCGAACCCGGAAGCCTCGTCGGCCTCGCGGGCACTGGTGACATGAATCGCGGCGGCGCGCTCGAGGTTACGACGTTCGACCAGCGCAAGCCACAGGGCCTTCAGGAGCGGACTCTTCTGGCTGACGAGGTCGCGCTCCAGCATTCCCCGCGGCGAGACGACGTAGGGCACACCAGCGCGTTCGGCAGCGCGCGCCGCCACCCACAGCGGCCAGAGGAAGATGGCGTGCGTGTGAACCACGTCGAAACTCGCCACAGTGGCAGCCAGCGCCGCGCGCAGGTCCGGCGACCGATAGACACGCCTGGCATTGGGCGAACGAAAGTACCAGACCTTAACGCCGTCGCGATCGATCGGCACGCCGTGCGGCACGTCCGAGTTGGTTTCGCCATCCACGCTGGTGGTGTAAACGTGGACATCGTGGCCCCGAGCCGCCAAGGCGGCAGCCAGGCCGTGCACCGACACAATGGTGCCGCCGTAGCGCACGGCTGGATAGTACGAGGCGACAACGTGCAGCAGCTTCACCGAGTGGGGGCGACACGCGCCTGGGCAATGCGGTTGGCCGCCCACCAGGCGACCAGCGCGTAACTCATGATCACGAGGTCCTGCATGGATCGCATGCCGGCGACCAGCACCATCACCGCCAGCGCGTAGACGATCGGGTTGGCCAGGAACCGCGGATCTTCGCGAAGGACGTTCGCCGACTTCGCCAGCCGGCCGTGCAGCCAGCCGCCAACCACGACCGCCAGCCAGCCGTAACTGAGATACCACTCGCCGATGATCGACGTGGACAAGCTGACACCCCTGGCGCCCACCGCGGCGGAGAAATCGATGCCGGCGTCGACCGGCTTGCCCGGCCAGAACACGCGTGGCACGGGTCGCACCATCGTGAACCAGATTTGCTGGTACTCCACGAACGGATACTGGGCGGGCACTAGTTCAATCACCTGCGCCAGGCGCAGGAAGTTGTCGTCGACGTGCAGGTAGTCGTATTCACTCTCGCCCCCGCGCAATGCGAACTCCTGGTAGCCAATCGAGCGGATGTTCAACATGAACTGCATGCCGACCAGCAGCCCGAGTGCCGCGGCCGCCGCGATCACGGCTTTCCTGATGTTCAGCTCCCGCTGCGTCTGAATCCACGCAATGATCGCCGCGCCGACCGTCACGCCGATGATTCGCCGCCCGCCGCCCTGCGACAGAAACGCCAGCATGATGCCCGACAGGACGATCGCCACCCACACCTGCGGCCGGAACCCCCGGCGCGCGATCAGCAGCGCGGTCAGGCTCGGGAGGACGTAGCCGAAATACTGCATCTGATCGAGGAAGGCCCCCCAGCCGCCAAGATTCGAACGCCCCCATGGGGCCGCCCAGCGTTGTTCACCAAGGTAAGAGAACATGACCGCCGGATCGAAACCCGTGGAATAGGCGTAGTTGAACATCCCGAGCACGAAGCACACCGGGACCAACCGCCCGATGGTCTGGGTCGTCAGGGGCTTGGCCGCCACCTCCGACAGCCACTTGGGAATGGCCCAGCCCTTTCCGGCCGAGCCCAGCCACATCGCCGCGGCCGATACGCCAATCGAGATAAAGGCGTCCCGGATGGCCCAGTCGGGAGCATCGTCGAGCCGATAGGCACCTTGAATGAGGTCGAGAAGGAGCCAGAACAAGTAGCCAAAGGCGACAAGATTCTCGGCGCTTAGAACGGTTGGCGCGCGCCGAATCGCCCGCACCACTGGAACGAACAAGATGCCCGCCGCGAGGATCGCGGCCGAACCGGCAAGGGCTCCCTGCGCCGACGGCGATTCCGGGAAGATCGCCAGCGAGATAAGCAAGCCGACGATGGTCGCAACGAAGCCGATGAAGGCCGCCGAGCCAGTACCGAACGCATCAGTCATGTGTTATTTCCACCACTGGCAATCGCCTCACTTGCGGTGCTTTCCGTCGCCACGGTGTGCATGCGCCCGAGCCAGTGCTCGAACGCGAGTACCGACCACCTGCGATACCACGAGCCTGCAGGGACTACCGCGCGCCGGTCGAGGTCGGCGAAGGCCTGGCCCCACTCGCCGCCCATCCATTGCTCCATTGGCAGCAGGAAGCCGCGCTTGGGCGCCTGCGCAATCCACTCTGGAATCTCGGGAACGGCACGGACCAGCAAGGCCTTCTTCGGGTGTAAACGCTGGGTTGCAGGAATGGTCAACAGCGCTTCGACAAACCGGTGATCGAGAAACGGCACGCGCAGCTCGATGCCCCACGCCATGCTCATCGCATCGGCGTCACGCAGCAGCTGGTTGCGCATGTAGCGAGTCAGCTCGAGCCGGCTGATGGCGTCGCCAACGGTGACGTCATGTAACGGCGGCGCGGCAGGTGCCGTCGCCAATGGTGCGGTGCCGGTGTAGTGAGAAGTCAGCGCGGCTGATTCGGCGCGCGTGTAGATGCCGCGAAATACCGCGTACGCCTCGTCCAGATCGGCAGGATTCGACAACCAGTCATTCAATCGCGCTGCCTTGGCGCTGAACGCTCGCGCTGCAACATGCACCATGGCGCGCCCGAGCGGCCCCGACAATCGGGCCATTGCCGACCACTGCAACAACATCGGCACGTCGCGGAATGACGGGTAGCCGCCAAACAACTCGTCGCCGCCCAGGCCCGAGAGCACGACTTTTGTGCCGTGCTGCGCGGCGAGCCGGCAAACGGTGAACGTGTTCAGGCCATCGATGCTGGGCTGATCGGCCGCCGCCAGGAAACTGTTCATCACGCCCTGCGCATCCGACCCGGTCATCGCGTACTCGGCATGGTCGGTGTGGAAATGCGCCGCAGTACGGCGGGCCGCGCCACCTTCGTCCTCGGGAAACCCTGGAAATGTCAGCGAGAAGGTCTGGAGCTGGTCGTCACGAAAGGTTCGCGACAGCGCCAGCAGGGCGGTGGAGTCGATGCCCCCGCTCAGGAACAAGCCAACCGGCACATCGCTGACGAAGTGGTGACGCAGCGAGTCGAGTAGTGACTCGCGGACCAGGCTGACCGCGTCAACCGCTTCCGTGGTCGAGGACGGGAAATGCAGGTCCCAATAGCGGTGGCTTTCGACGCTGCCGTTTCGGACGACCAAATAGTGGGCCGGCGCGACGGCCCGCACGCCCTTGATGAGCGACTGCGGCTCGGGCACCGAGCCCGAGCGAAAATATTCGAACACGCCTTGAGCGTCGACCTCAGGCGGCACGAGCTTCGACGCGACCAGCGCACGCACTTCCGATGCAAACAGCAGCCGGCCGTCTGGCCCCAAGTGATAGAAGAGCGGCTTGATCCCCATGCGATCGCGCGCCAGGATGCCGGTGCGCGTGTGCTCGTCCCAGATCGCCAGCGCGAACATTCCGCGCAACTGCAGCAGGCCCGCAGTTCCAAACTTCTCGAACAATCGCAGGATGACCTCGGTGTCACTCGTCGATCGGAAACTGATTCCATGTTGCCCGAGTGATCGTCGCAGTTCGGCAAAGTTGAAGACCTCACCGTTGTAGGTGATGGTATAGCGGCCGTCTGCAATCGACATGGGCTGGTGACCGGCCGACGAGACGTCGAGAATCGCGAGCCTGGTATGCGCGAAACCGGCCAGCCCGCCGGGTGCGATCCATGTCCCTGTGTCGTCGGGTCCCCGGTGCAGCAGCGCCTGCCGCATGCGCTCGACGGCGACCGGCAGATCCGGGTTGGCCGCCGTGGCGAAGAATCCCGCAATGCCGCACATCAGGCGCGAGCCTCGGGCCGGGAGGCATCGACGGCCGCCA
>JANMUX010000238.1:0-12914 GCA_031392125.1 Acidobacteriota bacterium | reverse complement strand
CTCGAACGCGGCGTGGCCCAGGTTGTAGATGAGGCGCGGGTTGCTGAAGCCGCCGTAGTCCTGCATCTCGCTCATCTTCGGCACGATGTCCGAGACCGCGGCGTCGCGCACCGTCATCATGTCGAGCGGGCGCCAGTAGCCGGTCATGTAGTCGGCCATGCCCTCCATGGTCCACAGCGGCATGTTGCGGCGAATCAGCCCGGTCGGGATGATGTCGAACTGGAATTGGTGCGTCAGTTCGTGGACGATCAGCCGATAGAGCAGATCGGGCGGCTCGTCGATCGGCATCACCATGCGGTAGCGGCCGGGTTCGGCAAACGCGCCGACGCCTTCCTGGGCGGCACCGGGAATCACATTTTGTTGCCAGAACTCGCTGGCGGTCGAGAACAGGATCAGCGGCAACTTCATCGACAGGTCGTGCTTCAACTCAGAGCTGACGTGCTGATACGCGCTCTCGGCGTAGCCGGCAATGCGCTCGAGGTGCGGCTCGATCTCGGGGTAGTAGTAAATCTCGAAGTGCTCGGTCTGGTAGGTGTGCCAGTTGAAGTTGTCGTATCGGATCTGGTTTTTCCCGAAGTATGGGACGTAGCCGGTTTGCGCCTCCGCGACGGCGGGCGCCGAGGCGGCGACTGCCAGCAGTGAAAACAAGGCCAGGGCCAACGGCGTCAAGGCTTTCCGTTGCGGGGTGCGCATAGTGTCTCCTAGCTGCATCTTACCGATCCTCAGACGATGGCCGCAAACAAGTGGCCTCTTGGCGTTCCGCAGAGCAAGATTCGATCCGTCGTGCTTCGTCCTATACTTGGGACGCGACGCCAGCGGGATGAGATTCACATCGCCGTCGCACGCCTGCCGGGAATAATCGGGCTCACCCGGGGGTTTACAGTGAAGTCAGCCCGGTTTCTGCATGTTTTCTGGGCGACGAACGATCGGCGAGGACTCACCAGACGAGGATCAGTTCTCGGTGGCGGCGCTCGACTTGTTGGACGCGCTCTACGGGGCTGCGTTACGACTGACGCGAAACGCGGACAGGGCCCAGGACTTGGTCCAGGACACCTACCTGAAAGCGATTCGCTCACGCGGGCGCTTTACGCCGGGAACCAACCTCAAGGCCTGGCTGTACACGATTCTCCACAACACCTGGAGAAACCGGCAGCGCGACGGCGCGCGGTCGAAGGTCGACTTCGATTCCGAGGCGGTGGAGCTGGCGGCTGAAGGCGCCGGCTTGGGGACGGTGGGGCAGGTGGACAGCCCCGAGACGCTGTTGATGCGAGCGACGCTCGACGCCGACCTGCAGGCCGCGCTTGACGGGCTGCCCGACTCGTATCGAGAGGTGGTCTGGTTGCGCGACGTCGATGAGCTGTCGTATCAAGAGATTGCGACCGTGATCGCCGTCCCAATCGGCACGGTGATGTCGCGGTTGTCCCGCGGCCGAAAGCAGTTGTTCGAGCGATTATCGGTGCAACGCGAGCGTAACGGCAGCGTCTAAAGAGCAGGACATGGATTGTAAACAGTTCGAGGGAAGCCTGGCCGCGGTGGCCGATGGTGGTGCGTCGCCGGAGCAAGCCGCCAGCGTCGCGCGGCATGTGGCGTCGTGCGCGGCGTGTCGGCAGGCGCAACACGCGCAAGCCACGGCGCGCGAGGTGCTGCGGGCGCGGGCCGCACAACTATCGGTCGTCGCTCCTCCGGGACTGCGCACGCGCATCCTGGCGACGGCGCGAGCCGAGCGTCCGGAAGCCATTGGCGTGCTCAGCTGGCGTGGACGTCTGACGGCGTTCGCTGCGGCGGCCGTCGTGGTGCTCACTCTTGGCGCTGCGTTGTTGCCGGTCGTCACCGAGCGCTCAACGGTGGTGCTCGCGGCACAGATGGCGCTCGACCATCTGAAGTGCTTCATGATTGACGGCGATGGCGACGGCCCGGCGATCACCAAGGCCGAGGCCGAGGCCACGATTGCGCGTGAATATGGCTGGACCGCCAACGTGCCCCCGTCCGTCGCCGCCGAAGGCGTGGAATTGGCGGCCGTGCGGCACTGCCTTTATGGTGATGGCATGGCCGCCCACCTCTTGTATCGCGTCCAGGGGAAGCCGGTGTCGCTATTCATCCTGCCCGGCCTGGTGCGTCCTGCCGCCGAACTGCGCGTGCTTGGCCACAGCGAAGTGGTCTGGACGCACGGCGATCGCACCTACATGCTGGTATCCCGCGCCGGGACGACTGCCGAGTTGGCGCGCGTAGCGTCGTACCTGCGGAATGAGGCAAGATAGCAGCATGGAACAGCACGACGGCCCTCACGAGAATTCAGGTTCGGAAGGCAAGCCGGCTGGCAGCTCGAACATGCGGCTGGTCGCGATTGCCGCAACAGCGATTGCTCTGCTCGGCATCAGCATCCCGTTCGTCTGGCAGCAGCCCCACGCCGAATCCGATCCCTCCGCCGCGATCGCCGCCGACGTGACACCGGCCGCGTCGCACGACAGCGCCGCGGCGCCCACCGATCCGGGCGCGTGCATGGCCGACGCCAAGCCCGCCAACTTCGACTTCACGTTCAAGGACCTCGACGGCAAGAGCGTGCCGCTGTCGTCATACAAGGGCAAGATCGTGCTGCTGAATTTCTGGGCCACCTGGTGCGGACCCTGCAAGGCCGAGATTCCTGGCTTCGTCGAACTGCAGGAGCAGTACAAGAAGGACCTCGTGATCGTCGGATTCTCGGTCGATGACACCGCCGAGAAGGCCCGCGCCTTCGCCAACGAGTACAAGATCAACTATCCGATCCTGCTCGGCGAGGGCCACGAAGAACTACAAGAGGCGTATGGGCCGATCTGGGGCATTCCCGCGTCGTTCCTGATCAGCAAAGATGGCAAGGTGTGCCGCAAGCACCTGGGCATTGCGCCCAAGTCGGTGTTTGAAAAAGAAATCATCGCCTTGATGTAAGATCAGCGAATCATGTTGAAGGGATTCGCGCACGCTCGTCTCGCTTGCGGGTGCCAGCTCGGGTTTCGTGAGGGCTCGTCGGGCAGCCCGGTTCTCGTCATGCTCGAAACCAAGTCCACTGGATGCGTAAACCCGCGTCACGTTTCGGGCTTGCCGTTGTACGACTATCGTGAAGCCCTGCGTCCCTCGACTCGCCTCGGTCCTCCGGGCGAAGAAGAGTTCGAAGAAGAGAATTAGTGGCGTCTGCGTTTGCGATTGCGGTGTTCTGGCTGGTCCAGGCGTCCGCGGTCACCGTACTGCTGGTTCCGTTCGAATGGTCGTATGTCGGCCTGTGGGCCGCCTCGCACTTCCTTCGCGCTCTCGGTCTCACAATCATCTTTCATCGCTACCTGGCGCACCGCGCGTTCCAGTTATCGCGAGGCGCGCGTTTCTTCTGGGCCTTGCTTGGCACCGCAGCCATGCAGAAGGGACCGCTCTGGTGGGCCGGCAATCATATCGACCATCACAAGTACGCCGATCGCGAGGGCGACCCGCACAGCCCGGCACTAAGCGGCTTCTACTACGCGCACATCGGCTGGTTCCTGAACGACTCCAAGTGGAACTCGTTGCCCGACAGCAACCCCGTGATGCGCGACTTCGGCCGCGCTCCAGAACTTCGCTTTCTCGATCGCTATTTCTGGCTGCCGCCGCTGTTATTGGGTCTCGGGCTCTATCTGTTCGGCGGGTTGGCCTGGTTAGCCTGGGGCTTCTGCCTGCCCACCGTGACGCTGGCCCACGCCACGTTTGCCATCAACACCGTGAACCACTTGTGGGGCACGCGGCGATTCAACACGATTGACGAATCGCGCAACAACGCGCTGACCGCGTTCTTCGCGGTGGGCGAGGGCTGGCACAACAACCATCACCGTTATCAACGCGCGGCGCGCAACGGGTTTTACTGGTGGGAATTCGACCCGACTTTCTGGGTCGTGCGCGCGATGGCCGTGGTCGGCCTGGCCTGGGACCTGCAGCCAGTTCCCGAGCGTGTCTACAAGGAAGCCGGAGCTCGGGGTAGTGCGTCAACGGCTGAAGCCATTGCCCTTGGCGATCCCGGAGAGCGACGGCTCTAGCCGTCGCTGCCCCTGTTACAACTCACGAAGCGCGGTAGGAATCGGCAGGCGAGCGGCGCGCACCGCCGGGAACAGCCCCCCGATCAGCCCCATCAACAGCGCGTAGATGAGCCCCATCATCAACAGCTGCGGCGTCACCTGGAACGCGAACGCCACCTGGCTGAATGTCGCGAAATTGATCGTCGACGTCTGGTAGCCGTTGAACCCCAGGTATGCGATCGCGCCGCCGATGGCGCCGCCAATCGCGGCGAGGGCCAGCGACTCGGCCAGCACCGACACGACGACCGACGTCGTGTTGAAGCCGAGCGCGCGCAGCGTCGCGATTTCGCGCGAGCGCGTCGACACCGCCGTATACATCGTCAGGATGGCGCCAAACACGGCGCCGATACCCATCAGCGCGGCAATGCCGAAGCCGACGCCCTGGATCAGTCCGCTGAGCGCGCGTGATTGCTGCGCGTAGTAATCCGCCTCGCGCCGCACCTGCACATTGACCTGCGGGTTCGCGGTCAACCAGTCGCGAAAAGTGTTGAAGCTGTCGCTCGAGTCGAGCTGCCCGAGGACGGTCTGGTAGCTGTTGCCGCGACGGTAGGCTCCCTGCAGGACGCGCGAGTCGCACCAGATCTCGGTTTCGCTGACACCGCCGTCGGTCTCGAAAATGCCGACGACCTTCCAGGTGTCCTGCCCCGACTTGAACTCGTTGCCAACGGTCAACCCGGCGAACTGCCCGCTGGCGCCACGGCCGACGACGATTTCATTGGTGCCGAACTCGAACATGCGTCCCTCGACAATCGAGGCTTCGCCGCGCACGGCCATCGCGGTCTGCTGCACGCCGCGCATGGGGACGTTCGCCGAGGTGTTGGTCGAGATCTTCGGGATGTCGATGATCACGTAGAGTTCGGCGGACGCCACCGGCGTCTGGCCGTCGCGCCTGAGGCCAGGCGCCTGCTTGATCACGTCGACCTCGGCGCCCGACAGGCCACTGGTCATTTCGCTATCGGCGCCGCTGCGCATGACGATGGCGCGTGACGGCGAGCCCGAGTTCTGCATCGCAGCGGTGAAGCCGGCGGCGATCGACAACACCGAGACCAGCACGATCACCACGCCGGCGATGCCGATGATCGCGACGCCGGACGAGCCCAGGCGCTGGGGGATGGTGCGGAGGTTGAGCGCGGTGACCGCAAGGGTCTGGCTGATCCAGTTGAACACTTAGGCCCTCCTCAACGCGTCGGTGATTTTCAGGTTCATGGCATTCATCGCCGGCAGCGCCCCGGCGAGCAGGCCGAGGCCGACGATGAGCGCGCCGCCGAGCACGATGTCGCGGGTCGGCAGGACGAAGATCGGCAGCATACCGCCGGTCGGGTCGCCCTGCTGGACGAACGCCCACGCGGCCAGTAACCCGAGTCCGCCGCCAATCACGGCGATCAGCACCGATTCACTCAGCACCAGCACCAGGATCGACGCGCTTGAAAACCCGAGCGTCTTGAGCACGCCGACCTCGCTGGTGCGCTCACGCACGGATTGCGCCATGGTGTTGGCGGCCACCAGGATCATCGTGAACAAGACGGCAATCGTGATGGCGATCATGATCGCGCCAATGTCGCCGACCTGCTTCGCGAAGCCTTCGACGAAACCCTTCTCGGTGGTGGTCTTGGTTTCGGCCGACGAGTTGGCGAACATGCCGTCGAAGGTCGATCCCATTTGCTGCGCCGCGCCGGCATCGTTGATCTTGACGATGTACCAGCCGACCAGGCCTTCGCCCTGCTGCCGGTTCTCGTCCAGGTAGTCGTAACGAAAGAAAAACTGGGTCTTGTCGATGCCGGACTCGCCGTCATACACGCCGGCGATGTTGAACTCCCAGACCTGGCCCTGCTTCGGTTGCCAGATGGTGCCGACGATCGGGATGCGGTCGCCGACCTTCCAGCCGAAGCGACGGGCCAGGTCGACGCCGACGATGACGCCTTGCCGGTCGGCCAACCACGCCGTCATCTGCTCGGGCGGCAACTTGTACTCCGGGTAGAGCTTCATGAACGGCTCTGGCTCGACCGCGATCTGGGCGAAGAAGTTGGAGGGGTCCTGGTACACCCCGCCAAACCACGTGTTGTGCGTCGCCATGGTCACGCCCTCGGTGGTGTTCAGCCGCGCCAGGTACGAGACCGGCAGCGGCATGATCAGGCTCACCTTGTGAATCAGCACGAGCCGGTCGATGCCCGCGATCTCGACGCCGAACGAGAACGCACCGCGGATGGTCATCAGCACGCCGAACAGCAGGAAGGCGATGAAGATCGAGAGCAGCGTGAAGATCGTGCGAATCTTCTTCCGCCAGAGGCTGCTCCACAGCAGCGGCAGGAACTTCATGCGTGCACTCCTTCCATCAACACGCCCTTTTCAAGATGCAGCGTGCGCTTGGCGCGCTCGGCGGCCCGCGGGTCGTGAGTCACCATCACGATGGTCTTGCCGTGGTCGCGGTTGAGCGCTTGCAGCAGGTCGAGGATCTCATCGCCGGCCTTGCGGTCGAGATCGCCGGTTGGTTCGTCGGCGAGCAGCAGGGTGGGGTCGGTGACAATCGCGCGGGCAATGCCGACGCGCTGTTCCTGGCCGCCCGATAGCTGGCGCGGGTAGTGCTTGGCGCGCTCGGCAAGGCCGACCACCTTGAGCGCGATGTCGACGCGCTTCTGGCGCTCAGCCTTCGACAGCTTGGTCAGCAGCAGCGGCAGGTCGACGTTCCGCTCGGCGGTCAACACCGGCAGCAGGTTGTAAAGCTGGAACACAAAGCCGATGTGGTGCGACCGCCACCGCGACAACTGGCTGCCCGAGAGGCTGGCGATGTTGGTTCCGCCAATGTCGATGCTGCCGGCCGACGGCTGGTCAAGCCCGCCCATCAGGTTGAGCAGCGACGTCTTGCCCGAGCCCGAGGGTCCCATCAGCGCGAGGAAGTCGCCCTTGGGGATCTCGAGGTTCACGCCTTTGAGCACGTCGATGCGTTCGCTTCCGCGCGTGAAGTACTTGTGTACGCCGTTGACCTTGACCAGTGCATCCATGAACGTTCGCTCCTCATTGCCAGCACTGAAATGCTGGCCTCCTGGCATTACCGCCAGCACTAAAGTGCTGGCTTCCCGGCACTACTTCACAATGATCTGGACGCCTTCGGCGAGTTCAGGCGGGGGAGAGACCACGACGCGGTCGCCCCCCTTCAAGCCGGCGGTGACTTCGATCCGGTCGCCATCGGCGCCGCCGGTCTTGACCGCCCGCCGCTCGACGGTGGCCTGGTTCACGAGGAACACATAACTCGTCCCGTTGTCGCTTCTGATCGCGCCCTTCGGCACGAGCGTCATTGCTTGTGCCACCGGCGCCGCCGCATCGGCCTCGCGCAAGAAGGTCACCTTGACACCCATGTCGGGCAGGATGCGCGGGTCGAGTGCGTTGAAGCCAATGCGCACCAGCACGGTGGCCTTCTGCCGGTCCGCCGTGGGCACCACCGCAATGACCTTGGCGGGAATCTGAAAGTCAGGATAGGCATCGAGGACGGCAGTGACCGGCTGCGCGGCACTCACCCGGTTGATGTAGCTTTCATTCACGTCCACTTCGATCTCGAGCGATCGCATGTCGACGATGGTGCTGATGCCGGTGCGGGTGAAGCCGCCGCCGGCCGACACCGGCGACACCATTTCGCCTGGCTGCGCGTCCTTGGAAAGCGCGACGCCGCTAAACGGCGCGCGGATGACCATGTCGTCGATCGCCGTTTGCTGCAGCGCCACCTGGCTCTGTGCCACGTTGATCTGCTCGCGCGTCGAACTGATGCGGGCAATCAGTGAATTGACCTCGGCTTGCGCCTGGTCGATCGCCGACGGCGTCGTCAGGCCATCCTTCATCAATTGCTCCTGTCGCCGCAGGTTGGTGCGCGCTTCGGCCAGCCTGACTTCGATTTCAGGTACGGCGAGCCGCACCGCTTCCAGCTGCGCGCGCGCGAGCGCCATTGACGCGCGCAGGGATGAGTCGTCCAGGCGAGCCAGCACCTGGCCTTCGCGCACGGCCATGCCCTCTTCGACGTTCACCTCGATGACCTTGCCGGTCACCTTCGACGACACGGTCGCCCGCCGCCGGGCGGTGACGTAGCCCGAGGCATTCAGTACCGAGGCTTGGGTGCCTGCCGCGCGCTCGGTGACTGTCACGACCTCGACCTCTACCGGCTGTTCACGGTTCAGCCAATACCAGGCGCCGCCACCGGCAGCGCCCAGGATAAGCAGCAACACGACCCACTTCCCCCAGCGGTTGCCGCTGGTGTTCAAGGGTTCGCGCTCAATACGGAGCGCAGACAAGTCGTTGTTTGGATCAGCCACGATTCAGGTTCCTTGCGTACGTCTAACCGGTGCCGGACCAATCGACACCAGCGGGGCGCTTGATGCTATGCGAATAAAAGGCGAAAATCAAACAACCCACACTTTCGGTTTGACGCAACTTCGGGCCTGACGTTCGGCGCTGTACTCCGAACGGCGGGAAAATCGGCTCTACTGGCGGCATCGGCGGTCCGAACGAGTCCATGGAGAAGGGGCTTGTAATTGAAGGTAATCGCCACAAGGATGGTGGCATGAGCCTGGCGGTCAGACGTTCAGTGCCCAAGTCCCTGACCGGCATCGACGGACTCGATTCAATGACCGGTGGCGGGCTTCCAACCGGGCGGGTCACCCTCGTCGAAGGTGGGCCAGGCGCCGGCAAAACGCTGCTGGCCCTTCAATCACTGGTTAATGGCGCCCGCCAGTTCAATCAGCCCGGCATCTTCGTTGCGTTTGAAGAGAGCGCGGCGCGGATCAAAGCCAATGCTGCCACGTTCGGGTGGGATCTCGACTCACTGCAACGCAAGAAGTTGTTTTTCCTCGACGCCAAGCCCACTCCCGATCTGGTGCAGGCTGGGGCGTTCGACTTGGGCGGCTTGCTGGCGGCGGTTGATGCCAAGGCCAGACAACTTCGTGCCAAGCGCATTGTCTTCGATGCCCTGGACGTCGTCCTAACGCTGCTCAACAATCCCGATGCCGAGCGCCGCGAGATCTACCGCCTCCACGAGTGGCTGTTGGCCCGTGGCATGACCGCCATCATCACGGCGAAGGCCGTCGTGGGGGGGGCGCCTGCCCAGGGCAGTCAACTGCAGTTCATGGTGGACTGCGCGATTGCCCTGTCACATCACGAGGTCGACGGAGTGTCGCAGCGCGGATTGCGGATTCTCAAATATCGCGGCTCGGAGTTTGCGGAGAACCGCTCTCCTCTGGTGATCGCCTCGCACGGTGTGGAAGTGGCCGGCCTGCGCCAGCTGGCCGGTGGCTACCAGCCCGTGGTCAGCGAGCGCGTGTCCACAGGGGTTGTGCGGCTCGACACCATGCTCGGTGGCGGCTACTACCGCGGCGCCAGCATCCTGATCACCGGAGCGCCGGGCACGGCCAAGACCACCCTGGGCGGCGCCTTTGTGGAAGCGGCGTGTCGGCGGGGGGAACGCGCCTTGTTCGTCAGTTTTGATTCGGACACGGGCGAGATCGTCCGCAACCTGAAGTCGGTGAACATCGACCTGGATCGTTATCGGCGGCGGGGGCTGTTGCGCCTGACGTCCGCCCGCGCCGGCGCCAGCAGTGCCGAGGTTCACTTCAGTCACATCAAGCAGTTGGCGATCGAGCAGCGTGCTCGCTGCCTCGTGATCGACCCGTTGTCGGCCGTCTCTAAGCAGGGCAACCAGCTGACGGCGAACGGGGTGGTCGAGCGGTTGACCGACTGGGCAAAAGCCCACGGCATTACGCTGCTGTGCAGCAGCCTGCTGGACGGTCTGCTACCCGACGCCGAGCGCAGCCCTGTCCAGATTTCAACCATCGCTGATACCTGGATTCATTTGAACTACTTGGTGAATGGCGGCGAGCGCAATCGTGCGCTGACGATTATCAAGTCGCGGGGCACGGCGCATTCCAACCAGGTCCGCGAACTGGTGCTGAGCGGCACGGGTCTCACGCTAACCGATGTCTACACGGAGGGTGGCGCGGTTCTGATGGGCGCCCTGCGCTGGGAGAAGGAACAAGAGGCGGTGGCTCAGCGCCAACGGCAGGCGATCGAGTCACACCGGCGCTTGTCCGAGCTCGACAAGCGAGCCGCGCGACTGTCGGCTCGGAAGGACGTGCTGGAGCAGGCCCTGGAGTCGACGCGCGGCGAGCGCGCCGCACTGCGTGAGGCGCACGTGGCGCTAGACACTGCGAGGCGCTCCAGGGATGCTTCGTTGCGGAATCTGCGCCGTGCTGACGCGTCCCCGGCCCGAGGAAAGAAAGCGCGGTCGTGAAAGCGGCGCCCGTCGTTCGGTTCCGGCTCTACGTGACGGGTGGCGGCCCCAACTCAGTTCTCGCGGTCGCCAACTTGAAGGCTCTTTGTAACACTCATCTCCCCAAGCGTCACGAGATTGAGATCATTGATCTGCTCCTCCATCCGAACCGGGCACTCGAGGATCAGGTGCTTCTTACGCCGACTCTGGTGAAGCTGTCGCCCAGGCCATCCCGGCGGGTGATCGGTAATTTGAGCCAGGAGGCGACTGTGCTCTTGGCGTGCGGTATAACCGCGACCCGATGACCCGCCAGCCCACCCCTCCTGACGCGCGCATCGCCGAGTTGGTGCGAATCTTGAGGGAGGCCGAGCACGAACTGCAGACGCTGACAGGCGGCCAGCTGGACGCGGTCGTCGGCGGTGGAGGAGGTGCGTACCTCCTGCAGGATGCCCAGGACCGGTTGCGGACCTCCGAGGCGGCGCAGCGCCA
Organism: Acidobacteriota bacterium; assembly: GCA_031392125.1. Lineage (GTDB taxonomy): Bacteria > Acidobacteriota > Vicinamibacteria > Vicinamibacterales > UBA2999 > 12-FULL-67-14b. The sequence continues at coordinate 2,108 of JANMUX010000238.1, read as the reverse complement.
ACTGGCCGAGACCCAGGCCGCGATTCTGAACGCGCTCTCTCCCCACATTGCGCTGATCGATGCGGATGGCACCATTCAGTCGGTCAACGCGTCATGGCGCCGTTTCGCCGTCGCGAACCAGCTGCGCAGCTCCGACTTCGGCATTGGCAGCAACTACCTGACAGTTTGCGTCAGCGCGACTGGGGAGTGTGCCGAAGAAGCTGGCGCTGCCGTCGAAGGCATTCGCCGAGTCCTGCGTGGTGAGGCGCACGAGTTTACTTTGGAGTATTCCTGCCATTCGCCGCAGGAACAGCGCTGGTTCCGGTTGATGGTTGCGCCGCTTGGCGGGGATGGGACGGCCGGGGCCGTCATCATGCACGTCGACATCACGGCGTTAAGGCTCGCAGACGTGGCCCTGCGCGCCAGCGAACAGCAGTTCTCCAAAGCCTTTCAGTTTGCGCCTATTGGCGTGTCGCTAGTCTCGACGTCAGGGCGCTTCATTGCGGTCAACCGGGCGCTCTGCCGCATGCTGGGCTATCCCGAGGCCGAACTGCTGACGAAGGACTTTCAGGACATTACCCATCCCGACGACTTGGCGCGAGACCTGTCCAACGTGCGGCGATTAATGACCGGCCGTACCAATGCTTACCAGATGGAAAAACGCTATATCCGGAAGGATGGCGAACCCGTGTGGGCGCTGCTCAGCGTTTCGCTCTTCCGCAACGAATCCGGCGAACCAGTGCACTTCATCTCGCAGGTTCAGGATTTGACCGAGCAGCGGCAGGCCTCGAAGTCTCTGCGCATTCAGGCACACATGCTGGATCAGATCGGCCAGGCCGTGATCACTACCGACCTGGACGGCACCATTATCTTTGCCAATCGCTACGCCGGAGAGTTGTATGGCTGGGCGCCCAGCGACATGCTGGGGCGCTCGGTCATGGAGGTGACGGTCCCCAAGGCGACCGAGGCGCAAGCCGAGGCCATCATGGCCCAGTTGCGCCGCGGTGAGATGTGGCAAGGCGAATTCCTCGTCCGCAATCGCGATGGCCGCGAGTTCCCCGTCCTGACCACTGATGCCCCCATTCTTGACGAGACCGGCCGGCTCGCCGGCATCGTCGGCGTGTCCACCGACATCACCGAGCGGAAGCAGGCCGAGGCGGCGTCGGCGCGCCTCGCCGCGATTGTCGCGTCATCGGATGATGCGATCATCGGCAAGGATTTGGATGGCGTGATCACCAGTTGGAACAGGGGCGCGGAGAACGTCTACGGCTACACCGCAGCCGAAATGGTGGGCCGGTCGATTGAGCGCCTGATTCCTGAAGGCGTCGCCGATGCGGAAGACCTCATGCTGGAACGGATTCGACACGGCGAAAGCGTCGGCCGCCTCGAGACCCAGCGGGTAACCAAGGACGGCCGGCTGATCGATGTGTCCATAACATTTTCACCCATCAGGGACGCGAATGGGACGGTGAGCGGTGCTGCCAAGATCGCTCGGGACATCACCGACGCCAAGCGGGCACAAGCGCAGCTGATCGCCAGCGAGAGTCGATTTCGCCGCCTCGTCGAGTCAAATGCGCAGGGCGTGATGTTCTGGATGGCAGACGGCCGCGTTACTGAAGCGAACGATGCCCTGCTGGCCATGCTGAGTTTGACACGAAGCGACCTCGATACCGGGACGCTGTCGTGGATTGCCCTGACGCCTCCCGAGTATGCCGACGCCGACGCCCGGGCCGTCCTTGAGGTGGCCGAGAACGGGGTCTGCGCGCCCTATGAAAAGGAGTTCCTGGCGAAGGACGGTCGCCGGGTGCCGGTGCTGATTGCCGGGGCCAGGGTCGATGACTCCCAGGATCAGGGCGTGGCGTTTGTCGCCGACCTGACCGAGCGCAAGAAGCTGGAGAAGCAGTTCATGCGCGCGCAACGCATGGAAAGCATCGGAACATTGGCCGGGGGCATCGCCCACGACTTGAACAACGTGCTGGCGCCGATCCTGATGTCGGTGGAACTTCTCAAGGAACTTAATCCCAGTGTCGAGAATGCCGAGATTCTGAATACCCTGTAAGCTAAACGCATCGGGCATCATCGGCACGATAAAGTAGTCAGCTCCTAATAGAATGATTTGGTTCAAAAGC
>JANMUX010000441.1:0-1888 GCA_031392125.1 Acidobacteriota bacterium | reverse complement strand
ACGTCCTCGCCGTTCTGCTCGGTCGACATCGCCGGCACCACCTGCGGCCGGCCGTATTGCTCCGAGGCCGGATCCATCACCACCTCGGTCGCCCAGTTGACCACCGGGTCGTATTTCTTCGCCACCAGCAGCTCACCGGTGGCGCGGTCCATGGTGTAGGCAAAGCCGTTGCGGTCGAAGTGCACCAGGGTCTTGCGCGTCGCCCCGTCGATCTCGAGGTCGGCCAGGATCATCTCGTTGACGCCGTCGAAGTCCCACTCATCGTGGGGCGTCATCTGATAGGCCCATTTCGCGATGCCGGTATCGGGGTCGCGGGCGAAGATGGTCATCGACCATTTGTTGTCGCCCGGGCGCTGCTTGGGGTTCCAGGTCGACGGGTTGCCGGAGCCGTAATACACGAGGTTCGTCGCCGCGTCGTAGGAATACCAGCCCCACGTCGTGCCGCCGCCGATCTTCCACTGGTCGCCTTCCCAGGTGTTGATGCCCGAGTCCTTGCCGACCGGCTTGCCGAGATGGGTGGTCTTCTCGCCATCCATCAGGGTATCCGCATCCGGGCCCATGGAATAGCCGCGCCACGCGAGCGAGCCGTCCTTGAGGTTATAGGCTGCAAGCGAACCGCGCACGCCGAACTCACCGCCGGAAATGCCGATCATCACCTTGTCCTTGACGACCATCGGCGCGGCAGTGCCGGTGGAGCCCTGGGACGGATCGCCGTTCTTCACCGACCAGACGACCTGGCCGGTCTTGGCGTCGAGCGCCACCACCGTGGTGTCGGCCTGATGCAGGATGATCTTGCCGTCGCCATAGGCGACGCCACGGTTCACCGTATCGCAGCACATCACCGGGATCACGTTCGGATCCTGCTTGGGCTCGTACTTCCAGGAAATCGACCCGCCGTCGGCGAGGTTCAGGGCATAGACGATGTTCGGGAACGGCGTGTGGACATACATCATGTCGCCGATCACCAGGGGATTGCCTTCATGGCCGCGCAGAACGCCGGTCGAGAAGGTCCAGGCCACCTGCAGCTTGTTGACGTTATCCGCAGTGATCTGGTTCAGCTTCGAATACCGCTGGTTCCAATAATCGCCGGTAGGCATCGCCCAGTTCTTGGCGTCGCTCGCCAAGGCCTGGAGATCGTCGTTGGCAATCGCCGCCGTTCCGAAGAACGAGGCCATGGCGCCGGCGCAGGCTGTCGCAATCAAGAGTTTCTTCATCAATGGTCCTCCCAGACTCATATCGATCGAACAGCTCTCGCTACGACAAGCACTACGGCAAGGCGCAATGAGAGCGTCCTAGGATGGGGAGGGTTCCGGCAGCGTGTCACAACCTCTAAGAGGTGGAAAGGGGGGCACCTTAACCAGACACCCCTCAGTGGCTTGCGAAGAACTTACCGGTGCTCCCTACGTCCACCGATAATCTTGAAGCCGGAAACCTGAAACCGAACCTGCCACGGATTATTCAGCTTGGCAACAGGCCATTCGCGGTCCACAGCGAAATTAATTTCAAGATGATGACTGCGGGAGAGCTGAAACGCCCATGCCATCCAGACTGTATCTGATTGCATTGCTCGTGCTGGCCTTGTTGGCGCGCCCGGGACTTGCCGCCGAACCTCTTGCGGTGCAGGAGATCGCCCCCGGGCTTTTCGTGCATGAGGCCCCGGTGGCCCTGACTGCGGCGGCGAACGGCGGCGACATCGCCAACTTGAGCTTCATCATTGGCGGCACGTCGGTCGCCGTCATCGATACCGGAACAACCACCGTTATCGGTGCGCGCCTTCTGGCCGCGGTGCGGGCGCGCACCGACAAGCCCGTCGCCTATGTCATCACCACCCACATGCATCCCGATCATGTGCTCGGCAACGCGGCCTTCCTGGAAACCGGGGCGGTGT
>JANMUX010000428.1:0-20407 GCA_031392125.1 Acidobacteriota bacterium | reverse complement strand
CCAACTCCGAGGGCGCCTGTCCCAACTGCAACGGCGCGGGTGTGATCTATACCGACCTTGCAATGATGGCCGGCGTTGCCGCCATCTGCGACGAGTGCGAGGGAAAGCGGTTTCAATCCGAGGTGCGAAAGTACAAGCTCGGCGGCCGCGACATCAGCGAGGTGCTCGCGATGCCGGTGAGCGAGGCCGAGAAGTTCTTCGCTACCGGGAAAGCGCACGTGCCGGCCGCGCACGCCATTCTCAGCAGGCTCGCCGATGTCGGGCTGGGATACCTTCGCATCGGCCAGCCGCTGACGACGCTGTCCGGCGGCGAGCGGCAGCGCCTCAAGCTCGCCACGCAGATGGCCGAGAAGGGCAGGGTCTACGTGTTGGACGAGCCGACGAGTGGCCTCCACCTGGCAGACGTCGAACAGTTGCTCGGCTTGCTCGACCGGCTCGTCGACTCCGGCAAGTCGGTCGTCGTCATCGAGCATCATCAAGCGGTCATGGCGCACGCCGACTGGATTATCGACCTCGGCCCCGGCGCCGGCCACGGCGGCGGCCGAATCGTTTTCGAGGGCACCCCGGCCAGCCTGGTCGCCGCACGTTCTACCCTGACCGGCCGGCACCTTGCGTCCTATGTCGGTGCCTGACCGGAGCGCCACCGAGTAGTGGACGGCTTACTCCGAGCCGTCAGCCTTGCCAATCTCCACGTAGGTCTCGCCGTCTTCCCGCGACACCCTCACCGTCCACGGATTGCAGCAAACCTCGCAGTCCTGAACATAGCTTCCGCGGACGTCCAGTTCGACATAGATCTCGATTTCTTCGCCGCAATAGGGACAAGTAACGAGGTGGGTGTCGTCCATGCCTTCAATTCTGCGTCATCTGCAGGCAGCCGGAACTGTCGGCTTCGTTGTTGGCGCGGGTTTCGCATAGCATCTGCGTATGAAATGGGAAGGTGGTCGTCGCAGTACCAACATTGAGGATCGCAGAGGCCTTGGCGCCGGCACCATAGGCGGTGGCGGTGTAGGGATGCTCCTCATCGTGTTGGCGGTGTCGTGCCTGACCGGTACGAATCCGCTGAGCCTGCTTCAGGTCGTGGAGCAGGCGAACCCGGGACAAACGCAGTCAGTGCCCACCGGGGCACCGACGGGGGATCCCGCCGCCGAATTTGTTTCGGTCGTGCTGGGCGATACCGAGGAAGCCTGGAGTCGCGTCTTCCAAGCCGGGGGGAAGTCCTACGACGCCCCGGTGCTCGTCCTCTTCGAAGACGGGGTGCAATCGGCGTGTGGAAGCGCCTCGTCCGCGTCGGGACCGTTTTATTGCCCGGCCGACCAGAAAGTCTATCTGGACCTATCGTTCTTCCGCGAGCTGGATAGCCGCTTCGGTGCGCCCGGCGACTTCGCGCAGGCCTATGTCGTGGCTCACGAGGTCGGCCATCACGTTCAGAACCTGCTGGGCATTAACCGGCAAGTGGCTCAGGCGCAGCAGCGGGGTAACGCCAACGCCCTGTCAGTGCAAATGGAACTGCAGGCCGATTGCTTTGCGGGTGTCTGGGGCCATCATGCCCAGCGCAAGAATCTGCTCGACCAGGGCGACGTGGAAGAAGGACTCTCCGCCGCCGCCGCAATTGGCGACGATCGGCTGACCAAGGGTCGCGCCTCGCCCGACAGCTTCACGCACGGCACGTCGGAACAGCGGGCGCGCTGGCTGCGCAAGGGGCTGTCGAGCGGCGACACCAACCAGTGCGACACCTTCCGGGCGAACTCGCTGTAGGTCGGGCCGCGAGCCGGACCTACCAGATTTTCACGCGGCGCTCGGCAGGGAGGAAGAGCTTGTCGCCTTCCTTCACGCCGAACGCCGCATAGAACTCGGGGATATTGCGCAAAGGCCCGTTGGCGCGATACATCTCTGGCGAGTGCACGTTGGTCAGCACCTGCTGCCGCAACGACTCGTCGCGTTCTTTCGCCATCCACGACTGCGCCCACCCCATGTAGAAACGATGGTCGGCCGGGATGCCGTCAATCACCGGCGCCGCCGCACCCTTCAGCGACAACTGATACGCGCGATGCGCGACGATCAGGCCGGTGAGGTCGGCAATGTTCTCGCCCAGTGTCAATTCGCCGTTCACGCGCAGGCCGGGAAGCGGCTCGAACTCGTTGAACTGATTCACCAACACCTTCGCGCGCTTCTGATACTCCGCTTCGTCTTGCTTGGTCCACCAGTCGCGCAAGACGCCTGACGCGTCGAAGCGGCGACCCTGGTCGTCGAACCCGTGGCCCATCTCGTGGCCGATAATGGCGCCAATCCCCCCGTAGTTCGCCGCGTCGTCCGCTTCGAGGTTGAAGAAGGGCGGCTGCAGAATGGCGGCGGGGAAGACGATCTCGTTCCGCACGGGGTTGTAATACGCGTTGATGGTCTGTGGTGTCATGCCCCACTGTTCGGGGTCAATTGGCTGGCCGGCCTTGCCGAGCTGGAACTCGTTCTCGGCGATGAACGCGCGCTGTATGTTGCCGAGCAGGTCGTCGTTCTTGATCGCCAGCTTCGAGTAGTCACGCCACTTGCTCGGGTAGCCGATCTTGGGCCGGAAGTTCGCAAGCTTGGCCTGGGCCTGCTTCTTGGTGTCGGGGCTCATCCACTCGAGGCCCTCGATGCTGGTCTGATAGGAGGTGCGCAGGTTCTCGACCAGCGCCTCCATCCGCGCCTTTGCCTCGGGCTTGAAATGCCGCTCGACGTACAGCTTGCCGAGCATCTCGCCGAGATTGCTATTCAGGGTGTTGATGCCGCGCTTCCAGCGTGGCTGTTGTTCTGCGACACCGCGCAAGGTGGTGGTGTAAAAACCGAACTCGGCATCGACGATCGCCTTGCTAAGGTAGGGCGCGAAGCCGTTGATCAGCGACGCCTTGAGATAAGGTTTCCAGCGGTCGACTGGGAGCTCGTTCACCGCCGACGCGAAGGCCTTGAGATAACTTGGCTGAGAGGCGACGACGGCGGGCGTATCGTCGACGCCGAGTTCAGTCGACCATGCGGCCCAATCGAAGCCCGGGAACCGCGAGGCCAGGTCGGCGACCGACACCTTGTTGTAGGTCTTCACGGCATCGCGATTCTCGACGTTGGTCCAGTGCGCGCGCGCCAGCCGTGTCTCAAGCACGACGATCTCGCGCGCCGACTTGCTGGCGGCGGTGTCGCCGGCCATCTGCAAAATCGACTGCAGGAAGCCGGCATACTTCTCGCGATACTCCTTCAGCTTGGGATCGTCCTTCAGGTAATAGTCGCGGTCCGGCAAACCCAGCCCACCCTGGTAGAGCGTCAGAATTTCTTGTGTCGGCTGCTGCGGGTCGCCGTCCACGTATCCGACGACCGGGTTGATCAGGTTCATCTTGAAGAACTGGGCAAAGTGACGCGCCAGTTCCGTCTTGGTGGCGATCGCGTCGATGGCGGCGAGTTCGTCCTTCAGCGGCTGTATGCCCAGGCTCTCGACCCGCGCTTCATCCATGAAGCTTTCGTAGAATTCGCCAATCTTCTGCGCTTCCGAACCCGGAGTCTTGCTCGCTGTCTTCGCGGCCTCCTCGACGATGGCGCGCAGGTCGGCCTGGGCTTTGTCGAACAGCAGATCGAAGGCGCCGTACGAAGCCTTGTCGGCGGGGATCTCCGTCTTTTTCAGCCACCCGCCGTTTACGTGCAAGAACAAGTCGTCCTGGGGCCGCACGGCCTTGTCGAACGAAGCCTGGTCGAGGCCAGACAGTGCCGGCTTCGGGGCGGGTGCTACCGGCGGCGGCGTGGCGCAGCCGGCAAGCGCCGACAGCCATAAGGCGAGGGTGATTGCACGATTCATCGACCGTACTCCACGCAAAAGGGGACCAGTCCGCGGGTCAAACGGCGATCATACTCCGGCGTAAATCGGCGCCCGGGGTAGAATGCGCACACCCGAAGCAGGCGTACACGGGTGGAGGGACGAGTGCAAATCGAGTGGGCGTTCGCCGCGGTGGTTATCGGCGCGCTGTCTGCGTTCAGCATCTGGGCGCAGATGAGCCGGCGCCGGCTGGAGCTCCGGGCGGCTGACCTCGATCGGGCCCTGGAGTCGCGGACCACCGAACTGGAATCGGTGCGGCTGCAGCTGCAGCGTCTCAGCACGGAAGACTCGCTGACGGCGGTTGCCAACCACGAACAGTTCCTCGAGTTCCTCGAGCGCGAGTGGCGCCGGGCGCGCCGCGACGGCCTGCCGTTGTCCCTGATCTTCATCGACATCGATCACTTCCGCGCCTACAACCGGCAGTTCGGGCGCAAGGCCGGCGACGAGGTGCTGAAGCAGGTGGGCCGATGCCTGACGACGCTGGTCGGGCGCCCGGGTGATCTGGTCGCGCGTTATCACCGCGACGAATTCGCGCTGGTGCTGGCCTCGACAGATGGGCCGGGCTCGCACCGAATCTCAGAACAGCTGCACCAGGCAATTCGCGCCCTGAAGCTGCCGGCCGCGAAGGACGCGCCCGACGACTTCGTCACCGCATCGGTGGCCACGTCAACGGCCGTGCCCCAGCGAGAGTCGGCGTGGGAAGAACTTGACTTGATCAAGGCCGCTCGCCATGCGCTGCGCGAGGCGCGCGCCGGAGGCGGCAATCGCGTGCAGCGCGCCAATCTCGGGCTCACCGGTCCCCCCGAACTGGTCGCCACGCGCAGCTGAAAATGAACCTGCAACTCTCGCGGTGCCTGGTGCGCCGCTGGGCCGCGACCGATCTCGACGCCCTGGTCAGCAACGCCAACAACCGTAACGTCTCGGTGCACCTGCGCGACCGTTTTCCGTTTCCCTACCGGGCCGAGCATGGCCGGAAGTTTCTCGGCTGGATCGTCGAGCAGCCGTCGCCGCTGGTCTGGGCCATCGAAGTCAACGGCGAGGCCTCGGGCGGCATTGGGCTCGAGCTGCACACCGACGTGGAGCGGGTCTCGGCCGAGATTGGCTATTGGCTCGGCGAACCGGCGTGGGGCCGCGGCATTGTGACCGAGGTGCTGCAGGCGGTGACCGTCGAGGCCTTCAGGCGGTTCGAGCTCACGCGTATCTACGCCTTGCCGTTTGCCGACAACCGCGCTTCGGTCCGCGTGCTCGAAAAAGCTGGTTACGTGATCGAAGGTCACCTGCGTCAAAGCGCGATCAAGGACGGCCAGATTCGCGATCAGTTGCTCTACGCGGCCTACAAGCCCCTTTCCTGACGAGTATCGGCGCGTGCTCGGGGGGGCAACCTGACGCAGTAGAATGAAAGGCGTGCCGACCGACTGTGCTGGACTCGCGGACCTGATTGCGCGCCTCGACCGGTCGGTAGAAGCCGGCGACACCCGCGCCATTACCGCAGCCGTGAAAGATGACCTCGAGCAGATTCTGGGCTCGCGCGCGTTGACCCTGCCGGCGACATTCACCTACCCACGGTCCGACGGCTATGCCCGCCGGCTCTTGCATCGCGACCCCGCCGGCCGCTACAGCGCCATCGTCATGACGTGGGGGCCGGGGCAGGGAACCGCCGTGCACGACCACGGTGGACTGTGGTGCGTGGAGGGCGTGGTCGACGGTGACATCGCCGTGACGCAGTACCGCGTGGAACCGGACGCCGACGGTTTCTTCCGCGTGACGCCCATTGGCGCGTTGCTCGCGGGTACCGGTTCGGCAGGGTGCCTGATTCCGCCAACCGACCATCATGTGCTCGCCAACGCCCGTCCCTCGGCCGCCTCGATTACGCTGCACATCTACGGCGGCGACCTGGACGACTGCAAGGTCTTCCTGCCGTCGACGCCCGATGGCCGCTACGCGGAGACCATGAAGTCGCTGTCGTTTCACCCGTGACCGACGGCATCGACCTTCTGTTCCGTGGCAGCGATCGCGTGATCGCGACGGCGGTCTTGCTGGGGCCTGATGGCGTGACGCTCGTCGATCCCGGCCCCACGTCGTGTCTGCCGGTGCTCGAAGACGGCCTCAAGCAGCGCGGTCTCACGCTGCGCGACGTCCGCGCGCTACTGCTCACGCACATTCATCTCGATCACGCCGGCGCCGCCGGTTCGATCGTTGAGCGCGTGCCCGCGATCCGCGTGTACGTGCACGAGCGCGGAGCGCCGCATATGACTGACCCGACGAAACTGCTGGCCAGCGCAACCCGGCTGTACGGCGAGCAGATGGACACTCTGTGGGGGGCGTTCCTGCCGGTGCCGGCGGCCAACCTCCAGGTGCTGGAGGGCGGCGAGCGCATTGAGGCCGCGGGCACGACTTTGCAGGTCGCCTACACGCCTGGCCACGCGAAGCACCACGTCAGTTACCTCGACGAGACGGCGGGCGTCGCCTACGTGGGCGATACCGGCGGCATTCGCGTGAGCGGCGATTACCTGCTGGCGCCGACGCCGCCGCCCGATATCGATCTGGCAGCATGGCGTGAAAGCCTGGATGTCATTGCCGCCTGGCAGCCCGTGTCGCTGTTCCTGACCCACTTTGGCGTGGTCACCGGGGCCAAGGCGCACCTCGCGCGCTTTCGCGGGACGCTCGCCACGCAGGCCGAGGCAGTCCGCCAGTCACTGAGCGCTGGAAGCACCGACGCAGAACGGATGCGGGTATTCGTCGAGCAAATGCGCCGCGAGGTCAGGCAAGCCATGCCTGAACACGAGGCCCGGGCGACGGAACTGGCCGCGCCCTTCGATCAGCTCTGGCAAGGGCTGGCGCGCTATTGGAGCAAACAGGTCTAGACCGCGATGGCAGCGACCATCGGAAGCGCGCGGGCCGCCGTCATCTGTGGCTCCACAAGGAACCGCAGAGCGTAGCCGGAAGGTGTGCCCGTCGATCGGCGGCAGGGCGCCACGCGCCACACCGCCGACAGCACCCGGCCTTCGCGCAGGCGCATCGGCAAGGCTTCGGCCGTCCGGGTCGAGCGCTCGACCTGCAGGTGGACCAGGCGATGGAGCGGAATTGCCGCGCCCGCCTCGCACTCCACGAACACACCGGCGTCGCTGACATCGCGCGTCATCACCGAGATGAATCGCACGGCGCCCGAGGCGTCCTTCCAGGTCAGGCGGGCCGGCAACGCCAAGGCCCGACGCTCGGACGAACGCTGCACATCTTTTCCAGTCAGGTTTCGTTTGTCAGTCACGGCGCGGCTCCAGGGAAACTGACCAAGAGGCAAAACACAGGCTTTCAATACGGGAGAACACTCCAAGATCCACGCCGATTTTGTAAGGGTGGCTCTCCCGTGTGTGCTTAGCGTCTGATGGAGGGCAGTAAGCGCCTTGGACGCACTGTTTGACAGGGGCGCGAAGGGGATGGGCTGGTTAGTAAGTATGCAGTCGATCACGAAATTGGCTACTTAGTAGCCACTTCTGGTCCGCCTTCGATACCGAGTCGTCGCAGCTTGAGGTAAAGCCCGCGGCGCGTCAGTCCCAACGCCCGGGCGGTCTCCGAGATGTTCCCGCGGTGGCGCGTCATCATCTCGCGAATCAAGTCGCGCTCGATCTCATCGACGACCGAGGCCAAGGTTTGGCCGCCCCGCAGCGACACGCGCGAGCCGCTGGCTGAACCCGACATCGGCGCCGGGGCAGCGGTGAGATCGGCCGAGAGATGTTCCGGTCCGATCGTGCCGCCTGGCGGAGCCATGGCGACTGCCCGTTGAACCTCGTTGCGCAGTTGACGCACGTTGCCAGGCCAAAAGTACTGCGCGAACAGGTCGAGCACCTCGGCGCTCAGCCGCATGTCGGGCTTGCCGAGTCGCTCGGACGCCTCACGCAGAAAGAACGTCGTCAGGTGGGGGATCTCCTCGCGACGCTGGCGCAGGGGCGGCACGTGGATGCGGATTACGCTCAGCCGGTAGTAGAGATCCTCGCGGAAATTGCCGTCGGCGACACGCTGTTCCAGGTCGGCGTTGGTCGCCGCCAGCACGCGCACGTCCACGGGCTGGGGCCGGTTCTCGCCCAGGGGCATGATCTCGCCCTGCTCCAGGAAGCGCAGCAGCTTGGGCTGCACGTCGATGGGCAGGTCGCCCACCTCGTCGAGGAACAGCGTGCCGCCGGTGGCGGTACGAATGAGTCCGGGTTGATCGGAGACTGCACCGGTAAACGAACCGCGCCGGTGCCCGAACAGCTGGCTGTCTGCCAGCTCGCGCGTCGTCGTCGTGCAGTTGTAGGGCAGGAAGGTGGCGGAGTTACGCGACGAGCCAACATGAATGGCGCGCGCCACTAGTTCCTTGCCGGTGCCGCTTTCGCCGGTGATCAGCACCGTGAGGTCATTGCCCTGCAGGCGCTGGATCTGGTCAACCACCTTGTGCATGGCGGCGCTGGCGCACAGAAAGCCCGGCAAGAGCGGCTCGAGCGGCCGCTCGGTCGTCGAGTCGACCGGTGCCGTCGGACGATCGCGGACGCCGCACAGGTCGAACCCTTGTCGTGCAACGGCCGACATCATGCGGATGCGGCGCAGCAGGGGATGGCCGAGCGTGCGCGGGGTCGCGATGACGACCAGCCGTGGGCCATCGGGCTCACGGCCAATCGCTTCAACGATCAGGGTGCCGGCGCCGTAGGCCGCACCTTGCGCTGCGAGCCGTGCCATGGCGGCCGCCGCGTCGGCGTCGGCGCCGGCGAAAGCAATCACCCGGACGTCGCCGCCCGGCAATTCGGCGAACACCACCGTCATGTCGGCGGTGACCGCCTCGAGCAGCGTGGCCGCGAGCTCGCGGGCCAGCAGATCGGGCAGGACTGCGGCGTCGACCAACCGGCGCACGAGCGCATCGTCCGCGTCGGCCGGCGAGCCCACGTACTCCCCCGTGCCCGGCGGTTGAGCGGCACCCATCTCGGTCTGAACTTCTTCGAGGTCGCGCGTGGCGCCGAGCGCCTTGAACACCTGTGCCGCGTATTGAAAGTGACGGTCGGCAGTCGAGCGGGCCCCGGCCTTCGAGGCCAGCCGCGCGAGGGCCATCTGGCTGACGGCGGCCTGGTAGCGCTCGCCGACCAGCTCGAAGACGCTCGAACTCTGCGCGATGTCGTGGTACGCCTCGGTGGTGCGAGTCTGCCGCGCGCGCAGGTCGCCACGCAGGCGGAGGAACTCGCCCCAGGCGCCCGGCGTGGTTCGCGGGTCGAGTCGCGACTCGACCTGGGTGAGGCGATGTTCGGCATCATCCACACGCGAGGCCGAGAGCAAGGCCTCAGCGGCAATCAACTCGGCCTCGATGGCCTCGGCCGGCGGCGCGTTGGTTGACTTGGCGATCTCGTCGGCAATCGCCAGCGCTTCGTCAGGCTGCCCGCGCCGGGTGGCCAGCCGCGCGGTGATTACCCGCAATGACCACTCGTACCAGCGGCTCGTGTTGCGGCCGTACGCGCCGTACGCTTCGGCGGCCCGCCGCAAGTACTCCGCCGCGTTCTCGTAGTCGCCGCGCATCAGCGACATTTGCGCCAGGGTGTCATTAGACAGCGCCGGTCGTCTCGTGGAACTGCATGGCGCTGCGCACGTCGAGCGCGCGGTGCAGCACGGTGTCGGCGCGATCGAGGTTGCCCACCCGCACGCAGATCTGCCCAAGCGTGGCCAGTGCGACCGAAAGGCCCGGCCCCTGGCCGAGCCCTTCATGCAGGTTGACCGCGCGTTCGGCCAGCGCGAGGGCCGGTTCGTAGCGGTGCCGGATAAGTGCGACGTTCGCCTGGTTCCCGTACACGGTCGCGAGCACGTCGTCAGCCTGCAGCAAGGACGCCATGCGCTCGGCCTGCCTCAGCGCGGCGTTGGCTTCGTCGTAGCGGCCGGTCTGCGCGAGCATGACCGCCGAAAGCGAGTGGACCATCGCCAGGTGCCGCTTGTCGCCGGCGGCGTGCAGGGCGGCGGCCGCTTCGGCAATGTGCTCGCGCACGATCGCCATGTCGCCGACTTGCCGGTAGCACTGGCCGAGGTAGAAGTGCGCCAGGCCAATGGCGCGGGAGTCGTGCGCAATCTCGGCCTGCTTCAGCGCGCGGTTGTGCAGGGCGATGGCGCGTGACTGCTCGCCGCGGGCAAAGGCCACGCGGCCGTGCAGCCGCCAGAGGCTTGAGTGCAATACTTGAGGCAGCGTTTCTCGAATCGTGTCAGGCGACCGGCCGAGCACCGTTCCGGCCTGTGCAAGATCCCCCTGCAAGAGGTACGATTCAGCCAGCATGACCCGGATCGCCAGCTCGTCATCTCGCATCAGCGCCGACGGCGTACGGAGCAACGGCGCAAGCAGGTCGATCGTCACGGCAGCCTGGCCGCGCTCGAGGGCGGTATTCGCCCGGGCAATCACTGGCTGCAGTGCTGCGTTCGACACGGTGGCGAGTATACCAAGTATCCAACCCGCGCAATTCTGACACCCCAATGGAGTTGACCGTAGGCAGCCGGACCGAGACCGGTCCGCGAAAAATGAACCAGGACCACGTTGGATGGTGGCCCGATTTGGGCCTGTTCGTGGTTGCCGACGGCATGGGCGGCCACAACGCAGGGGAGGTCGCCTCGCACCTCGCCGTCGAGGCGATTCACCAGTTCATTTCCGACAGCGCGAGCGGCGCCGACTTCACCTGGCCGTTTGGTATCGAAGTCGCCAACTCTATCGACGTCAATCGGCTCACCACGGCGGTTCGCCTCGCCAACCGCAAGGTCTATTCAGAGGGATCGCGGCATGCGGAACTGAGCGGCATGGGCACCACGGTGGTGGCGGTCCTCGTGAGCGGCGATCGGCTGGCCATGGCCAGCGTGGGCGATAGCCGGATCTATCGTCTGCGTGATGGCAGTCTCGAGCAACTGACCAAGGACGACACCTGGCTCGCCTCGGTGCTCGGTGCGAAAGAGGCGGAAGATGCCGACCCGGCGCATCCACTGCGGCACGTCCTCACTAGCGTCGTCGGCACCCGCGACGATGTGAAGCCAGGCGCAAGAGAAGAGCAGATGGTGTCGGGCGACACCTTCGTGCTGTGCTCCGATGGCGTTCACGGCCGTCTCGATAGCGCTGCGATCACCGAGGTGCTGCAGCGCGCGGCGACCGCGCCCGACCGTGCCACGCACCTGGTCGGCGAGGCGCTGACGCGCGGGAGCTCCGACAACGCAACCGCCCTGGTCATTACGGTGTCCTGATGCGCACGCATTCACTCTTCATCGTCATGGCATGCCTGCTGGTGGCGGCGTGCCGGAGCGAAGCCCCTGCGCCCGCGGCGACATCAGCACCCGTGGCCGCCCCAGCACCGGAGCCCTCTCCCGCCTCGACCCGGGCGCGAGTGGTGTTTCTTGGCGATAGCCTGACGGCCGGCCTCGGCCTCGAGGCGTCGCAGAGCTTCCCCGCACTCATCGGCCAACGCCTGGCCCGTGAGGGCTACGACTTCGAAATCGTGAATGCCGGCGTATCGGGTGACACCTCAGCCGGCGGTCTGCGCCGCCTGGAGTGGTCGCTTGATGGCGACGTCAAGGTCCTGGTTGTGGCGCTCGGTGCCAACGACGGCCTGCGCGGGCTGTCGCCGGCGGAAATGAAGAAGAACTTGAACGCCGTGTTGGAGCGCGCCGCGGCAAAGGGCGTGACCGTGGTGCTCGCCGGCATGGAGGCGCCGCCAAATTTCGGCGCCGAGTATACCCGCCAGTTCCGCGGCGTTTACGCCGAACTGGCCGAACAGCACAGCGTGCGGTTCGTCCCGTTTCTTCTGCAGGGTGTGGCGGGAGACGCTTCGCTCAACCAGGCCGACGGCATTCATCCAAACGCCCGCGGCGCGCAAGTGGTGGCCGACCTGGTGTGGGCGGAACTGAAGCCGGCGCTGGAGCGTCCAACCAGGTAGCCTGCCTCAAGTATTCAGTCACAAGCCTTAGCCCAATGATTCAGCTTCGCGGCGTCAGCAAGACCGTCCAGAGCGGCGGCCATCCCCTCACCATTCTTCACCCGCTCGACCTCGACGTGCCCGACGGCCAGTGTCTCGCTATTGTCGGGCCCTCGGGGAGCGGCAAGTCCACGCTGCTGGGACTGATCGCGGGCCTCGACTCGGCATCGACCGGGACCATTGCCATTGACGGTACCGAGATCACCAGCCTCGACGAAGATGCCCTGGCGCGGCTGCGTGGCGAGAAGATCGGGTTCGTCTTTCAGTTCTTTCACCTGGTGCCGTCGCTGACCGCGATCGACAACATCCAGGTGCCCATGGAGATAGCCGGCCGCCGCGACGCGGCCGCACGGGCGCAGGCCCTGCTCGATGAGGTCGGCCTGCACGACCGCGGTCATCACTATCCTTCGCAGCTGTCGGGCGGCGAGCAGCAGCGCATTGCCATCGCGCGCGCGCTCGCCAACGACCCGCCGCTGATTCTTGCCGACGAGCCGACCGGAAATCTCGATAGCTCCAATGGCCGACACATCCTGGACCTGCTGCTGCAGGTGCGGCAATCGCGCCGGGTGACGCTGGTCATGGTGACGCACGATTCGTCAGTGGCCGCGGTGGCCGACGCCCGCCTGGTGTTGCGCGACGGCCGGCCCGTGGTGAGTGAGCTCGAGCGCGGCGAATCAGCCGTGATGAGCCCGCTCGGGCGAGTCGAACCATGAGGTTTGTGCTGTTCATGGCGGCGCGCGAGATGCGGGCGTCGTGGCAGCGCCTGCTGTTCTTCTTCATCTGCATCGCGATCGGCGTCGGCGCCATTGTCGCGTTGCGGTCGGTGATTCAGAGCGTTCGCCACACCTTTGCCGGCGAGGCAAGAACGTTGATTACTGCCGACGCCATCATCACGAGTAACCAGCCGTTCAAGCCCGACCTGGCGGAGAAAATCGGCACGCGGCTGACGGCCGCCGGCGCCGAGAGCACCCGGTCGATCGAGTTGGCGACCATGACGCGACCGGCTGATCGGCCCGATGGCCGGGCGCGAATGGTCGAACTGCGGGCGGTCGAGGACGGCTTCCCGTATTACGGCGCCATGCGCCTGGCCGATGGCGTGGTCTACGACCATCGCCTGCTGCGCGGGTTCGGCGTGCTCGTGCGACCCGAGTTGCTGGCGCAACTTGGCGTGAAGGTGGGCGACCTGCTGAGCATCGGCTCGCAGCGCTACACCATTCGTGGCGTGATCGAGAGCGAACCAGGCCGACGCCTCGGCGCGTTCAGCATGGGGCCGCGTGTATTCGTGGACCTGGCCGATCTGGAAAAATCTGGCCTGATGGGATTCGGCAGCCGCGCCACTAACCAGCGCCTGCTGCGAGTGCCCGACGCGAGGCTCGACGAGCTGGTTCGCGACCTGCGCGCCGACTTCGCCAATGAGTTCGCGCGCGTGCGTTCGTACAAAGCGACCGAGGACGACATTGGCGAAGACTTCGCGCGCGCCGAGAACTACTTGAGCCTGGTTGGCCTGGTGATTGTGATTCTGGGCGGCATCGGCGTGTCGAGCGTCACGCGCGTGTTCGTGCAGCAGAAGATGAAGAGCATCGCCGTCCTCAAATGCGTGGGCGCACGCTCGTCGCAACTGTTGGCAGTCTACGTGGCGCAGGTCGCGATGCTCGGACTGGCGGGCAGCCTGCTGGGCGTGGCGCTGGCCGAGTTGGCCATGCGCGGCATCCCGTCGCTGCTGGCGGGCGCCACCCCTGGTGTCGAGATCAACTACGCGCTGACCCTGCCCGCGGTTGCCCAAGGCGTGGGCATCGGCCTGCTGGTGTCGCTGCTGTTCTCGCTGGTGCCGCTGCTGGAAGTTCGTCACGTGAAACCGTCGCTGTTGCTTCGCGACGAAGCGCGCAGCAAGAGGCCGGACGCGCTGCAGGTCGTGGTCACCCTGTTCGTCATGACCGCCCTGGTGTCACTCACCGTCTGGCAGGCCGGCAACTGGCGGGTCGGCCTGGTCGTCGCCGCCGGGTTTGCCGGCACGGCGTTGTTGCTGCACTTCGCAGGCATTCTGGTGATCAAGGCGCTCGCGCCGCTGGCCAAATCGCGTTGGTTTGCACTGCGTCATGCGGTGCTCCAGCTAAGCAGGCCCGGCAGCCAGATGCGCATCGTGCTGTTGGCCGTCGGCCTTGGCAGCTTCTTCATCATCGGCGTGCGGTCATTGCAGCAGAACCTGGTCGATCAGTTCGCGGTGAATGTCTCGGCCGAGTCGCCGGACATGTTCCTGTTGGATATCCAGAGCGACCAGGTTGCCAAGGTTCGCGAGGCGATTGCCGCCAACCAGGAACCAGCGGCGGCGCCGCCGCGCCTGCTGCCGGTGCTGCGCGCGCGCGTGGTTGGTGTCGAAGGCCGCGAGATCAACCTCGAGAACTTCGAAGATGTTCGTGGGCGTGGGTCGCTCGGCCGCGAATACACCGTCACCTACCGCGAAGCCCTCGAGCCCAACGAGAAGATTGTTGCCGGCCGGCTGTGGGATTCCACACCATCCGAGAGCGGGGAAGTCTCGATCGAGCAGTTCATCAACGAGGAGTTCAAGATCAACCTGGGCGACAAGATCCGCTTCGACGTACTCGGGCGGGTGGTCACGGCCACCGTGACCAGCGTGCGACTGGTGGAGTGGGCCGACAGCCGTGCCGGTGGCTTCATGTTCGTCTTCCGGCCCGGCCTCCTGGAGAAAGCGCCCCATAGTTTCGTGGGCTTCCTGCGTGGGCCTCAGGACGCCGCTGCCAGGGCCAGCTTGCAATCGGCGCTGGTCGAAGCGGCGCCGAACGTGTCGGTCATCGACGGCCGCGAGATTCTGAACACCGTCAAGTCGGTGGTCGATAACGTCACGCTGGCGGTGTCGGTGGTAGGCACGCTCGTGGTATTCAGCGGGTTACTGATTCTGATTGGCGCCGTGGCGATGACCAAGTTCCGTCGCGTTTACGAAGCCGCCATCTTCAAGACGCTCGGCGCGACCCGTCAACTGATCGCCGCCGTGCTGGTCATCGAGTACGGCCTGCTCGGCCTGTTGGCCGGGACGATCGGCGCTGGCGGCGCCATCGCCCTGTCGTGGGGCATCAGCCGCTATGCCCTCGATATACCTTTCCGGCCGTTGCTCGGGATGAGCGCCGCAGGTGTGGCGATTACCGCCCTCCTGGTGGCCGTCATCGGCGTCATCTCCAGTTGGGAAGTTCTGCAGCGTAAGCCCCTGGCGACGCTCCGCGCCGAGTAGCTGTTTCGCACCACAAGCCCCCAGCCACCTTATTTTGGTAAGATGAAGTGTTCGCGCCATCCCCACCGGGCGCTCTGGGAGTACGAAGTTACATGAACGTCTCGGACTACAAGGACGCCTTACTCAAGAAGCGGGCAGAGCTCGTGGAAGGTGCCGGCCTCAACTCGCTCCAGAGCTCGATGGAGCACAATAACGGCCGACAAGGCGACATGGCGGATCAAGCCTCCGGTAACAACGAAGTGCACATCCAGTTGCGCCTCAAGCAGACCGATGCCAAGATTCTGCAGGCTATTGACGAGGCGCTGGTGCGCATCGAGAAGGGCGCGTTCGGCCTGTGCCGCGATTGCGGCGACCCGATTGCCGCGGCCCGCTTGAACGCGATTCCCTGGACGCGGGTGTGTATCTCCTGCAAAGAGAAGCAAAAGCCGTGAACACCACTTCCAATCTTGCTGACCTGATTCGTGAATTCCTGTTGGAGCGCACCAGCCTGCTGATGCGCCACGAAGACGTCGCCGAGCAGGTTCCGGATTACGACATTAACAACGCCTATCAGTACATCATCGCGCGCGAACAGACGCACCTGTCATGGCTGCAGCACGCGCTGCTCGATCTCGGCGCGACGCTTCCGGCCGACCCGGCCCGGCAGGCGGTGGCGGCGGGCAAGGGCGAGGCCTGGAAGTCCCTGGCCGCTGACGATGCCCGCTCTGCCGCGCAGTTCGTGGAGAAGTGGCGCGCGAAGGTCGAAGACATTTCGCATGCCCGCCATAAAGGGCTGCTGAAGGTCGTGCTTGGCGAGATGCTCGAGCACAAGCGCCTGTTCGACCAGGCGGCAGCGGGCAACAAGAATCTGATCGGCACATCGCTCGCCATCAATGACCACGCCGGTGCCGTCATGGGCGCCAGGTGGACCGGGCAATAGCAATCACGACCACGGTCGCGGTCGCCCTCGGGAGCAATCTCGGCGATCGCGACGCTCACCTCGCCTTTGCGGTCGGCCGCCTGACCCTGCTACTCACCAACCTCCGGCGCTCCTCCTGGTTCGACACCGCCCCGGTCGGCGTTGTCGATCAGCCGCGTTACCTGAACGGAGTCGTGGTGGGGAATACCATGCTCACGCCGCGGGCCCTGCTTGAGCGTTTGCTGGAAATCGAGCGCGATGACGGGCGAGAGCGGCCGGCGCCGGGCGCTGCCCGGACCCTTGATCTCGACGTCATTCTGTATGGCAGCGAGCAGGTGGTCGAACCGGGCCTGGTGATTCCGCATCCGAGGTTTCGCGAGCGGCTCTTCGTGCTCGAGCCGCTCGCCGAACTGGAACCTGGCTGGGTCGACCCAGTCAGTGGGAATGCGGTTAGTGTCCTGCTCCAGCGGGCGCGGCAGCACCCTTCCTGAAGATCCCGCCCCAGCCTTCTTCAAACAGCGTATACATCGCCGGCACGAAGACCAGCGTGATGATGGTCGAGGTCAGCAAGCCGCCGATCACGACGCGCGCCAGCGGCGCCTGCAGTTCGGCGCCTTCGCCGATGCCGAGCGCCATCGGCACCAGGCCGAGCGCGGTGCACAACGACGTCATCAGAATCGGGCGCAGGCGGTGACGGCCGGCCAGTTCGAGGGCCGCGCGCAGCTCCATCTTGTCGCGTTTCCTCAAGGTGTTGGTGTAGTCGACGAGCAGGATCGCATTGCTGACGACGATGCCGGCAAGCATGATGACGCCGATGTAGGCCTGCATGCTGAACGGGGTCTTGGTCAACATCAGCATGCCGACCACTCCAATCGCCGCCAGCGGAATGGAGAAGATGATGATGAACGGATCCCTCAGCGACTCGTACTGTGACGCCATCACGGTGTAGACCAGGACGATCGCCAGAATCAGTACCAGGCGCAGCTCGTTGAACGACTTGGCCTGTTCCTCGACTTCGTTGCCGAAGCCGACCGCGAAGTCTTTCGGTACCGAGACCTCGCCCATGCGGGCCTGCACTGCGGCGACCGCTTCGCTCAAGGTGGTTTCGGTTTCGGCGTTCACGCGCTGCACCCGTTCCTGGTTCTTGCGTTCGATCGAAGTCGGGCCCGTCTCGCGATCGATGATCATGACGTTCTTCGCGGGCACGATCTGACCGGCGGGAGTGCTGAGCAGCACGTCGCCGACTTCCGACACTTCCTCGCGGTCTTCCTGGCGCAGGCGTACGACAATCGGGTACTCGTTACCAGCGTCGCGATACATGGCGGCCTGGGTGCCGGCGACGTTGGTGCGAATGGTGTTGGCCACGCCGGTGACGGTCAGGCCCAGCAGGGCCGCCTTGTCGCGGTCCACGCGCACGGCGAGTTCGGGTCGGCCCTCTTCGCGCTGAAGGCGCGAGTCGGCGATGCCCGGCGTGGTGTCGAGCATCGCCTTGAGGTCCTGCGCAATCCGCTTGGAAGCCTCGAGATCGTGGCCGAGGATCTCGATCGACAGGCGGCCATCGCCACCGCCGCCGCCCATGCCGCGCATCATCTGGTTCTGGCCGCCCGACGGCCTGGCGCGGACGATTACCCCCGGGATACCCGAGAGCTCGCGCCGCAACTGCATGGAGATTTCCTCGTTGGTTCGCGTGCGCTCGTTACGCGGCACCAGGCGCACGTTGACGTTGCCGCGGTTGGTCGAGCCGCCACCGAAACCGCCGCCGCCGCCGTTGACCTGGGTGATCAACATGACCGCCTCCGGCACCGTCTGGCGGATGCGCTCTTCAAGGCCGATCAGTACCGCCTCGGTGCGCTCAAGGCGTGAACCGACGGCCAGTTCCGCGTCGACGGTGATCTCGCCCTCGTCGGTCTGCGGCTGGAACTCGAAACCGATCCGCGGCAGCAGGACCATGGCGATCGCAAACAGCGCAAAGCCGGTGGCGAACACGGTCGGCCGATGCGCCAGCGCCTTGTGCAGCATGCGGGCGTAGAAGTCGTCCAGGTTGTTCAACGCGCCGTCGATCTTGCGGTTGAGGGTCGCCATCGCGCCGGTGCCCGCGTGCGAGGTGTGCGGGGCGTCGAGCATCCGCGAACACAGCACCGGGACGATGGTCACCGCAACCAGCAGCGACATGGCCAGCGAGAACGACACCACCGCGGCGAGCTGGCCGAACATGATGCTCGAGACGCCGGTCAGGAACAGCATGGGCACGAACACCGCGATGTGGGTGAGGGTCGAGGCGAGAATCGCCGACCACACCTCTTCGCTGCCGTCGATGGCGGCGGTGACGCGATCCTTGCCCATCTCAAGGTGCCGGTAGGTGTTCTCGAGCACCACGATTGCCGCATCGACGATCATGCCGATGCCGAGCGCCAGCCCGCCGAAGGTCAGGGTGTTCAGGGTGTAGCCGCCGAAGTAGAGCAGGGCGAAGGTGCCGATCACCGAGACCGGAATCGAGGTGCAGATGATCAGCGTCGACTTGATGTCGCGCAAGAACAGGAAAATGATCGCCACCACCAGCAGGCCGCCGAGCATGGCGTGCTCGGTCACGCTACCGATCGCCCGGTCGATGAACTTCGACTGGTCGTCGAGCACCTGCAGCTTGATCCCGTCGACGTCGGCGTTGATCTTCTCGATCTCGCGCTTGACACCCTCGGCGATCTGGATGGTGTTGGTGCCCGACTGTTTGGTCACCTGCATGCGGATGCCGGGCGTGCCGTTGATGCGCATGAACGAGCGGCGGTCTTCAGTGCTGTCACTCACGTCGGCGATGTCGCGCAGGTAAACCGGCACGCCGGCGCGGGTGAGCACCACCAGGTTCCTGATTTCATCGACGTTGGTGAACTGGCCGGGGCTGCGCAGCAGCAGCGTGCGGTCGGCATCGTTGATTTCGCCGAGCGGGATGTTCTGGTTCTCGGTCCGCAGAATCTGGACGATGCGGTCGGGTGAGAGGTTGAGCGCGGTGATTTTCTCGCGCGAGAGGTCGACGTGGATCTGGCGGCGCAGGCCGCCGTTGATGGTGACGGCGGCGACGCCGGCGACCCGCTCGAGCCGCGGCGACAGGTCGTTCTGGGCGAGTTCGCGCAGCGTCACCGCGTCGAAGTCGCCTTCGACGCCGATGCCCATGATCGGCATCGAGGTCGAATCGAACTTGAAGACAGTAGGCGGATCGGCGTCCTCAGGCAGCCGGCCGCGGACGCGGTCGAGCCGCGTGCGCACCTCGTCGGCCGCTTCGCTGAGGTCGGTGCCCCAGGCGAAGTTGAGCCGGACGTTGGCATTGCCCTCGGATGAAGTCGAGTCGACGCGCTCGAGGCCGGCGACGGCGCTGACCGCCTGCTCGATCGGCCGCGTGACCAGTTCCTCCATCTCGAGCGGGCCGACGCCCGAGTAGTTGACGCGCACCGTGATGGTGGGCATCTGCGTGTCGGGCATCAGGTCAACCGGCAACCGGGTGAGCGAGATGCCGCCCAGCAGGATGATCACCATGCTGATCATGAACATCGTGACCGGACGTTCGATGGCTATGCGAGGAATGCTCATAAGTGTCTCGGCTGTGCGACTGGCGTTTGCGATCACTGCGGCGGAATAACACTCCGCTCTTCTGCTTCAACTCTGAGCGGCACTAAAGTGCCGCCTTCCTGGCACTACTGCGGCGGCCGCTGACCGCCCGGACGGCGCCCAGTGGCGCCTTCAGCTCCTGGCGCGCCCGGCTGGCCGGTCATGCCCGCCGGCCGCTGGCCACCCGCGCCCGCCGCGCCGCCAGGGCCACGACCGCCACGACCACCGGGTCCGCCGCCAGGACCGCCTGGTCCCGCGGCACCGGCGATGACCAGCTGGTCGTTGTTGCGCACCGCGGTGGCGCCCGTCGTGACGATCTGGTCGCCTTCCTTTAGACCGCTGGTAATCTCCACGCGGTCCATGTCTTCGATGCCGAGCTCGACCGGCACAAACCTGGCGCGGTTGTCCTGGTTGGGCATCCAGACGCCGCGCTTGTTCTCGAAGTCGACGACCGCGCTCTTGGGCGCGACCAGCGTGCCTTTGCGCTCTTCGACCGCGAGACTGACCCGGGCATACATACCGGGCTTCAGCCGCATGTCGCTGTTGATGATCTCGATCTCCATGGTCGCCGTCCGCGTCGCGGGGTCGAGGACTGGCGCGACGCGGGCAATGCGTCCGCGGAACTTCTCGCCCGGATAGGCATCGACATCGACGTCGCCGCTGTCGCCCACGGTGACGAGGCGAACGTCCTTCTCGACGACGTTCACGACCATCTTCAACCTTGAGATGTCGACGACCGATGCGATCGGCGTGTTCTGAGACACCATGGCGCCCGGATCAACGTTGCGCTTGCCGACAAAACCGTTCACGGGGGAAGTAACGGTGGTGTTCTGCTGGTTGATCTTCAGTTCCTGGAGACGCGCCTCTGACTGGGCCAACTGTGC
>JANMUX010000351.1:0-8827 GCA_031392125.1 Acidobacteriota bacterium | reverse complement strand
GGCCCACATCACCGGCAAGACCATCAAGAAGGTAGTGATTGCCAAGGGTCGCCTGGTCTCGGTGGTTGTGGCCTAATAGCAAGAGATGACGCCTACCCGACGCGACGTCCTTTGTGCGCTCCCCCTGCTGGCTGCCGGCATAGGCGCTTCGTCGTGCGGCTACGCCCTGGCCGGGCGCGGCTCGTTCCTGCCCGACTACATCCGCACGCTTGGCATCCCCATGTTCGGCAACACCACGCCGAACCCGGCCATCGAGCAAATCTTCACGCAAAAGGTGCGCGAGGAGTTCCAGGCCAGCGGCCGCTACACCGTCATTCCATCTGACTCGGGTGCCGACGGCGTTGTCCGCGGAGAGATCCAGTCGGTGTCATACCAGCCGGTGGGCCTGAACGACGCACAGCTGGCCTCCCGCTATCGTTTCACCGTCGTCGTCAAGGTGGCTTTCGAGGACGTCAAGCAGCAGAAGACGCTGTGGGAGAACGCGGCGCTGTCGTTTTCGGAAGAATACGATCTGGGTACGCCGACCAGCGGCGGCCAGGATTTTGCGGCGTTCGCCGGCAGTAATCGTGCCGCGTTCGATCGCATTGCCACCGATTTTGCCAAGTCGGTGGTCAGCGCCATTCTCGAGGCGTTTTGAGCTCCGTTCCTGACGTCCGCAAACAAATCAAGGCGGGCAAGACCGCGCCTTTGTACCTGCTCGAAGGCGACGATTTGCAGTCGCGGCACGACCTGGCGCTGGAATTCGCGGCGGTCGTCGACGAAGGCCTGCACGCGTTCAACGTCGAGAGCCTCTATGCCAATGAGGCTGGTAACGCCGCGGGCCGAGACTCGCTGATCGGCGCCTTGTTGTCCACCGCCCGCACGCTGCCGATGATGTCGCCCCGGCGCGTGATCATCATCCACGAAGCCGAGACGCTGCTGGCGCCGAAGCGCGGCGCCAAGGACGAAGACGATGCGCAAGGCGTGCTGGATGCGGTGAAGAAAGGCAAGAGGGGAGCGACGCCGGTCGAAGAACTCGAGGCCTATTTCGAGAAGCCCGAGCCGATGACGACACTGGTGTTCGTGGCCGGTGCGCTCGATGGCAACCGCCGGCTGGTGAAGTTACTGCGCAAGAAGGCCGACTGCGTCGATTGCGGTTCGCTCGATTCGCCGCGCGACGCGGCGCTGTGGATTCAGAAGCGCCTCGACAAGGACGAGTTGACGATCGAGCCGAAGGCGCTGGCGCTGCTCCTCGACACCACCGGACTGAACCTCGGCCGCATCCGCGCCGAGATCGAAAAACTGGTGTTGTTCGCCGCTGGCGAATCGGCGATTACCGCCAGCCACGTGCGCGACCTGGTGATGCCGCAGAACGAACCCGGGGAGCAATTTGCCCTGATGGACGCCATCCGCGATGGCAACACCGTGAAGGCGCTCAACGAGGTTGCTGCTCTCATCGACGCCGGAATCCAGCCGCCCATGATCCTGGGGCAGATTCGGGCAGCCACCATCAAGCTCAGGCCCGACACCCGGGTGAAGCCTGCGCTGGACCTGGTGCTGAGGACCGACTTGGCCATCAAGTCATCAGCGGGCGCCCCGCAGTTTCTGCTGGAACGCCTTCTCGTCGAAATTTGCGGGAGGTAAAGCAGGCGGCACAGCGGTGCCGCCCTCCTGGCACTACTTGGCGGCTTTGGTAGCCTTGGCGGCGAGGCGCGACTTGAGGCGCGACGCGGTGTTCTTGTGGATGATGCCCTTGGTGGCCATCTTGTCGACGAGAGACTGCAACGTCTTGACGGCCGTCTTGGCGCCTTCAAGGTTCTTGTCGTCGAGCGACTTGCGGATGGCCTTGAGGCCAGTGCGCAGCTTCGAGCGCAATTCGCGGTTGTGTTCGCGCCGCTTCACGTTCTGCCGATTGGCCTTCAGGGCCGACTTGTTTCTCTTCGCCACGTCAGGAACCTCAATATCAATAGGATGACAAACACATAATCATAGCACGGCGGGCAGCTGAGGCTGGACGAGCGGGGGGCGCGCGGCCGCCTTACCGTGATCGGTTACGGCTGGAGCCGACGACTTCGTAGGCACCCGTGGCCGGGGCCTGGTTGGAGTAGCGGGTCACGGGCTTGCCGGCCACCAATTCCATCCATTTGTAGACAATGCTTGCCGGCGGAGCCGGTGCGGATGGGGCCGCGCCGGTGATCTTCTTGACGTAGGCCTGGGTTTCCTTGAACGGGGGGACGGCGCCGTACTTCTCGACGTTCCCCATGCCGGCGTTGTACGCCGCAAGCGCGAGTTCCACTTTATGGTCGTAGCGCACCAGCAGGCGCTTCAGGTAGGCCACACCGCCTCGAATGTTCTGGTCCGGCTCGAAAGGGTTGCTGACCCCGAGTTCGACGGCGGTCGCCGGCATTAACTGCATCAGCCCCATAGCACCCTTGGGGGAGACCGCGGTCGGATTGAACGCCGACTCCACTTGGATGACCGCGCGAACCAGGTCTGCTGAGACGCCCATGCGGCGCGAATGCTCGCTGATCGAGGTTTCGTAGAGGGCGCTCTTGCGGCTGGGCACCAGCGGCTTGGTGGCCCGCACGCTGGTCGTACCCGAGACAGGATAGATGCTCATCTGCTGCCCCTTGCCCTCGCGTGGCCGATCCGACAGCACCAGCTTGCCGTCGGTGTCGCGCCAAGAATAAATCTGGGCGGCCGCGGGCGTTGCGAGGCTGAAAATCAGCGCGAGGGCGAAAAGGCTCCTTCTCAAGAACCTTCAGTCTACCCCAACGAAGACTTAGTTAGGAAGCAGACTGTCAGGCCAGCAATTTAGCGATCAACAGACGAGCTTCTGCCAGCAAATCCTGGATTTTCGCCGGTTCTTTGCCCCCAGCCTCAGCAAAATCGGCTCGACCCCCACCGCCTCCCCCGACTATTGGCGCCAGCTGTTTCACCAGCTGGCCAGCGGGAGCCTTTGTTGCGAGATCGGGCGTAACGGTGGCGATCAGCGATACCTTGCCGTCGGGCATGCCCGCGGCGAGGATGACCACACCGCTCTTCAGGCGCGACTTCAGGGAATCGGCCAACGCGCGCAGCGACTCCTTGTCGATGTCCTTCATCTCGCGCGCAATCAACGTCGCCCCCGCGATCTCGACCTGGTCGTCGTCTTTGGGGCCGCCGCTGCCGCCGAGCGCCAGCTTGGTCTTGAGCTGCTGCGCTTCTTTTTGTGCCTTGCTCACGAGCAGTTGCTGCTGCCGCACCCACTCGACGAGCGCGCCGCGCTTGGCGCCAGATTCTGCGGCAATGGCCCTGGTCTCGGCGATCGCGCCGCGCGCCAGCTCGAGGGCGCCAAGGCCCGTCAACGCCTCGATCCGCCGCACGCCGGCGGCCACGCCAGATTCCTCGGTGATTAATAGCGAACCGATATCGCCCGTCGCCCGCACGTGCGTGCCGCCACACAGTTCGGTGCTGAACGAGCCGTCGCCAACGGCCACCACGCGTACCTTGTCGCCGTACTTCTCGCCGAATAGCGCCATGGCGCCAGAAGCGATCGCTTCCTGCGTGTTTCGCACGGCGGTGTTGACCGGATCGTTCTTCACGATCGCGACGTTGACGATGCGCTCGACTTCGAGGAGTTGTTCGGGCGTCATGGCCGAGAAGTGCTGGAAGTCGAAGCGCAGGCGATCGGGCGACACCAGCGAACCAGCCTGCTTGACGTGTGGACCAAGCACCTTGCGCAACGCGGCATGCAGCAGGTGAGTGCCGGTATGGTTGCGACGCGTCGCATCGCGAAGGTCCACGTCAACGTGGGTGGTCACCAGGTCGCGCAGCGCCAGCCGTCCCTCGATGCCTTCCACCCGGTGCAGGCGTGGCAGTCCCGGACCGAGTCGCGAGACGCCGGTCACGCGCGAACGCGCGCCCGACGCGGGCTCCATCCAGCCCTGGTCCGATACTTGTCCGCCGGCCTCCAGGTAAAACGGGGTCTTGCCGAGCGCGACGTAGCCGTTCTCGCCGGCTTCGAGAGCCACAACCGAGGTCTTGCGATCGTTGAACAGGGCGAGCACCGGGACCCCCTTGAGGGTGGTCTCGCCGTAGCCGTCGAACGTGTCGCCGACCGCGCGCAGCTCCTCGCGCTCTTCGTCTGACATGTAGGTGAAGTCTTCGCCTTTTTTGGTCTCGAACGAACTGCCGGCGCGCGCCTTCACGCGCTGGCCTTCCATCGCAGCGTCGAATCCCGCGGCGTCGAACTGCAGGCCCTGGTTGCCCGCCAGGTCTTCGATGAAGTCGCGCGGCAGTCCGAAGGTGTCATAGAGCTTGAATGCCTCGTCGCCGGGGACCACCTTGGTCGTCTTGGCGGCGCGCTCGAGCACGTCTTCGAGCCGTGGCAGCCCGGATGTCAGCACCGCGTCAAAGCGCTCTTCTTCACTGCGAATCACCTGCACGACGGAATCGCGCCCCGCCTTCAACTCCGGGTAAGCCTCGCCCATCTCGCGCACGAGCACGTCGACCAGCGAGAACAGGAAGGGCTCGTGCATGCCGAGCTTGCGGCCGTGGCGCATGGCGCGCCGCATGATCTTGCGCAGCACGTAGCCGCGCCACTCGTTCGAGGGCACCACCCCATCGGCAATCAGGAAGGTGGCCGCGCGCGCGTGATCGGCGACGACCCGCATCGAGACATCGCTCGGCGACATCGACTGGCGGTAGGTGAGACCCGACATCCCGCCGATCGCCGTCAGCAGCGGCGTGAACAGCGGCGTGTCGTAGTTCGACAGGCTGCCTTGCATCACCGCGGAGATGCGTTCCAACCCCATGCCGGTGTCGATCGACGGCGCCGGCAATGGGTTGAGCGTGCCCTGGTCGTCGCGTTCAAACTCCATGAACACGTTGTTCCAGATCTCAACGAACCGCTCGCTGCCCGACTCGACGTCGGTCACGAAGTGACCGGTGCCGGGAACCTTGTCTCCGCGGTCGACATAAATTTCCGAGCAGCGGCCGCAGGGGCCGGTGTCGCCCATGGCCCAGAAATTATCGGCCATGCCCAACTCGCCGATGTGATCGGCAGGAACGAAATTCAGCCAGCGCTGATAAGCATCTTCGTCGCGGGGAATCCCCGGCGCGCCCTTGAAGACCGTGACATACAGCGTCGCTGGATCCAGCCGCCACTGCACGGTCAGCAGGTGCCAGGCCATCTCGATGGCGTCGTGCTTGAAGTAGTTGCCGAACGAGAAATTGCCGAGCATCTCGAAGAACGTGTGGTGGCGCAGCGACGGCCCAACGTTGTCGAGGTCGTTGTGCTTGCCGCTGACGCGCATGCATTTCTGCGACGATGCGGCGCGCGTGTAGTCACGCTTTTCGCGGCCAAGGAACACGTCCTTGAACTGGTTCATCCCGGCATTGGTAAAGAGCAGCGTGGGGTCGTCACCGGGCAGCAGGGGACTGCTCGGCACCACGCGGTGGCCGTGGGTGTCAAAATATTTCAGGAAGGAACTGCGAATCTCCGCCGGGTGCATGTGTCTATTGTAAGCCCCGCAAGCGCTTGAGGATGGACTCGAGCGCAAACCCCTGTCCCGCCAGGCCTCTGACGATGCGGCCGCGGGCTTTCTCGTCCAGTTCCTTCGGGTCTTGCCCGCGCAGCCGGCGTTCGAAGGCGCGCTCGAGCAGCGCGCTTTCGTCCACGTCTTCGAACACCTCGTTGACGGCCGACTCCGCGATCACACTGTCGATGCCGAGCGTGCGCAGCTTCTGGATGACCCGTGAACGGCCGCGGTGACGAACGGCGCTCTCGAGACGGGCGGCCGCCAGTGCCACCCGCCGATCGTTCAAGGTTCCGTCGTGCAGGAGCCGCTCAACCGCGGCTTCAATGTCGTCATCTTCGAACGCCTTACGGGCGAGACGGGTGCGGACCTGCGCCTCGGACAGCTCGCGGCGGGAGAGCATCGTCAGCGCGGTGACGTAGGCGTCGGCCACTATCGCGTCCGTAGCAGTTGCGCGGGTGGTCGTCGCGCTACTTCCCGAACCGCGTGACTTCGGGCGTCTTCGGGGGCGCGGGTTTGGCAGGGGCGGCCGCCGCAGCGGGTTTCGTGCCGGCCCCGAAAATGGTGCCCGCCATCTGATCGCGCGAGATGTCGGAGGTGGTGGAAATGCCCTGCACGCGCAGCTTGAATTCGTCCACGTTTGACGCCCATCGGAGCGCCTCGTCGTAGGTGATCTGCTGGGTCTGGAACAGACTGAAGATTGACTGGTCGAACGTCTGCATGCCGTACTGCGACGTGCCCTGTGCAATCGCGCCGGCGATCAGGTGGGTCTTGTCCTTGTCGACCAGGCAGTCCTTGATGAAGGGGGTGGCGACCAGCACTTCGACGGCCGGAGCGCGGCCGCTGCCGTCGGCGCGCGGAATCAGGCGCTGCGCAATCGCTGCCTTCAGCACCGATGCCAGCTGCAGTCGAATCTGCTTCTGCTGGTGCGGCGGGAACACCGAAATGATGCGGTTGATGGTTTCGGTGGCATCAAGCGTGTGCAGGGTCGAGAACACGAGGTGGCCCGTCTCGGCCGCGTGCATCGCGGTCTCGATGGTTTCCATGTCGCGCATTTCGCCGACCAGAATCACGTCCGGATCCTGGCGCAGGGCGCTGCGCAGGGCGTACGCAAACGAGCGGGTATCGACGCCAATTTCTCTCTGGTTGATGATGCACTGGTGATCGCGGTGCAGGTACTCGATCGGATCTTCAATGGTGATGACGTGGGCCGTGCGGGTTTGGTTGATGTGGTTGACCATTGCGGCGAGCGAGGTGCTCTTGCCGCTACCCGTGGTTCCGGTGACCAGCACCAGGCCGCGCTCTTCCTCGGCGATCTTCTTGAGCACCGGCGGCAGGCCGAGCTCGTCGAGGCTCTTGACCTTGACGGGAATGACGCGGAGCACGCAGCCGATGGTGCCACGCTGCTGGAACACGTTGCAGCGGAAACGCCCGAGGCCCGGCACGCTGTAGGCCAGGTCCACTTCCTGCGAGTCCTTGAACTTCTGGCGCTGCGCGGTGGACATGATCGAGGCCGCCATCTCGACCAGGTCTTCGTGACCGAGCTGCTTCTGCTCGGACACCGCCGATAGGTGGCCATTCACGCGAGCCATCGGATAACTGCCGACCTTGAGATGGAGGTCGGAAGCGCCCTTCTCGACAGCGATTTTCAGCAGGTCATTAACGTGCATCGAATCCCCTTCTAGCGAACGCCCACCGGGGCACCGACCGCAGTGAGCCAACCGTGAGAGTCGGGCAGCTCGCCGCGAAGAATGCCGAAGAAGCGCTGCTGCAGCGCCTCCGTGATGGGGCCGCGTTTGCCGTTGCCGACGGTGATCTTGTCAATCGATCGAATCGGGGTGATCTCGACAGCCGTGCCGCAGAAGAACGCTTCGTCCGACAGGTAGAGGAACTCGCGCGGAATCGACGTTTCCCGCACCTCGAAGCCCAGATCCTTGGCGATCATCAGCACGCTCTCGCGCGTAATGCCCTGCAACACGGACGAGCCGAGCGATGGGGTGTAAATCACGTTGTCGCGCACCAGGAACAGGTTCTGCCCGCTGCCCTCGCTCAGTAAGCCGCTCTCGTCTAACGCAATGCCTTCCGCGTAGCCGTCGAGCGAAGCCTGCATTTTGATCAGGCCCGAGTTCGCGTAATTGGCGGTGCCCTTCGCCAGGGCGGGCAGCGTGTTCGGGGCCAGGCGGGTCCACGAACTGACGCCAACGTCAATGCCATCTTCGAGCGCTCCGGCGCCCATCATCTGGCTCCACTCCCACACGATGATCGACGCATCTACCGGGCAGGGCCGCGGATCGAGCCCGAGTTGTTCGTAACCGCGATATACGAGTGGACGGATGTAACAGCTCGTGAAGCCGTTCGCTCGCACGGTGTCGAGCACGGCCTGTGACAGCTCGGCCTGCGACCAGCGCGGCTCCATGCGATAGATGCGGCAGGAGTCGATGAGCCGCCGCATGTGCGGCTCCAGCCGGAAGACGTTGGTGCCGGCCTTCGAATCGTAGGCGCGCAGGCCTTCGAAGACGCCAGTGCCGTAGTGGAGCGCGTGAGAGGCGACGTGGATGGTGGCATCCTGCCAGTCCACCAGCGAGCCGTTCATCCAGATCTTGCCCGTTCCCGCAAATGCCATGATGGCGGGAATTGTACTCCGGCTGGTGCCGGCGCCACACCGCTGCGGCGCCGGGAGCGTGGTTATTGGCGTTCGGAGCAGAAGGGACAGGCGTCGGCGCGGGCGGCCAGGGCCTTGCCGCACTTCCAGCAGAACTTGGGTTGCACGGTTTCTCGCGCTTTGAGGCGGGCCTGGATGTCTTGCACTTCGTCCGAGGCGGTGCTGCCGGGCGACCCGGGAGCGGGACGCCAGGGCCGCCGGCTGGCCGGCGATGGATTGCGCGCGGCCAGCACCGCATCCAGCAGGTCTGACGCGCGCTGGTAACGAGACGGGATGTCGGCCGCAATCGCCTTCATCACGATGTCGCTAATCGCCTTGGGCAACTTCGGGTTCTTCGACCTCGGCGGCGACGCCAGCTCGCCGCGCATCAGTTTATCGAGGTCGGCCGGCATCGGCGTGTCGTACGGCAGGACGCCGGTGAACATTTGGTACATCGTCACGCCGAGCGAGTAGATGTCCGAGGCGAATACCGCCTTGCCCTGGAATTGCTCGGGCGCCATGTACGGCGGGCTGCCGATCACGGTGGTGCCGTGCGCCGCGATCTCGAGGAAGCGCGAAGTACCGAAGTCGGCGACCTTGATCAAGCCCTGGTCGGTGACCATCACGTTACCCGGACGCAGGTCGCGATGAATGATCCCATGCTTGTGGGCGTGGTCCATGGCGTTGC
>JANMUX010000299.1:0-4023 GCA_031392125.1 Acidobacteriota bacterium | reverse complement strand
CGTGGCAACCGCTTGCGGTGACGACTGCGCAGCGCGTGGCGCCGTCGCCTGTGCGCCGCCGGGCTCGAGATAACGCCCGAAGATCATCTTGCCGGCGGTGGTCTGCAGTACGCTCGTGACCACAATATCGATGGTCTTGCTAATCATCTTGCGCGCGTTATCGACCACCACCATCGTGCCGTCATCAAGGTAGGCCACTCCCTGGTTGTATTCCTTGCCCTCCTTGAGGATGAACACCTTCATGATCTCGCCTGGCAGCACCACCGGCTTCAGCGCGTTAGCAAGCTCGTTAATGTTCAGCACCGACACGCCGCGCAGTTGCGCGACCTTGTTCAGGTTGAAATCGTTGGTGACGATTTTTCCGGACAGTGTGCGCGCCAGCTCGATCAGCTTGAGGTCGACTTCCTTGACCTCGGGAAAGTCGACGTCGGAAATCAACACCTCCACGCCAGACATTTTCTGGATCTTCTGCAGGATGTCGAGGCCTCGGCGGCCGCGGTTGCGCTTCATCGAGTCCGATGAGTCGGCCACCATCTGCAGTTCCTTGAGCACGAACTGGGGAATGACCATGGCGCCGTCGATGAAGCCGGTGTCGCACAAGTCGGCAATGCGACCGTCGATAATCACCGAGGTGTCGAGAATCTTGTAGTGGCGCTCGGGACCGGCCGCCCTGAACAAGGCGATCAGCCGCGACGGCTCGAGCCACTCGCCCTTGCGGCCGCCGACCACGGCGCCAATGTAGGGGAACACCAGCAGGATGAAGCTGTGCATGAAGGCGACCCGCTGGTCGCCGTGGTCGATCCAGAAGAGGGCTTCGCTGATGCCCTTGGCCAACAGCAGGCCAATGGCGCCGCCGAGGAAGGCGCCAAGCATATGGGTGACTGCCGTGTTGCGCAGCATCCACTCGAACGCCACCGCCAGCAGCGCGAGGCCGCCGCCCAGGATGACGTTGCTCAGCGAGTCGGCGCCGAGCGGTTTCAGCATCACCGCAGAAGCCGAGACCGCCGCGATAAATGCGAGCCGGGCGAGTATGAACCAAGCCATATAAAAGCCCCGCGAAACTCACGGGAGGTTATCCGGCAACCTTAGAGCCGCCGGGGCAGGCAGGTCAAGCGAGGAGCATGTCGAGCGCCTCGCCGACCGAGCGAACGCCTACCAGTTCGGCCTTGCCCGATTCTTCACTCGCATCCATGTTCGACGCCGGCAGCACGATGCGGGTGAAGCCCATTTGTTCAGCCTCGCGAATGCGCAGGTTGGCCTGCGACACGCCGCGAATCTCGCCGCCCAGCCCGACCTCGCCAAACACCGCGGTGCCGGTAGCTACCGGCCGATTGCGCAGGCTGGAGCCGACCGCCGCCACGATGCCCAGGTCCACCGCCGGCTCGTCGATGCTCATTCCGCCCGCAATGTTCACGAACACATCGTCCGAAACCAGGTGCAGGCCGGCCCGCTTCTCGAGCACCGCCAGCAACAGCGAGAGGCGGTTCTGGTCGATGCCCACGGCCATGCGGCGCGAGGTGCCGTAGCTGCTGGTGCTGACGAGCGCCTGCACCTCGACCAGCAACGGCCGCGAGCCCTCGAGGCAGCACAGCACTGCTGAACCCGGCGTCGCCGTCGGCCGTTCAGCAAGGAACATGGCCGATGGATTGGGCACCGGCCGCAATCCGGTACCGGTCATCTCGAAGACCCCGAGTTCGCTGATTGCGCCAAAGCGGTTCTTGACCGCGCGGACCACGCGGTGGGAGTGGTGCCGCTCGCCTTCGAAATACAGCACGGTGTCAACGACGTGCTCGAGCGCCTTGGGACCGGCGATGTTGCCGTCCTTGGTGACGTGGCCGACGAGGAACGTCGGGATGTTGTGGCCCTTGGCCATGAACAGGAACTGGGTCGCCGCCTCGCGGACCTGGCCGATGCTGCCGGGCGCCGACTGAAACTTCAGCGAGAACACGGTCTGCACCGAGTCGACCACCAGCAAGGCCGGCTTGACGCGGCCGACCTCTTCGAGAATGCGCTCGATGCAGGTCTCTGACAGCAGGTAGAGCGGCGCATCGCCGACACCCAACCGGTCGCCACGCGACTTGATCTGGTGTTCCGATTCTTCGCCCGAGGCATAGAGAACGGGGCCGACGTTATGCGCGAAGTTCGCCGCCGCCTGCAACAGCAAGGTTGACTTGCCAATGCCCGGCTCGCCGCCCAGCAGGATCAACGAGCCCGGCACGATGCCGCCGCCGAGCACGCGATCGAACTCGTTGATGCCGGTCGAAATGCGATCGGCGTCCGAGGCTTCGATCTCCGCGTATTTCTTCGCGCCACGGGACGTGACGCCCAGCGTCGAATAGCGATGCTCGGTCGGCCCGGCACTTGGTTCAGCCATCCGTTCTTCGACGAACGAGTTGAACGCGCCGCAGTCGTGGCACTTGCCCTGCCACTTGGGCTGCTGCGTGCCGCACTCCTGGCAGACGAAGACCGGCTTGTTGGCTTGTTTCATTTCGATTTCAATGCAAACACGAAGTTCACGAAGAACGCGAAGGAACTCCTACGGTTCATTCTCTCATCGTCAGCGTGAAAGCCGACTGAGCTTCGTGGCCTTCGTGACCTTCGTGTTGCTCTATTCGTACTTTCGTTCGACCCGCGCACCCAGGCGACACAGGATCTCGTAGGGAATCGTGCCGATCCACGCTGCCATCTCGCGCGCGTCGATGGTCTGCTCGGGCGCAGGGCCTTGCACGCCCAGGAACACCACTTCATCGCCTGGTCCGACGGCATCAATGTCGGTGACGTCGGCCGTCAGCATGTCCATGCTCACGGCGCCCACGATCGGCGCGCGGCGGCCACGGATAAGGACGGCGCCGCGTCCCTCAAGCCGGCGGTCCAGACCATCAGCGTAACCGGCGGGAATGACAGCTAAGGTCAGGGCGCGCTCGGCCACGAAGCGTCCGCCGTAGCCGACCGACTCACCCTGTCTCACTCCCTTGGTCGCCACCACCCGGCTGGTCAGCGACATTACGGGCGACAGCGCCAGGGTTGAGCCCAGCGGAGGCGGCACCAGCCCGTACAGCAGCAGGCCCGGTCGCACAAAGTCGTACCACACCCGCGAATCGCGCAGCAGTGCCGCGGAGTTCGCCGCATGCCTGACCCTTGGGCCAGCGGACAGCTCGTCCAGCACGCGGCATGCCAGTTCGAAGCGCGTGCGCTGCTCGTCGAACAGCTTGTGGTCCGGCTCGTCTGCGGTGCCAAAGTGCGTGTGCACGGCATCAAGCGACAAGTTCTCGCTCGCCAGCAACGCCGGCAGCGTCCGCTTCAGGTTGTCGTGCCGAAACCCCAGGCGATTCATGCCGGTATCGATCTTCAGGTGATACCGCAGCTTCGCCTTGCGCTTGGCAGCGGCGGTTTGCAAGGCAGCGCCGGCGGCCGGGCTCGAAATAGTTGGCGTCAGGTCGTGGTCGAACACGCCGTCGACATCGCTGACGCTGAGCGCGCCGAACACCAGGATCGGCGCGCGGATCCCCGACGCGCGCAGGTCCACGCCCTCTTCAATGTCGGCCACGGCCAGCATGGTAGCGCCAGCGGCCTCCAGCGCCTTCGCGACCGGACGCGCGCCGTGCCCGTAAGCGTTGGCCTTCACCACCGCGATAATGCCGGGCGGCCGCGCCGGGCCATGACCGGCACCTCGGTTGAGCGACGCTTCGCCCTGCAGGTACGAGCCGATCGAGCGGAAGTTCTGATCGAGGGCGCGCAACGCGTACCTGTAACCGAAGCTCGGATGACTGCCAGAGGCGATGAGCTCGCGCACGAGCGCAAAAAGGCGCAGTGAGCGCAGCGTCGTGGCGAGCAGCGGGCCGAGGAATCCGGGGTAGCCCGCGAGTTGCTCATCGGCACCCTGGCCATCGAGCATCACCTTCACGTCATTATCCGCGGCGAGTCGGAACACGCACCACTGCGCGTAGATGCTGCTCGAGCCGAATGGCTCGTCCTGGTGCCAGGTCAAGCGCTCGAGCTCTTCCAGAGCGCCTTCGGCAGCGG
>JANMUX010000221.1:0-6047 GCA_031392125.1 Acidobacteriota bacterium | reverse complement strand
TGCTCGCGCGCTGGCGTGTGTTTCTCGGTTTCGTATTCGCCGCCATCGTCGTGTGGCTGGCGACGCCGACGCGCAGCTCGTTGCTGGCCGGCGCGGCGATCATGGTCGTGGGCGAGTGCCTGCGGCTGTGGGCCGCGGGGCACCTCGAGAAAAGCAAGGAGGTGACGCGATCGGGGCCGTACCGGTATACGCGCCACCCGCTGTATCTCGGCTCATCGCTGATCGGCGTTGGTATCGCTGTCGCCTCAAACCACGCGATCGTAGCGGCGATTGTGTTCGCCTACATGCTGTTGACGCTGACGGCCGCAATGCGGAGCGAGGAGGCGCACTTGCGGGAGAAATTCGGGGACGCCTACGACGCCTACGCCGAAAAGCGGGCCGCGCCGATGGATCGCCCGTTCAGTTGGTCGCGCGCGCTCGGCAACCGCGAGCATCACACCATGCTCGGACTGGCGACTGGTTTGACGTTGCTGGCGCTTAAGGCTTTGCTCTAGGCACGGGCGGCGCCCGGCCTGAGAATGCGCCATCCCTGGCCGCAATTTTCGCACTCCAGGCCGACGTAGGTTCCCGACAGCGCCGCGGTCGAGACGCTGCGAGGCATTCCTCCTCGGGTGTCGCAGCTCGGGCAACGCGCCGGGAACTCGCTGTGGAGACCGTCGCTCAAGTCCCGCAGGCCTGCCACGGCCTTCACCGCGGACACCAGCGTATCCAGTGAATGTTGCTCGAGAAAAATGGCCACGGAGCCCGATTGCTCCGCGCGCACGCGGGCGTGTTCGGAATGGCTCGCCGTGACGACGACCGGAATGTGGCTGGTGCGAGGATCGCGCGCGAGCTCCTGGACGAGC
This sequence comes from Acidobacteriota bacterium, assembly GCA_031392125.1. Taxonomy (GTDB): domain Bacteria; phylum Acidobacteriota; class Vicinamibacteria; order Vicinamibacterales; family UBA2999; genus 12-FULL-67-14b. The sequence continues at coordinate 5,202 of JANMUX010000221.1, read as the reverse complement.
CGCAGGCCGGCGTCGGTGGCCAGGCTGATGATGAATACCGACGGCGTCGCGGACCACGTGAGCTCGAACGCGTCGGCGCCCACGCCGGACGAGACCACGTGCAACCCGGCAGACTCGCAAGCTGTCACTTGACCGGCCAAAGCAGATGGATCGTCATTGGCAATCAAGACCAGGACGCCTTCTGGCCGTTCGTCGTCGATGTCCATGGCCAGAGCCCCACCCCAGGGGCTGCTGCAGCGTACGAGCGTCGGTTGCTGCCGTCTGTCTGGTATCCGACATACTCCCAAACTCAACAGTGGTAGTGTCCGGGACACCGTGCCACCAGCTCGCAGTCGTGCCACTCCTCGCAGCCGCAACCTGCTCCTGAACGCGTTGTCGGCGAAGGACTACGACGATGTCCGGCCGCTGTTGAGCGTCGTGACGCTGAAGGCCAAGCACATCTTGCACAATCCAGGTGAAACCTCCCAGTACGTGTACTTTCCGCGTGCCGGATTCCTGTCGATGGCGATCGTGCTCGAGAACGGGTCGATGGTGGAGGTCGCCACGGTCGGCCGCGAGGGCATGGCCGGCCTCACCGCAAAGGGACCCGTGCGCGGCGCCATGACCAACACCTTGGTGGTCGTGCAAGGCAACGACGAGTGTGCGTACCGGATGCGAGTTGACGACTTCCATTCCGAGATGGATCGCTGCAGCAACTTCATGGAGCTGATCGATCACTATCGCGAGGCGTTCCTCGGGGTGGTGATGCAATCGACCGGCTGCAACGCCGCGCACAACGTGGAGCAGCGGTTGGCGAAGTGGCTGCTGATGGCGCACGATCGCATGGAAGCAGAAGAGTTCTCGATCACGCAGGAATTCGTGGCGATGATGCTCGGGGCCACGAGGCAGACCGTGACCGGTGTGGCGGGCAGCCTGCAGAAGGCAGGGCTGATTCGCTATGCGCGCGGCCGCGTGCGCATTCTGGATCGTGCCGGGCTCGAAGAAGCGTCGTGCGAGTGTTACCAAGTGTCGACCAACCTGATGCGCAGCGCCGTGTCAGGCCGTTCCCGATCCCGGGCCCGCGCGAAGTAGGGCGCCGGCCGAATTTTATGAGGGAGAGTGGCGGGGTGGACAGGACTCGCACTGTCTCGCGCAGCGCGAAGCGCGGCGCTGATTGAACCCGAGGCCGGACATCCCGGCACGAATGAGCTTGAAAAGCGAATGAGTGGCGGGGTGGACGGGACTCGAACCCGCGGCCTCCGGCGTGACAGGCCGGCGTTCTAACCAACTGAACTACCACCCCGAACGGGCGATGCGAATCTTGTGACTTGGTGATCTCGTGACTTGGTGATTTCCCGCCGGTGTTGTCACCCACCGACGATCACTGTGCCACGAAGTCAGATCGCGAAACCACAAAATCCAACAATCACAGGACAAACTCGCCAACTCGCCAGATCACCAAATCACGTATCTGATGATTGGTGGGCGGTACAGGGCTCGAACCTGTGACAGCCGGCGTGTAAAGCCGGTGCTCTACCAACTGAGCTAACCGCCCTTCGTCGCTCGCGCGGTTCCTACCTCGCGAGCTTCGGCGGGGCAGGCCCCCTGGCTGAGCGTGCCGCTCCAATACTGAAGCAAGCCCGACACCCGGCAAACATCCGATTGTAGCCAGCGAATGCCAGTAGGTCAATGGCCAGCCTACAAGCGTTATCATCAAGCGGTCCATGTCCCTGCGCGATGTTGTTGGTCATCGGCGCCTCACGGCCCTCATTTCCCGGGCGATCGATCGCGAATCGCTGCCGCCGACCCTGCTGTTCGCCGGACCGACCGGGGTCGGGAAGTGGCGGGTGGCGGTCGCCGCGGCCCAGGCGGTCAATTGCCTCGAGCCCATGCGCAACGTGGACGGGCTGCCCTTTGACGCGTGCGGCCGTTGCCGCTCCTGCGATCGCATCGCCCGCGGCGTGCATGTCGATGTGATCGCGCTCGAGCCCGACGATCGCGCCTCGATCAAGATCGATCTCGTCCGCGACGTCCTGGGCAAGACGGGCTACCGTCCGTTCGAGGGCAAGCGGCGCGTCGTATTAATCCGCGATGCCGACACCCTCGAGACGGCCGCGCAGAACGCCCTGCTCAAGAATCTCGAGGAGCCGCCGCCTGCCACGGGGTTCATCCTGACTACCGCCGTGCCGGGTGCGCTGCTGCCGACGGTGCGCTCCCGCTGTATGCGCCTGCGATTTGGAACGCTGACGGCATCGGAAGTGACCTTGGCGCTGGTTCGCGATCACGGCCAGAGCGAACGCGATGCACAGGAAGCGGCGCCGTTGTCCGATGGCAGCATCGGCCAGGCACTGGCGCTGTCGGATCTCGACGTAGGCAGTCTTCGCTCCCTCGCCTTGCGCTTGCTGCAGCAGACCTCGGGCCGCGCCGACACCCAATCGCGGCTGCAGGCCGCGACAGCCATTGTCGCGGGACTGTCGAAGAAAGAAGAGCGCTCGGATCTTGCCACCGTGTTGAGGCTGACCGCGTCGATGCTGCGCGACATCGAAGCGCTCAATTCAGGCGCCGACCAGCGAGTGCTGGCCAATCCGCTGTTGACCGACGACCTGTCAACGCTCGCCCGCGGGTTTGCCGGCGACCGTGCGCGCGACGCCTTTGGCGCGGTTGACCGCGCACTCACGGCGCTCGAGCGGAATGCCGGCCCCAAGGTCGTCGCCGAATGGCTCGCGGTCCAGTTGTGAGCCTGCCGCGCATTGCGATTACGGCCGGGGATCCGGCCGGCATCGGCCCGGAGATCGCCGAGAAGGCCGCCGCGGACCCGGGCGTCCGCGCCGTGTGCGAGCCGGTGATTTTTGCATCGCGGCCCGCCACGGCGATTCGTCGCGGCGAAGTTTCGGCCGCCGCCGGCCAGGCCGCCTATGACACCATCGTCGAGGCAGTGGCGGCAGCCCGGCGCGGCGACGTCGCGGCCATCGCCACCGCGCCAATCAATAAGCTGGCATTTGCCAAGGCCGGCCTGCACTGGAAGGGCCACACCGATTTGTTGGCCGAACTGTGCGGCGTCGGTCGCGTGGCCATGCTGTTCCATTCACCGCCGCTCAAGGTGGTGCTCATCACGGTGCATGTGCCGCTGCGCGAGGTTCCGGCCTTGCTGACCCCGGAGCTGGTGGCCGACACCGTGCGGCTGACCGCCGAGGCAATGGCCGCCTTCGGCATTCCCCGGCCGCGCCTGGCGCTGGCCGGTCTCAACCCGCATGCCGGCGAGTCCGGCTTGCTCGGCACTGAAGATGACGCTGTGCTCGCCCCCGCGGTTGCGGCGGCGCGCGGCGTCGGCATCGATCTCAGTGGGCCGTTTCCGGCCGACACGGTGTTTGTGCGCGCCTCGCGCGGCGAGTTTGACTGCGTGCTTGCGTGCTATCACGATCAGGGACTGATCCCGGTGAAACTGCTGGCGTTTGGCCAGGCGGTGAACGTTACCATTGGCCTGCCGATCATTCGGACGTCGGTAGATCACGGGACGGCGTTCGACATTGCCGGCCGGGGCGTCGCCGATGCCGGAAGCCTGATCGAAGCGGTGAAGCTGGCGGCGCAGATGGCCAGGGGACGATGAAAGCGAAGATCGAGAGGAAGGCCGCGAAAGAGGCTGCCAGCGAGCAGAATTCGCTGATTGCCGACAACCGCAAGGCCTATCACGACTACCACATCCTCGAAACCTTCGAGGCGGGCATCGCCCTGCTCGGCACCGAAGTGAAAGGCATTCGCGAAGGACAGGCCAACCTGCGCGACGCGTTCGCGCGTGTTGACAAGGGCGAGGTGTGGCTGTTCAACGTGCACATCAACCCCTACAGCCACCGTGGTTACGTCGATCACGATCCGCGCCGCAAGCGCCGGTTGCTGCTGCACCGCTACGAGATTCGCAAACTGATCGGCAAGACGGTGGAGAAAGGGCTGACGCTGATCCCGACCCGGCTCTATTTCAAGAACGGCAAGGTCAAGGTTGCCATTTCACTGGCGAAGGGCAAGCAGGAACACGACAAGCGAGAGACCATGCGCAAACGCGAGACCGACCGCGAGACACGCGCGGCCGTGAAGGAGCGCGTACGCCGATGAAGGTGCTGGTCGTCGGCGCGGCCGGTCAACTGGGGCAGGCCATGGTCACCCATCTGGCGGCCGAGCACGAGGTGGTCGCGGCCACGCGGGCAGACGTGGACCTGACCGTGCACGCCGCTGTGTCCGAGTTCGTTCGTCGCGTCGCACCCCAGGCAATCGTGAACTGCGCGGCATACAACGACGTGGACGGCGCGCAAAGCCGTCAGCAGCATGCTTTCGCCGCCAATGCGTTTGCCCCCCGCAACCTGGCACGCGCGGCCGAAGCTATCGACGCCACGTTGATTCACTACAGCACCGACTTTGTCTACGCGGGCACCGCGACGCAGCCGTACGCCGAGACCGACCTGCCCGAGCCGCAGAGTGTCTACGCGCAGTCGAAGCTGATGGGCGAGTGGATGGTGGCCGACTGGCGCAAGCACTACGTGCTTCGCGTCGAAAGCCTGTTCGGCGGCACCCTGGCCAAGAGCAGCGTCGACCGCATCGTCGCCGCGGTGCGCGGCGGCAGCGAGTCGCCGGTGTTCTTCAATCGGGTCACCTCGCCCAGTTTCATTGCCGATATCGCCACCGCATCGGCTCACCTGCTGCGGGCAGGGGCGCCGTTCGGCCTGTATCACTGCGTGAACAGCGGTCACGCAACCTGGTTGGACCTCGGCCGCGAAATCGCGCGGGTGTTGGGTTGTTCCGATGCCGCACTGAAGCCCGTGTCGGTGGATGACGTCAAGTTCCTGGCCCCGCGTCCGCGTTTTGCGGCGCTCAGCAACCAGAAACTGGCCGACGCCGGGTTCGCGATGCCGACCTGGCAGGATGCCATCAGCCGGCACTTGAGCCGGCCGGCGGCGACGTGACCCGCATCGCCGTCGCGTCGCGTTCGTTCTCGCGTAACCCGGAGTTACGTGCCGAGTTGGCCGCTCGGTATGCCGACGTCACCTTCAGCGAATCGCCTTCAGTGCTCGAGGGCGACGCCCTGGTTACCTTGTTACGCGGCCACGACCGGGCGATCGTCGGACTCGAGCGCATCGACGAGAGCGTGCTGGCCCAAGTTCCCGAGTTGAGAGTCATCAGCAAATACGGCGTCGGCCTCGATTGCCTCGATCTGCCGGCGTTGTCGCGCCGCGG
>JANMUX010000123.1:0-10214 GCA_031392125.1 Acidobacteriota bacterium | reverse complement strand
GACCAGGCGGGCGGCTGCTCGTATGGCTATTCGTGCACCTATACCGACTCGATCAGCTGGGCGGCACCGGATCAGCCGCTGCCGATGGTGCGCGACCCGCGCACCGTGTTCGATCTGCTGTTCGGCGTCGGCGCCACGCCGGGCGAACGGACCGAGCGGCGCAGCGAGGACAAGAGCATTCTCGACTGGCTCGGCAGCGCGGTGACGCGCCTCAACAAGAACCTTGGCGTCGCTGACCGCGCGCGGCTGGCCGACTACCTGGAGGACGTTCGCGAGATCGAGCGCCGCATCCAGCAGGTGGAAGCGGCCAACGGCACGGGCGTGCAGCGCGAGCTGCCCGGCGCGCCGGTGGGCGTGCCCGACTCGTTCGAGCAGCACGTCAAGCTGTTGTTCGAGTTGCAGGCGCTGGCATTTGCCTCGGACACGACGCGAGTGTTCGCGTTCAAGATGGGCCGCGACGCCTCAAACCGCGTTTATCCCGAGAGCGGCTACAAGGCGGCGTTCCACTCGGCCTCGCACCACCAGGACCGCGACGAACGCATCACCGACTTCGCCAAGATCAACAAGTACCACGTCAGCATGCTGCCGTATTTCCTGGCCAAGCTGAAGAACACGCCCGACGGCGACAGCACGCTACTCGATAACACGCTCATCATCTATGGCTCGCCGATGGGCAACTCCAACGTGCACAATCACAAGCGCTGCCCCTTGTTCCTTGCCGGCCACGCCGGCGGCGCGCTCAAGGGCGGCCTGCATCACAAGGCGGCAGACGGCACGCCAATGGCCAACGTGATGTTGACTGCGGCGCACCTGCTGGGCATGGACGACTTCAAGTCGTTCGGCGACAGCACGTCGGCCTTCGACGTCAACACCGTGCCGGCGGCGACCGCGGCCGCAGAATAGAGACGAAACACGAAGACCACGAAGGTCACGAAGAATTTTCTTCAAATACCTTGCTTCGTGTTCTTCGTGTCCTTCGTGTTTCATCCTAGGTGACAGGGATCCTCTTATGCGCAAAGCGATGATCGGCTTCTACGCCACCGGCCTGGTAATTGTCGGCCTCTCGGCACTGCTGTCGGCTGCAGCGACGGCGCCGGTGGCCGACGCGGCGATGAACGGTGACAAGGCCGCGGTCAGGGCGCTGCTGAAGTCGGCCGCCGACGTCAACGCCGCCCAGGGCGACGGCATGACCGCGCTGCACTGGGCCGCGATGAGCGGCGACGTCGAGTTGGCGCAGATGCTCGTGTTCGCCGGTGCCAATGTGCGGGCGACCACCAGGCTCGGCACCTACACGCCACTCTTCCTGGCCAGCCAGCAGGGGCATGCCTCCGTGATCGAGGCGCTGGTCAAGGCCGGCAGCGACATCAAGGCCGGCACGCCCAACGGCACGTCGCCCTTGATGGTGGCCGCTGCCGCCGGCAAGGTGGACGCGGTCAAGGTGCTCGTGGATGCCGGCGCCGACGTCAACGCCAAGGACGGCGTCCGTTCGCAGACCCCGCTGATGTACGCGGCGGCCGCGAACCGCGCCGACGTCATTGCGCTGCTCGCCAGCAAGGGCGGCGACCTCAAGGCCACCAGCAAGGTGTCGGACCTCGCCAACCTGAGCCGCGAGGGCCTGGGCTTCGGCGGCAATCCGCAGGTCCCTGGGGCGCCGGCGGCCGGTGGCGCGCCCGCCCGACAGGCGCCGCGACCGGGCGTCGACCGCAACTATCAGCTGAATGAACTAATCAACGCGCACGGCGGCCTCACGCCGCTCCTGTTTGCCGTCCGCCAGGGCTACATGGAATCGACCGCCGCGCTGCTGAAGGCGGGCGCCGACGTGAATCTGGTGTCGTCGGGCGACAAGACCAGTCCGCTGCTGATGGCCGTGATCAACGGCCACTTCGACCTCGCTCAGCAGCTGCTTGATCTGGGCGCCAACCCGAACCTCGCCAGTGTCAACGGCGTGACGCCCCTCTACGGCGTGCTCAACGTCGAATGGGCGCCCAAGGCGCTCTACCCGCAGCCGCGCGCGCACATGCAGCAGAAAACCAACTACCTCGACCTGATGAAGAACCTGATCGACAAGGGTGCCGACGTCAACGCGCGCCTGAAGATGAAGGTTTGGTACTCGGGTTACAGCTTCGACCTGTCGGGCGTAGACGAGATCGGCGCCAGTGTGTTCTGGCGCGCCGCCTACGCCAGTGATGTGGCGGCCATGCGCATGCTCGCGGCGGCCGGGGCCGACCCCAACGTGCCGACCATCAAGCCGGCAGGCCGGCCGCGCTTCGGCGACGCCATCGAACGCGAAGTCAAAGACCTGTCGGGCCTGGCACCGGTGCCGGTCGGCGGACCGTCAGTCACGCCGCTGCACGCCACGACCGGCGTCGGCTACGGCGAAGGCTTCGCGGCCAACTCGCATCGGTTCGCGCCCACCGGCATGATGGCGGCCGTCAAGTACCTGGTCGAAGAACTGGGTGCCGACGTCAACGTCGCCGACCACGATGGCAACACGGCCCTGCACCATGCAGCGTCGCGCGGCGACAACGAGATGATTCTTTACCTGGTGTCGAAAGGCGCCAACGTCCTGGCCGTCGATCGCGAGGGGAAAACGACCGTCGACATGGCCAACGGCGCAGTTCAGCGCGTGCAACCCTATCCCGAGACCATCGCCCTTCTGGAAAAGCTCGGAGCAAAGAATAACCACAAGTGCGTGTCCTGCTAGCGTTCGCCGTCCTCCTTTTCCCGACCCACCTCGCGTTTGCCCAGCAGTCGCCATCTCCTCTCGAAGGGGACGGCGCCGCTGCGCCTGCCGAACCCAACGGCATGGTGCAGGGCGCTGATGGGCGCCCGACGATTCGGGCCATCAAGCTCACCGAACCATTCCGCGTCGACGGCCAGTTGGACGAGGCCATCTACCAGCGGTACCCAGGGTTTGGCGGCATGTTACAGGCGTCCCCACGCTACGGCGAGGCCTCGACCGAGAAGACCGAGATCTGGGTCTCGTTCGACGCCGACCACATCTACGTCTCGGCAAGGCTCTGGGACCAGGCCCCACCCGACAAGTGGATTGCCAACGAGTTGCGGCGCGACACCAACCAGATGCGCAACAACGACCACTTCGGAGTCGGCTTCGACACTTTTTACGATCGCCGCAGTGGCTTCATGTTCTACAGCAACCCGCTCGGCGGCTTCGCCGACTATTCGGTTGTCGATGAAGGCGCGCCCAACACCGATTGGAATCCGGTGTGGCTGTCCAAGAGCGGCCGCTTCGATGGCGGATGGACCATCGAGATGGCGTTCCCGTTCAAGTCGCTGCGCTACACCTCGGGGGCCGACCAGGTCTGGGGCATCCAGTTCCGCCGGGCGATTCGGCACAAGAACGAGTGGAACTACTGGACGGCAGTGCCGCGGAACATGGCCGGTCCCCAGGCCCTCAACCGGGTCTCGGTCTACGGGACGGTGGTTGGGCTCGACCTGCCGCCGGCCGGCCGCAACCTTGAGATCAAGCCCTATGCCCTTGGCCGCAACCTGACCGACCGGCTGCAGAATCCACGCATCTCCGGCGACAACGACGGCGAGTTTGGTGGCGACCTCAAGTACGGCATCACCGCCAACCTGACGGCTGACCTCACCGTGAACACCGATTTCGCGCAGGTGGAAATCGACGAGCAGCAGGTCAACCTCACGCGTTTCAACTTGTTCCTGCCCGAGAAGCGGGACTTCTTCCTCGAAGGCCGCGGCCTGTTCGATTTTGCCCGTGGCGGCTCATCAGGGGGCGGAAATTTTGGCGGCGGTGGCACCAGCGATCAGCCGTACCTGTTTTACAGCCGGCGCATTGGCCTCAATCGCAGCCGGGTTGTGCCGATCGACGTTGGCGGTCGCCTGACCGGCAAGGTGGGAGCCTTTGGCGTCGGCCTCATGAACATCCAGGCCGGTGATGACGGAAGGTCGGGTTCGCCGGCCACCAACTTCACCGTGCTGCGCGCCAAGCGCGACATCCTGCGCCGCAGCACCATCGGCGCCATGTTCACCAACCGCAACGAGTCGAGCGTTACCGCCGGGGGCAGCAACCGGGGGTACGGTGTCGACGCGGCGCTCGGTTTCTACCAGAACGTCAGCCTCACCGGTTACTACGCGCAGACCCAGACCACCGGACTCACCGGCGACGACTCGAGCTACCAAGGCAAGTTCGACTGGGCGCCCGACCGTTATGGCGTGAGCACGAGCGTTCTCAAAGTTGGGAAGGACTTTAACCCCGAGGTCGGCTTCTTGCGCCGGACCGACTTCACGCGGTCGTTCGCGTCGGGCCGCTTCAGCCCGCGCCCCGCCAGGATGCGCGCGGTCCGCAAGTTCACCTTCGAAGGCAGCCTCGAGTACTTCGAGAACGGCGCCGGCGCCGTCGAGTCGCGCCAGCAGACCGGAAAGTTCAACGTCGAGTTCGACAACAGCGACATCTTCAATGTCGAGGCCAACGCGAACTACGACCTGTTGCTGTCGCCGTTCACGCCTTCAGGCGGCAAGCCGATTCCCGTCGGCGGTTACCACTACAACGACGTGTTCGTCTCCTACAACCTGGGACAACAGCGGCGTTTCTCGGGCAACGTTGGCGTGCAGTTGGGGGATTACTACAACGGCACGATCCGGGCCTTGAGCTTTTCACAGGGCCGCATCGCGATCCTCAAGCAACTGTCGGTCGAGCCGCGGGTGGTGATCAATCGCATCGAGTTGCCCAATGGCGCATTCACCACCCGGCAGTTCGGGGCGCGTACCGATTACGGGTTTTCGCCGCGCATGTTCGCGAGTGCCTTGCTGCAGTACAGCTCGGCCGACCACACCTTCAGCAGCAACGTCCGCTTCCGATGGGAGTATCGGCCCGGCAGCGAGTTCTTCGTGGTGTGGACCGACGAACAGGACACCAACCCGCTCGATCCGCACACCAACCGGCTCGCGCTCAAGAACCGCGCGTTCGTCGTGAAGGTGACGCGGTTGTTCCGCTTCTAGTTCTCGGAGCGGGTGCCGTCAGGCGGCTTGCGCCAGCGCTTCCGGTTGAAGCGCCAGCGCCAGGACCTCCTCAATTGTGCTCACGGCGTGGAACTGCATTTCGCTTCGCACGTCGGCCGGGACGTCGTCCAGGTCGGGCGCGTTGCGCGCGGGCAGAATCACTTCCGTCAGGCCGGCGGCATGCGCCGCCAGCACCTTTTGCTTGAGGCCGCCGATCGGCAACACCCGGCCTTGTAGCGTGACCTCACCGGTCATGCCGACCGTGCTCTTGACCGGCCGTCCGGTGAGTAGCGAGGCGAGCGCGGTGACGAGCGTGACACCGGCGCTTGGCCCATCCTTCGGCACGGCGCCCGCCGGCACGTGGAGATGGAATTCCTTGCCGGCGAACGCGTCGGCCGCAATGCCCAGCGGCACTGCGTGGCTTCTGACGTAGGTCAGCGCGATGCGCGCCGATTCTTTCATGACATCGCCCAGCTGACCCGTCAGCACCAGTCCGCCCGGGCCCGCCATCGATGCCGCTTCGACAAACAGCACGTCACCGCCGACGCCCGTGACCGCCAGGCCCGTGGCCACCCCCGGGGTCGCCGTGCGTGCGGCTACCTCGTGGAAGACCTTCTGGCGGCCCAGCGCGTGCCGCACTGCGGCCTCGTCCAGGACCACCGGTTTGGCGGCGCTGTCGGTCGCCACCGCTGCGGCCGTCTTTCGCAGCAGGGTTCCGATCTCACGTTCGAGTTGGCGAACACCAGCTTCGCGCGTGTACTCACTGACCACGACCCGCAGCATCGCGTCGGAGATTGTCACATCCGCGGGAACCAGCCCATTGCGTTCAACCTGGCGCGGCCACAGGTAGCCGCGGCCGATCGCCACCTTTTCGTCGATGGTGTAACCGTCGAACTGGATCACTTCCATGCGGTCGAGCAGCGGCCCGGGGATCCGGTCGGCGACGTTGGCCGTGGCAATAAACAGCACGTGCGACAGATCGATCTCGACGTCCAGATAGTGGTCGCCGAAGGCATGGTTCTGGGCCGGGTCGAGCACTTCCAGCAGTGCGGCCGATGGGTCGCCCCGCCAATCGGCGCCCAGCTTGTCGACCTCGTCCAGCATGATCACTGGATTCATGGTCCCTGCATCGCGCAGGGCCCGCACCAGCCGCCCCGGCAGGGCGCCGATGTACGTGCGCCGGTGGCCTCTGATCTCGGCTTCATCGCGCACGCCGCCCAGGGACATGCGGACGAACTGGCGGCCGGTGGCTCGCGCGATTGACTCACCGATCGAGGTCTTGCCGGTGCCCGGAGGGCCGACCAGCGTCAGGATCGCTCCCGATCGCTTGTCGTCCGCCAGACCACGGTCGGCGCGCAGCTTTCGCACGGCGAGATACTCGGTGATCCGCGACTTCACATCGTCCAGGCCGGCGTGGTCGGCGTCGAGCACCTGCCGGGCGAATGCCGGGTCGAGGCGTTCTTCGGAGCGCTTCGACCAGGGTACGGCCAGCAGCCAGTCGAGATAGGTGCGAATCATCGACGATTCGGCGTTGGTATCGCCCATTCGCTCGAATCGGGATAGCTCGCGCTCCGCTTGCTGTTGAATCTTCGCGGGCATGCCCGCGGCCGCGATCTTGCCGCGATACTCTTCGGCGACCGAGGCCTCGTTCTGGCCAAGTTCCTTGCGGATGGCGTCCATCTGCCGGTTGAGGAAGTACTCGCGTTGCTGTTTCTGGGCGCCGGAATCGACGTCGTCGCGAATTCGCTTGCGCAGCTGAAGTTCGGCCAACCGTTCCTTCTGCAGCCGGACAGCCATGGTCAACCGTTCGACCACGTCGAGCGTCTCGAGCAGGTCGATCTTCTGATCCATGCTCAGGTCTGGCGAGTAGCCCGCGGTGTCGGCAAGGGCACTGGCACCGGTGATCGACCGCAAGAACGCGCTGATGCGGCCATCGTCGCCCCGCAACTGCAGCAGTTCCTCCACCACGGCGCGGTACTCGCGCTCGAGCTCGTGGGTCAGGCTCGCCGGCGGGTCGACTTCACGACGCTCGTCCACGTCGATCCGCAAACGTCCGTCGGGGTCGGTGGCCGCGGCGCCCGGCACGGCCCGATGCAGGCCCATCAGCGACACGGCGTAGCCGCGGCCCGGCAGCTTCACGCGCTCGGTCACTTCGGCGACCACACCGACCTTGGCGTATTCCCGGCCGCGCTTGGGCAAGAGCAAGACCTGCGAGTCGGCACCGGTATCGACCGACACGGTCACCGGCATGCCTGGGAATACCACGGTCTCGTCGAGGGAGATCAATTTGTAAGAGGCCATGGTTTCGACCTTACGCCTAATGCTTGATGATGTCAACTATTGAGGAGATGAACTATACTTCCCGCTGATGTGCGCGAAGCCCAAGGACCCGCAGGTGTGTGAAGCGTGGCAGCTGTTGGTCCGCTTTTCGTTTGCCCAGCGGTCCAGCCTGCCAGCCTTGGCAGCCGAGCTCGAGCTCTCGCCCGCGCAGTGCCATTTGCTCAACCTGCTCGAACCCGGACGACCAGTCCCGATGGGGCAGTTGGCCGGCGCACTCTCATGCGATGCCTCGAACGTCACCGGCTTAGTGGATCGGCTGGAGTCGCGCGGATTGATTCAGCGGAGCCCATCTGAGCAGGACCGGCGGGTCAAGGTGCTGAGCCTGACGCCACTCGGGGTGCGGCTGCGATCGGCCCTGCTCGAGCGGATGACTGCTCCGCCTGCGAGTTTGCAGAGGCTATCTGCTGACGAGCAGCGTTCGCTGGTGAAATTGCTGCGGCGCTTGATCGAATAACGCGGCGGCCGCTACTCGCGCAGCCGTGCGCTCAGGCGCACGCCGCTCGGGCGGCCGTCAATTGACTCGTATTCGTAAGTCATCTTGAACGTTGAACGGCCGATCATCCGCACCCGTCCCGAGGATGTCATTTCCACCGGCAGCACGTGACCGCCAAGCTGCGCGAACTCCCACGTCACATCAACGTCATGAACCCAGAACGACGGGCTCTTGACCAGGCGACCCTGAAGTCGCGCGACATAATCCTCACCGGGAGCGAGGAATAACGCACCGTTGACGATGCCGTGGGACTTGCGCGCCGCCTTGAGCACCACTCGCTGAGCGCCCGCGTCGGTAGTCCCGCCGTCTTCGAAGCTGTAGTTGCGCGCGTCGAGCGGCGCTCGCAGGGGAATACCGCGAGCGAGCAGCTGCTGCTCATTCAGCAGCACCTTACGCAAGACCTTGTTCCTGACGTACTCGTGCCCGCCCTCATCCACGACTTCAAAAGTCAGGCCGCGCTCGAGGGTGAACTCCGTCCACGCCTCGATCCAGCCGTGTTTGGCCGAACCTGCCACGCCGGCATCGAGCCGGCGAAACGCCCGGTACGTCGGTGGCGCGATTGTATTGAACCGCGCCATGACACGCTCGAATGCGGGTGTGGACGAGCCGGAGGCCGAGAGCTGTCCCAGGCTGCACAAGAGTGCTAGCCCGGTAGCCAGTATAGGTGCCGCACGGCGAGGCGTCATGCTCACACTGGATGCGGTTGCAGTTCGTGTACCACATCCTGACTCAGCTATTGCTTGATGGGATCCTTCTTGGTCCGGGTCAGCATGTTGTTAAACGGCGGCAGCTGGTCGATCAGCGTCTTGTCGAGACGGTCGGTCTCGGCCTTCAACTCCGCGACCAGGTCATTGAAGATGGGTTCGACGTTGCCGGTCGGGCGGCCCTCGCCAAACACCGCCACTCGCAGGAGCGACGCCAGGCGGTTGTTGGTCTTGATCGGGAAATTAAGCGGATCCTGTCCGCTTTGGTTCTTCACCTGGTAGATGTCCTCTTCCACCGCGCTGAGCGCCTTGGCGAGCTGCTCACCCGCACTGCGGACTTCGGCGGGCGCGTCCTTGATGCGATCGGCAATGTCGGTCTTGATGCGCCGAATCTTGATCACCGCCAGGTTCGCCTCGTTGACCTTGTCGCGAATGCGGCTGGCGAGGTCCCACTGGAACTGCAGGTCGGCGTCACTGATCGGCCGCAGCGGATGCTTGAGCACCGTGAACGGCTGGGTCTGCGTGACGCCATCGGCGTTGAGCCGAACCTGGTAGGAACCGGGTAGCACGGCGGGTCCGTTCTGGGTCGCGCCCCACAGGATCATGCCTGGAAACGTCACGACACCCGTGGAATTCAGGTCCCAGGTAAAGCGATTCATGCCGGCCGCCATCGGCGCGCCCTGCGGCCCGCCGAAGCCGCCGCCTTCGGGAGCCGGAGTGCCAGCGGGGCGGGGCGGCACGCCGTTGACGCTGCGCACCACCTGGCCGCGCGCATTCAGGAAGTCGATGGTCAATGACTTGGGCTGCGACTTCAGGAAATAGGTCACGATCGGGCGATCGAGCCCGCGCGTCGCGTCGGCCGGCTTGAACACCGCAACGTCGGTCAACGGAGCCAGCCCGAACTGACGCAAGGCGGCGATGTCGTCCATCACGTAGAAGCTTCGGCCGTGGGTGCCGATCGCAATGGCGTTATCTTCCACGATTAAGTCGGTCACCGGCACGTCGGGCAGGCCGTTGGCAAACTTCTGCCACTGCTCGCCGTCGTCGAACGAAATATAGACGCCGTGCTGGGTCCCGGCGTAGAGCAGCCCTCGGCGCACGGAATCTTCGCGGACGGTGTGCACGTAGTCGTTGGCGGGAATGCCTTTGACGATCTTCGACCAGGTCTTGCCGTAGTCCTTGGTCCTGAAGACGTAAGGGGAACGGTCGCCAAGCAGCATCTTCTTGACCGCCATGTAGGCCGTGCCGTTATCGAACGACGAGCCATCAAGCTGGCTGACGCGGCCCAGGTCGGGCATGGCCGCGGGCGTGACGTTGACCCAGGTCTTGCCATGGTCCCGAGTGACGTGCACCAGCCCGTCGTCCGATCCGGCCCACATCACGTTGATGTCCTTCTTGCCGGGCGCCAGCGAGAAGACCGTTCCGTAGATCTCGGGGCTGTTCATGTCGTGCGTGATCGGGCCGCCCGAGTCTCCCATGGTCTTGGGATCGTGGCGGCTCAGGTCGCCGCTGATTGCCTCCCACGTGTCGCCGCCATTGGTGGTCTTCCACACGCGTTGTGAACTCGTGTAGAGCACGTTGGGATCGACATACGAAAAGATGATCGGATAGGTCCACTGCCAGCGTTCCTTGACCTCGGCCGAGTTCTCGCCCGAGAAGAAGCGCGGGTAGGCGCCCACTTCCTTGAGCTCGCC
>JANMUX010000196.1:0-5886 GCA_031392125.1 Acidobacteriota bacterium | reverse complement strand
TGGGCCAGCAGTTGATCCACGTAGCCTCGCAGCACGTCGATGGTCGCGTCTTTCATCAACCCGAACACCGAGAGCTGATGGTGGCCGCGCGATCGCACCTGCTCGCTGTCACTCCCGCGCAGCACGTTGGTGACATGCGCGGAGCCGAAACGCTGCCCGACACGCGCCACACACGACAACACCTTGCGCGCCACCGTCACGGCATCGGCAATGGTTTCCAGTTCGCCCAGGCAATAGTCGCAGGCGCCACAATCGTCCTTGGTGAACGTTTCGCCGAAATAGCCCACCAGCCGCTTGTGCCGGCAGCCAACACTGGCGGCATACCGTTCCATGTCGCGCAGCAAGCCGCGGCGCGCGTCGGACATCTCGCCGTTCTTCTCGAGCATCACGCGCCACTTGAGGAAGTCGGCGCCCGAGGCAATCAGCACGCACTCGGCTTCGAGACCGTCACGGCCGGCGCGGCCTGATTCCTGTTGATAGTGTTCGAGTGACTGCGGCGCGCCCGAGTGAATGACAAAGCGGACATCCGAGCGGTCGATGCCCATACCGAAGGCCACCGTCGCCACCACGAGATCGACTTCTTCGTTCAGGAACGCGTCCTGGTTGCGGCTGCGTTCCTCGTCCGGCAGGCCGGCGTGATACGACCGCGACCGCCAGCCGGTGTCGTTCAGCCATTGCGACAGGCTATCCACTTCCTTGCGCGAGGTGCAGTAGATGATGCCGGCCTGGCCGCGGTGGCGCTCCAGCACATCAAGAATCTGTGCCTTCAACGTCGCCCGCGCCAGCACGCGGTAAACCAGGTTCGGCCGGTCGAACGACCCGACCAGCTCGGTGGCATCGCGCAATCCGAGCTGCGCCATGATGTCCTTGCGCACCCTGGTAGTCGCGGTCGCGGTGTATCCGTGCATGCTCACCGAGGGCCAGCGTTCGCGCAGGCGCGCGAGCTGCCGGTATTCGGTGCGGAAGTCGTGGCCCCACTGGCTGATGCAGTGAGCTTCGTCCACGGCGATGAAACTGACCGGCTTGGACTCGAGCAGTTTGAGAAAACCTTCGCCACCGTCGCCAACCAGGCGCTCTGGCGCGACATACAACATCCGGTAACGGCCGTCGCGAATGCCGCGCGTGACCTCGGCGCGCGCCTCGGACGGCATTGAGCTGTTGTAGTAAGCGGCCGACACGCCGTTGCCGACGAGCGTATCGACCTGATCCTTCATGAGGGAGATCAGCGGCGACACGACAATGGCGAGCCCTTCCCGGGCAATCGCCGGCGCCTGGAAGCACAGCGATTTACCGCCGCCGGTGGGCAGCACCAGCAGCGAATCGCGGCCAGCCATCACCGCTTCCATGGCTTCGAGTTGCAGCGGCCGGAAGGAACTGTAGCCCCAGTATTTTTCGAGGATTCCCGGGAGGGTCAAGAGCCCAGCTTATCAGAGGTCATTGAACTAGTCATGCAATTGGTCAATACTGTGACCATGAAAACCGTGGGACTGGCCGAGGCCAAGGCGACTCTCTCGGCCCTGATTGACAGCGTGGAAAAGGGCGAGACCGTGACGATCACGCGCCACAACGAGCCGGTGGCCGAGATCCGTCCTGTCAAGGCCCCACTGAAGGGGCTGCGGCCGTGGGGCCTGGCCAAGGGCTTGTTTGTGGTGCCTGATGACTTCAACGACCCGCTGCCAGATGACGAACTCGATCTCTGGGAGGGGAAAGGCGACGAGAGACCGTGAAACTCCTGCTGGATACGCACGTCTTCCTCTGGATGGCGCTGGCGAGCGACCGAGTGCCAGAGCCGATCAAGACCGCCATTCGTTCGCCCGCAAATGAGGTGTGGCTCAGCGCAATCTCCGTTTGGGAGATCGCCATCAAGCAGGGTCGCGGACGGCTGGCCCTTCCGTCACCAGCGGTGGAGTTCGTGACGGGTCACCGACGAGGCCATGGGATCGCCTCGTTGTCGGTGGAAGAAGCGGCGGCGGCACACTTGGCGCGGCTGCCGTTGCTTCATGCCGATCCGTTCGACCGCATGCTCGTCTGTCAGGCGATCGAACATGACCTCACCATTGTCACCAGCGATACTCAAATCCAGCGCTATCCGGTGAAGACACTGTGGCCAGCTGAGTGGCCGTGACTGGGTGCGGCGCCGGTCACACTCGGACGCTGGCGATTGCCGAGCTGCAGAACTGGCAAAGCTTCAAGATCAAGGCACACCAGAACTTTCCGAAAAAATGAAAAGGGCCGGGATTGCCCCCGGCCCAAGTCATAGTCAGCCTCTTACAAAATTAGGCGCAGCCGCTGGTGGTGCCGCCCTTCGACTCCGCTCAGGACAGGAACAACGTCAGGCACAGCCTGACGTTGTTCCGCAGTTGCTGCACTTGTAGCAGGCGCCGCTGCGCACCATGATCGACCCGCAGGTCGTGCACGGGGGCGCGTCCTCCTGGTTCTGCATGGCCGCGAACTGGTTGGTCTGCGGCACGATCACGCCGGTGGTGCTGACCTTCGCGGTGGGCGACGCGGTCACTTTCGGCGCCGGCACGGCGGCCGGTTCGGCGGCGTATCCACCGGCCGCTTCGTCGCGGTTGTTCACGCCGGCCAGGAACTGCGCCTCGGGCGACAGGAACTTCGACGCCATCCAGCGGAAGATGTAGTCGACGATCGACTTGGCGAAGCGGACGTCGGCGTTCTTGGTCATGCCCGACGGCTCGAACCGCACGTGGCTGAACTTGTCGACCAGCGCCTGCAGCGGCACGCCGTATTGCAGGGCGTAGCTGATGGCCTGGGCGAACGCGTCGGCAAAGCCCGAGATGGTCGAGCCTTCCTTCGCCATCACCAGGAAGATCTCGCCCGGCATGCCGTCTTCGAACAGGCCGACCGTGACGTAGCCTTCGTGGCCGGCGATGTCGAACTTGTGCGTGATCGCCTGTCGTTCATCCGGCAGCTTGCGGCGAGCCGGCGCGCGCGATGCCAACGCTGCGGCGACGGCCACCTTCACGGCGTCGGTGGTCTGCTGGCTAATCACCACACCCTTGGCGTCAATCGCCGCCTTCGAGGTGTTGAGCGGCTGCGTGCGCTTGGAGCCATCGCGGTAAATCGAGACCGCCTTGGCGCCCAGTCGCCAGGACTCGAGGTAGGCCTGCTCGATGTCTTCGACCGACGCATCTTTCGGCACGTTCACGGTCTTGCTGATCGCACCCGAGATGAACGGCTGCGTCGCGCCCATCATCTTGATGTGGCCCATGTAGTGGATCGAGCGCTCACCCTTCAAGGCCTTGAACGCGCAGTCGAACACCGGCAGGTCGCGCTCCATGAGGTGCGGCGCGCCCTCAATGGTTTCCTGCTCGTCGATGAACTTGAGGATGTCGTGAATCTGCGCCGCGGTGTAGCCCAGCTTCTTCAGCGCGGGCGGCACGGTCTGGTTGACGATCTTCATCATCCCGCCGCCGACCAGCTTCTTGTACTTGACGAGCGCGATGTCGGGTTCGACGCCGGTCGTGTCGCAATCCATCATGAAGCCGATGGTGCCGGTGGGCGCCAGCACGGTGGCCTGCGCGTTGC
This sequence comes from Acidobacteriota bacterium, assembly GCA_031392125.1. GTDB lineage: Bacteria > Acidobacteriota > Vicinamibacteria > Vicinamibacterales > UBA2999 > 12-FULL-67-14b. The sequence continues at coordinate 2,337 of JANMUX010000196.1, read as the reverse complement.
GGTAGCCGAAGTCTTCGCCGAGTTCGACTGCCTCATCCCAGGCCTGCTTGGCGCCGTTGTAGAGATCGTCGGGCACGTGCTTGGCCGTGATGTCCTTGATCGCGTCGCGGTGCTTGCGCATGACGCGCAGGAACGGCTCGCGGTTGTGGTCGTAACCCTCGAACGGACCGCCGTGGTCACGAGCGATGCGTGCCGACTGGGCATAGGCCTCGCCGGTCATCACAGCGGTGATCGCACCGGCGAAGTCGCGGCCGGCGTCGCTGTCGTAGGGCAGGCCGCGCGACATCAGCAGCGCGCCGAGATTGGCGTAGCCAAGGCCCAGCGGACGGTAGGCATGGCTGTTCTTGGCAATCGCCGGGGTCGGGTAGCTCGAGTTGTCGACCAGGATCTCCTGCGCGGTGATCATGGTGCGGCACGCCGCGCGATACGCCTCGACGTCGAATTCGCCATCGTCCTTGACGAAAGTCATCAGGTTCAGCGACGACAGGTTGCAGGCCGAGTCGTCCAGGAACATGTACTCCGAGCACGGGTTGCTCGCGTTGATGCGGGCCGTGTTCGGGCTGGTGTGCCATTCGTTCACAGTGGTGTCGAACTGCATGCCGGGGTCGCCGCACACCCAGGTGCCTTCGGCGATCAGGCGCATGATGTCGCGCGCCTTGTAGGTGTCCATCACCTCGCCGGTCGTCACTGCCTTGGTCTGCCACAGGCCAACGTCCAGTACCGCGCGCATGAACTCGTCGGTCACGCGGACGGAATTGTTGGAGTTCTGGAAGAACACCGAGCCGTAGGCCGTGCCGGTGAACGAGCCGTCGTAGCCGGCATCGATCAGCGCCCACGCCTTCTTCTCTTCGTCAACCTTGCAGTTGACGAAGTCAACGATGTCGGGATGCTCGGCGTTGAGGATGACCATTTTCGCGGCGCGGCGCGTCTTGCCGCCCGACTTGATCACGCCCGCGAACGCATCAAAGCCCTTCATGAACGACACCGGCCCCGAGGCCGTGCCGCCACCGGCCAGCAGCTCCCGCGACGACCGAATCGCCGACAGGTTGCTGCCCGTACCGGAGCCAAACTTGAAGAGCATGCCTTCGGTCTTGGCGAGCCCCAGGATCGAATCCATGGTGTCGTCGACCGCGTTGATGAAGCACGCCGAGCACTGCGGCGCCTTCTCGAAGCCGCAGTTGAACCAGACCGGGCTGTTGAAAGCCGCCTTCTGGTGCACCAGCAGGAACTTCAAGTCGTCGCTGAACGACTGCAACGCCGCGTCCGAGGCGAAGTATTTCTGCTTGCGCGCCCATCCGGTAATGGTGTCGACGACGCGGCCGATCAACTGCTTGACCGACTGTTCACGCTCGGGTGAGCCGACGTGCCCCCGGAAATATTTTGAGACAACGATGTTGGTGGCCTGTTGCGACCAGGACTTCGGGATCTCGACACCACGCTGTTCGAAAACAACGGTGCCCTTCTCGTTGCCAATGATGGCGTCGCGCAACTCCCATTCGACCAGGTCGAACGGATCGCTGCCGGCGGCCGTGAAAAAACGCGGAAAGTCCAGACCGGGGGAGGCCTGAGACTTTCGGCTTAGTACTGACTCTGTCGGTTCTACGTTGCCCGACGATGAGCTAACGACCTGTCCCGCGGGTGATGTTGACAGACCCTTATGGGAAGCGCCTTCCTGCATGCTTCTTCCTCCGAACGGCGACACCCCTCCCCATGGGGCGAACGCCCTAGCTAACTAAATGTTCTTCTAAATTGGTTTGGTACGCGCGGTCTGACGTTTCTAAATCGGCTGTTGTGGTTCTCGAATTCGGCTCCGATTCAGCCTCAATCGTTTGACGCCGGGAGGTGTCTGGCGATTGAAAGTCATCTTCGAGCGCGGAGCCAAATATGCGCCTGTAACTAATTGTTGTCAAGCACCTTAGGCACAACATATTGCGCTTTTCTTTTAGGGCACCCGCAATATAGAGCGGATTCAGGCCAAAAAACTTTCATTCGCTCTATTTTCGCTTAACGAAAGTTTTTCGGCAACGTAAACAACAGTCCAGGTGCAACCCCGTGCAACGGCGAGTACCTGAAAAATGAGATGTCACGGGAGCGCTCTCTCGGGATCCGTATCTAGCGAACGAGCACTGCGGCCATGGTCACCGCCTTGTCGGCAAGCTTGCCCGCGTAGACGACGTTGCGGACCTTCAGGGCTTCTTCGGCCTGCTGCAGGAAGCGGCGCGCGGCATCGAATTGCGCGCGGCCGTCAGCGCCGAGCGAGCCCGCGTTCACTCGAGAGAGATCGCGCGTGGCTCGCGCAATGAGTTCGCGAATCGCTGCCGCGGTTTGTGCTTCGCT
>JANMUX010000063.1:0-14681 GCA_031392125.1 Acidobacteriota bacterium | reverse complement strand
CGCCGGCCTTGTAGCCGAGATCGGCGAAGCATTCCTGGAGATGAAAGGGCACCGGGTAGTAGACCTCGGTGCCAATGCCCGCGGCGTCGAGGCGCGCCCGCAGCTGGTCGCGCTCGGGCACGCGGACCACGAACTGGTTGTAGATGTGCGTGCGCTCCGGCGCCTCGGCGGGCAGCACCACCTCTGACAATCCGGCAGCAGCAAACGCGGCACGATAGCGCGCGGCGTTGGCGCGGCGAGCGTCGCTCCAGCCCTTCAAGTACGGCAGCTTGACGCGCAGCACGGCGGCTTGCAGCGCATCAAGGCGGAAGTTTGCGCCCACCAGGTGGTGGTAATACTTCGGCTCCATGCCGTGATTGCGAATCAGCTTCAGGCGCGACGCGAGCTCGGGTCTGGTAGAGGTCACCAGGCCGGCGTCGCCGAACCCGCCAAGATTCTTGCTGGGGAAAAACGAGAAGCAGCCGATGGCGCCCCAGCTGCCAACCGGCTTGCCGTGATACATGCAGCCAATGGCCTGCGCGGCGTCTTCGATCACCGGGATCTGCCTGGGCGCCGCCGCTGCCAGAATCGGCTCGAGGTCTGCTGCCTGGCCAAACAGGTGCACGGGGATAATCGCTTTGGTCTTCGCGGTGATCGCCGCCGCCGTGGCCGCGGGGCTCATGTTGAAGGTGTCGGCTTCGACATCAACGAGCACCGGTGTCGCTCCCAGCCGGGCCACCGAGCCGGCCGTCGCAAAAAACGAATAGGTCGGTGTAATCACCTCGTCGCCCGGGCCGATGTTCAGGGCCATCAGCGCAGCGAGCAAAGCGTCGGTACCTGACGACATGCCAAGGGCATGCGGCACCTCCAGATACGCGGCCAGCTCGTTTTCCAGGCCTTCGACCTCGGGACCGCCAATGAACCGCTGGCTGTCGCAGACGCGCGTCATCGCGTCCAGCAAGACGGTTCGGAGCGGCGCGTACTGTGCGTTGAGATCGAGGAGCGGGACGGTCACAGACATCCCATGGTATATGGCGGCGACCAGCTGATGCAACCCGACCCCCTGTATAGTAAAAAGCCGTGATCAGTGTCGATGTTGCAGTAATTGGGGGGGGAGTCACCGGTCTGGCGTCAGCTTTGGCGCTGGCGCGGGGCGGGGCGTCGGTCTGCTTACTCGAACGCGAGGGCAAGCCGGGTCGCGTCACCAGCACGCATAACAGCGGCGTCATTCATGCGGGCATCTATTACCCGGCAGGATCGCTCAAGGCGCGGCTGTGTGTCGAAGGACGAGACCGACTGTATGAGTTCTGTCCCTCACACCAGGTTCCCCACCGTCGTTGCGGCAAGCTGATTGTCGCCGCCAACGAAGACGAGGCCGCGCAGCTGCCCGCGCTCATGAGGCTGGGTCTGGACAACGGCGTCGCGCTTGAAATGGTGGATGCGGCGTTCGTCAAGGCTCGAGAACCGAACGTCCATGCGGTCAGCGCTATCTGGTCGCCCGATACGGGCATTCTCGAGGCGGAAGCATTGGTGAAGGCATTGGAGCACTTGTGCCGTCAGCACGACGTGGCAATGGTCGTCGGCAGTCCGTTGCTCGGCGCTGAGCCACTCGCCGATGGCATGGAACTGGTCACTCCACACGAACGCTTCATCGCTCACACCGTCGTCAACGCCAGCGGTGTGCACGCTGACACGACCTCCGCGATGCTTGGCGGCATGCCGTTCAGAATCTACCCGTGCCGCGGTGAGTATGCCGAGCTTGCGCCAGCGCGGCGCCACATGGTGAACGGCCTCGTCTATCCCCTGCCGCACGCCTCCGGTGCCGGCCTCGGGGTGCACCTGGCCAAGACCACGTGGGGCAGCGTGACGCTGGGCCCGACCATTCATTACCAGGACGCCAAGGACGACTACGAAGGAGGGCGCCTGCCGCTCGAAGCATTCGTCGAACCGGCGCAGCGCTTGCTGCCGTGGGTCACGCTCGCCGACCTGCAACCGGGCGGCAGCGGCATTCGCGCCAAGCTGCACGGCCCCGGCCAACCGGTTGCCGACTTCGTGGTCCAGCGCGACACCGAAAACCCGCGGGTCATTCAGGCGTCGGGAATCGACTCCCCTGGACTGACGTCGTGCCTCGCCATTGGAGCGCGCGTGGCAGAAATCTGGACACGCGAGCATCCCTGAGGAAGAGCGACACCGCGCACACCGACAGGGCGACCGTGACCGGAATCAAGTGCACGGTGAAGCGACCGGGATAAGCCGTGCCCCTCGCCACGAAGCTGCCGACGAGACCTGCCAGGCACAGTGCCGATACATTGAGCGGCAACTCGCGGAAGCGACCGATGCGCAACACGCCGGCAACGGCGGCCAGCACGCCAACGATCACCGGTACGGCGCGCGGGTCCAGGCGCGGCGGGTCGCTCATGGCCAGCACCATCAACACGCTGCCCGACAACAACTGGATGCCGTCGACCACGCCGTGGGCCTGCTTCCACACTGACAGGTGACCGGCCTGCGTGCCGTGGAACATGTCGATGACGCCGGTGTAATACCACGTGCGCGCCGTGAACAACCACATCGCGACCGCGGCTCCCAGGAGCACCGCCGCCACCACGGGCCGCGACACTCGCGCGATCAGTCGTCGTGGGCGCATCCAGTCGCCAACCGGCTGCGACACCGGCCAGGCCAGTCCCACCAGCGCCACGAACATCGGCAGGTTGTTCAACCGGGTGTAGAACGCCAGTGCGCCCAGTAGCGCCGCTGCCACGAGGGCAGGGCGGTGACCGTGACGTCCGCGCAGCGCGAACAGCCCGGCGGTGTACAGCAATCCCATCGACGACAACTCCGACAGCCCGCGCCCAAGCAGATACCACGCGGGCCCCATGGTGAACAGCACCAGGGTCACCACCGCGGCCACGATGCCGGCGCGGAAGCCGGCGAACGCGCGCGTGACGTGAAACGCAAAGGCGGCGCCGGCCGCCAGGCAGAAGCCGTCCCAATACAACTCGCCGATGCTGGAATCGCCAAAGGCCATGTGAAGGGCGCCGGCAATCCAGCGGTACAGCGGCTGAAACCAGAAGGTCAGGGATCCGCCCTCGAGCCAGTAACCCTCCATGAAAATCCGGTAGGCATAGCGCTGGAACATCCACCAGTCGTCGCCGCTCGAGTACCACGTGAACAGTCCGGCCTGCGGCAGACCCATCACGATGATCAGCACCAGGAATGGAACGAGGACGAGCAGCGCCAGGCCGAACAGGTTGCGCACGCGACGCGGCAGTGGCAGCAGCGCGACACCCAGCAGCACGAGCGGCGCGGATCGCGTCAGCGCGTTCACGCCCGCCAGGGCGATCGCGCTGAACAGGGTCATCAGCACGGCCGCCGAGCCGACCGTCAGCAGGCTGCCGGCTCGCTGCACCACCGCCAGCACGGCGCCGAGCGCCATCAGCGCGACCAGCGCAGGAGGCACCAGCCAGCCCCACGGCCGCAGCCACGGGTCCCACCGCGACGTCGGAACCATGGTGGCGGTCGTCGCACTCCACAGATTGCGGCCATCCCACTTGGGCTCCAGGCTCCAATGTGACTTCGTCAATCTCGCGCGAACGTGAACGTGGTGAGTGCCCGGCGCCAGCGTGGCGCCCGTCACGACGTCGGCGGAAGAAAGCGTGACGCCGTCGACCTCCACGGTGGCCTGCACGTCGTCGCCCGTCGAGATCTGGAAAATGCCTGGGCGATCGTTCTGGAGGTAGCCTTCGAGATCGAGCCGGAGCACCACGTTGGGCGGACGGTCGGACGGCTCGGCAGGTTGGGTGTCGTTGGCGGGGGGCAGGTTGTAGAACCACACCGGAAAGCGCTCGAGCACGTCGAAGCCCGACGTCATCACCGCCGAGCAACGTGGGTAGTCGGACCGCCAGTCCGCGCGCACGTCCCAGCTATGCGGGACGCGGCCGGTGGCCCGGTAGATCGGGACCGGCGAGGTGAAGGTCAGGCACCAACCATCCTGGGTCACCGTGGCGGCAGTCAGCGCCTTCCACGCGAGCAGCCCAACGATGGCCCCGCGAACCAGGTATGTTTTGAAGATCAGAGGGAAGGCCCACGCGAGGCCGGCGAGGGCGCCGCCAAGTAGCGCCGCCTCCCACGCCTGATTGAGCGGCGCACCGTCGAAAGGGCCCGCCAGGCGGGCCGGCCACAATAAGGCGGCCGCGCCGGCCACTGCCCAGAGCCAGGTCGTCAAGGCAGGCCCGCCATGCAGGCGCCGGTCAGGCGACCAACTGGCCCGCCTTCAAGCGGGCGATGTCGGCGTCCACCATCATCGCCACGAGCGACTGGAAGTTCACCGACGGTTCCCAGCCCAGTTGCTTCTTCGCCTTGGACGGATCGCCAATCAGCAGGTCCACTTCGGCCGGGCGCAGGAACTGCGGGTCGACGCCGACATGCTTGTTCCAGTCCAGCCCGACGTGGCTGAACGCCGCCTCGACCAGGTCGCGCACCGAGTGAGCCTCCCCGGTGGCAATGACGTAGTCGTCGGGCTTGTCCTGCTGCAACATCAGCCACATCGCCCGAACGTAATCGCCCGAGAATCCCCAGTCGCGACGCGCGTCGAGGTTGCCGAGCTTGAGCGTGTCGCTCATGCCGAGAGCAATCCGCGCCACGCCGTCGGTGACCATGCGGGTGACAAACTCGATCCCGCGGCGCGGCGACTCGTGATTGAACAGGATGCCCGAGACCGCAAACAGGTCGTAGCTTTCCCGGTAGTTGACGGTGATGTAATGACCAAATACCTTCGACACGCCGTAGGGGCTGCGCGGATAGAACGGCGTCAGCTCGGTCTGCGGCACTTCGCGCACACGGCCGTACATCTCACTGGACGATGCCTGGTAGAAGCGAATCTTGGGGTTGACGCTGCGCACCGCCTCGAGCACGCGGGTCACGCCCTGGGCGTTGAACTCACCGGTCAACATCGGCTGATCCCATGACGCCGGCACGAACGACATCGCCGCGAGGTTGTAGATCTCGTCGGGCCGGGCCTTGTCGACGACCTTGATCAACGACAGCTGATCGAGCAGATCGGCCTGGAGCAGCGTGACGCGTTCAAGCAGGTGCTGGATGCGCCACACGTTCGGCGCACTCAGCCGCCGCACGACACCGAACACCTCGTAGCCGTTGTCGAGCAGGAGCTCCGCGAGGTAGGAGCCGTCCTGTCCAGTGATTCCGGTGATCAGCGCGCGTTTTTTAGCAGCCACGATCATGAATTATGACACGGGCCGCGCCATCACCGCCCGCCAAGTCAGCTGCCGTCCCGGCTCGTCGGCCGGCGCCGGCCAGACCGCCGCGAGCGCGCCACCGACCAGCAGCGAGGCGGCCAGGCCGAACGTCGAAGGCCACATGAAGCCGATCGTGCTTTCGTAGGCCACGTAGTAACTGACCGCCGCACCCGCCACGCCGGCCGCGAGCACACCACCGCTCCGCGACCGTGGACTGAACATGGCCAGCAGGAAAATGCCGAACAAGGGACCGCTGAACGCGTTTACGACCTTGTTGGCGATCTCGAGCAGGGTGCCGATGCGCGACACGTTGCAGGCCAGCACCGTCCCGAGGGCGCCGAACACGACGGTCGCGATTCTCGAGGCCATCACCTGTTGACGCCCGGACGCCGCCGTCTGATCGTGCCGGTCAACGTCCTTGCCGAGCCACAGGCGATTGTAGAAGTCGACGACGGCCACCGAACTGCAGGAGTTGATCGCCGAATCGATGCTCGAGATCGAAGCCGCCATGATCGCGGCAATCACCAGTCCCACGGCGCCTGCCGGGAACGCCAGTGACATGAAATAGGGCACCAGCTTGTCGGTCTGGAACTCCGGTGGCAGCACGCGGTTCTGGAAGTAAGCGAACAGGGCCAGGCCAACGAAGCACAACCCGATGGTCCACAACGCGTCGCCGATGGCGTTGACTACGAATGCCTGCCGCGCATCCCGTACCGATCGCGTGGTCTGCAGCCGCTGCACCATCACCTGGTCGCTGGTATAGGTTGCCATGCGCCCGAAGACCAGCGATGCCATCATCGAGATCACGGTGAGCGGTTGGGTGAAGAAGCTGGTCACCTGGTCGAGAAACGTCACGGCCCCGGGATCGATCATCGGCGGCCACAGATCGAGCTTGCCGGCGGCACCGGCAACCTCGAGGATCGCCGGCAGCCCGCCCGGGACGCTGACGAGGACGATCGCGACGGTCGCGATCAGCCCGCCGAACATGATGCAGAACTGGACCACGTCGTTCCAGATCACGGCCTGGATGCCGCCGAGCATGGTGTAAAGCGTCACCACCACGCCGACGAGAATGGTCACCGAGTTCAGGTCAACCTGTCCGCCGCTGGCGGCGTTGATCGCCAGGCTGGGCACATACATCGCGGTCGCCATCCATCCAAGCCGCCACACCACGAAAATCAGCGCGCCGAGCGTGCGCACGCGGACATCAAACCGCGCTTCGAGATACTCGTAGGCGGTATAGAAGTTGAGCCGGTGGTAGAACGGAAACGCCACCTTCGCCACCCAGGGATACACCGCCAGCCACGACAAGACGCCGACCGCCAGGACTGCCCCGTACTTGATGGTGGCCGACGGCTGCATCAAGTAGTCCATGCCGCTGTTGAGGGCGGCCATCAGCGACAGGCCGACCGGCAGCCAGCCCATGCTGCGGTCGGCGAGGATGAAGTGATCGAGGCTGTTCTGCCGCCGCGAAAAATACACGCCGACGCCGGCCATGGCGAGCAGATATGCCCCGATGATCACCCAGTCGATGAAATGAAAGGACGATTGCATGCGACGCTATAATACAGGCGCGTGACAGGGCCTTTGCTGACGATCGGCGGCGGATTGCTGTTCGCGGTCGCCTATACCGCATCGCCGCTGGGCCTGTTGTTCGCGCTTGCCGTTCCGCTGTTGTGCCTGGTGGCGGGCCGCGGCCTGCCCCCGGCCGAACGGCGCATCCTCTCCACGATTCTGGCCGCCGCGCTCGTCGCCCGCTTGCTCGCGGTGCTCGCGATGTTCGTGATCGGCATTCCGCATCACAGCGACCTGGCGGTCGGTGCGCTGAGCGGCGATGAAGCTTACAACCTGGGACGCGCACTCCGCATTCGCGACATCATGCTCGGCTTCGGCGGTACGCATTACGACTACTTCGTCGCTACCGACGAGTATGGGCGCACCAGTTACCTCGAGCTGCTGACGCGCGTGCAGCTCGTATTCGGTCCCGCCCCGTACGGGTTGCGGCTGTTGAATGCGCTGCTGTTCACGAGCGGCGCCGCGGTACTGTTCCGCACGGTCCGTCCGGCCTTCGGCCCGCTGCCGGCGTTGCTCGGACTGGTCGGGGTGTTGTTCCTGCCCTCGGTGTTCTATGCGTCGATCTCGCTACTGAAAGAATCGCTCTATTTCCTGGCGACCAGTGTGCTGCTCGCGGCCGCGGTGCGGGTGTTGCGGGGCCGCGGCCTGCTCGGCATGTCGATGGCACTGCTCGCAATTGCGGCCAGCTTGTGGGTGCTGGACGACCTTCGGCGCGGCGCCATTGTCCTGGCGACCGCCGGCATTGCGTCGGCCATCGTGATGCGTCTGGCATTTGCTTCGCGCCGGCGCGCGGTGCTGGCGCTGGCAGGTGCGGTGATCGTCATCGGCGCCGTCGTCACGCAGCCGGGGCTCGGCAGCCGCGCTCTGGCGGGCGTCACCGGGCTGGCACGCACTCATTCGGGTCACGTGTTCACCGTCGGTCATGCCTACAAGCTGCTGGACGCCGGCTTTTACATGAACCCGGCAACACCCGCGTCTTCGTCGATCACATTGACGCCGCCGCAGGCGGTGCGGTTTGTCATGCGCGCCTTGGTGAGCTTCGTCCTGACTCCCCTGCCATGGCAGGCGGTCTCGCGGGGCGAGTTGGTATTTCTTCCCGAGCATCTGCTCTGGTACCTACTGCTCGCGACCGTGCCCTTCGGTCTGGTGGCGGGCTGGCGGCGGGATCCGTTGGTCACGGCCGTCCTGATCGGCTTTGTCTTGCCAACAGCGGTCGTATTGGCGCTGACCAATGGCAACGTCGGCACGCTGCTTCGTCTGCGCGGGCTGGTCACTCCCTATTTGATCTGGATCGGCGTGCTGGGAATGTGCGTCATCGCCGAGGCGCTGGTTACACGCGGGCACGGGGCCACTGGCCCGCGGCCATGGACGCTGACACCTGAAGGGACCGTGGCATGAGCGTGATCGACGAGCAAGGCCGGCTGTTCGGCCGCGTCAACCTGATCGACGCCGCGGTCGCCGTGTTCGTCCTCGGGCTGATTCCTCTGGCCTATGGCACCGCGTTGTTGTTTCAACCGGCCCGGCCCCGCATTGACTCGGTCACCCGCGTCGACATCTCCAACGAGGAACGCCGCATCGTCGCCGGCGGCAGCCTGCTGGCCGCCAAGCTGAAGATCAAGGGGACCGGCTTCAACCCGATGCTGCGGGCCTCGATCGGCGGAGCACCGGCTCTTGCGTTCGTGTTCGAGAATCCGAATTCAGCCGACGTGCTGGTGGGGCCCATGGCACCGGGCGCACACGACCTTGTCCTGATGGACGGGGTGCAGGAGGCGGCGCGGGCCACTGGGGCCGTGGTGATCGACAACCCGTCTACGCGGACGCTTCATGCTGAAGGCTGGCTGACCAACCTGACGCCCGAGATGGCTGCCGGTTTCAAGGCCGGCACAAGCTTCGCGCCGCACCAGGTCGTGGCCATCGGTCCGGCGCGGCCGGCACGGTCGCGCATTCGCATGGGCGCGCTGGACGCCGACATCCCAATCGACGGCCGCGTCGAACGGCCGGCGGTGCTGGCGCTGCAGTGCGATCCGCAAGGCGCCGACTTCAGAACCGGCCAGGAACCGTGCACGATCGCCGGCCAGGCAATCGCCGGCGTGCCGCTCGTCACCGTGGTGCTGCCCGGCAACATCGGCTTTTCGATCGCCGAGCTATTTCCGCCCACGGCTCCTACCCGAGGGCGGGTGGTGATTCGTCTGGAAGAGGGCACTGACGCCGGCCCGGCCAGGACCGGCGACCGCGATTCGCTGCTCGACGCGCGAGCTGCCGTGATCGCCGCCGCTGGCGGACGGCAGCTGACGCTGGAGCTCGGTCTCGATGAATCACGCGAAGGGTGGCGATATCGGGGCCGCCTGGTCACGCCTGGTGCGCCGTTTGTCTTCAGCACCGGCCGCTACGAGATCCGCGGTGAGGTGCAGGCGGTGAACCTGGTTGCGCCGGCGGGAGCCAAGCCATGAACGGCGGCGCGTTTCCCGGCCTGCGGGATGCGGCCAGTCGCAGCTGGCTGCTGGCAGCGTCCGGAGCTGCCATCGACCGGATGGCCGCTGCGCGCGGCCCTTCGGTCACCTGGCAATGGATGAAGGCCGGTCACGTTGCGTTCGAGACCTTGCCGGGCCGCGAGCAATTCCGGTTGTGCGCGCTGACGTTCGGGTGGGCGGCGACTATTTATTGGGGCGCTCTGAAGATTATTCCGCCGTACACCGCCACGGGGCTTCCGCACGCCACGTTTCTGGTTCTGGGGATCGTGGCGTTCGTGGCAGCCTGGAACGCCGGTGCCGTGGTGCGGGCCTGGCAAACGTCGCGCATCGCAAACGCCCTGCGGTGGCTGGTTAGCTAACCGGCCGATTCTCGCGAGTGCGGAGGTAGAGGTCGACCTGCGCGCCGGCCAGCACCAACCGCAGCAGCAGGCGTCCAAGAATCAGCGCCTGGCCGCCAACGATTAACCGGCCCAACGATGGCACCGACCCGCCGGGAATGAACTCGCTTGCGGCGTAGCCGCCAAGCAGTACCGCCAGTGCCAGGCCATTGAAGCCGAGCAACACGATCACTGACAGCCAGCGCTCGCGCAATAGCATCACGCTGTCGGCAACCGCTTGTCGCACACTTGTCCGGCCCAGAACGATCGCCAGCTTCGCGAAGTCGAACACCTGGCCAATGACGAGCAGCAGCGCACCAAACACCACGGCCAGCACGACCCGCCAGGCGAACGCGGTGCGCTCGATCGTTCCGGCAATCAACCATTCGTACAGCGGTCCGAACATCACCGTGTGCACAGTGAGATAGAGAACAAGATAGGCGACGACACCGGCGAGGCCGAGGATTAGCAGCCGTCCCATCGACCGGCGCGAAGCGGCCGCTGCCGCAGCCATGCCGATCCGTCTCTCCTGGGCCAGCCGCTCGATGACACCTCCCCACACGGCGGTCCAACAGATGAAGAACACGGCGATCGGCGCCAGCAATGGCAGCGGCGGAAGCGAGCCGTCGAGAATGGCATCAAGGTGTCCAAGTGGCGCGGCGACGCCGATCACCGCGGGCGTGAGAAACCGCGTCAGCCCGGGGACGTGCAGAGACACCTCGTCGAGCCAGTCAACATCGGGCGCGGGTGGATCGTTGGCATCGACGACCTGGAGAATTTCAGGGGCGGGCAGGCTGCGCTGCAACCACGCTCCGAGGGGCGCCGCAATCACCAGCGTGAGCAGGTAGAGCCCCGCCACGACGGCCGGTGCCCAAAACACCCTGCGGACGCCGCTGGCCCACGTCCGGAAAATGCTCATCAGAAATACACGGCGGACGACAGCAGCAGGTCCTGCAGCCACGTCGTCCAGCGAACGGTCCACGGCAGCGTGGCTGCGGGCGAGGGTGGGGTCAGCGTCCGCGCATTGTTCAGCCGATTGATGTCGAGCAGTAACGTGCGTGCCGGGTCGATGCGGGCCCAGGTCGCCGGTGCCGGCGCGTGGTACACCAGCGTCTTCTCGGCAGCACGGCCATCCCAGTGGTCGTCGCTACGCTGACCGTCGGCGAATCGCACTTCAATCTCCACTGCCCGGCCCGACTCGAAGGGTCCGACAGGAGCCAGGCTGGTGCCGGAAAATACGGCTTCGCCCAACCGGCGCAGAACCACGGTGGTGCGGTAGCAGGGGCCCTTGCCGCACGCGCCGGTTTCGTCCGCGACGCTGGTCAGGCCGGCGACGGCGTAGTCGTACGTGGATGCCGGCGCGAACGCCTGGTCTGCGAACCACGACAGGTCGCGATCGGCCGCGTCGTTGAGGGTTTCAAAAAACATCGCCGCCGTCATTGTCTCGCCGGCATAGCGACGGGCCGCCGCGCTCAGCCCTCGCTGCAAGGCCGGCCATCCGAGATAGCGTTCGAGCGTGGTGACGGCGGCCGCCGACTTAGCGGCCTGTGCGGGCCGAACCGCTTCCGAGTTGTCGCGAAGGTCCACGCCCGGCTGCCGGCGATACGCCGCCCGATTAAGTCCGCTCGTCTGCCGGTCAAGGCGCGCTGCTCGAATTGCCCACGGCACGAGTCCGCCAAACCAACGAGTCTCCAGCAACGAATAGTTGATGCGTTGGTGCCGGCGGTCGAAGATGCGTTCGAGGGTGCGGCTCTGTGCGTACTCCGCAAGGCCGTCGGCGAGGTAGCGATCCGGCATCGCGACCAGCGTGCCCCACCACTGTCGCGCGATGCCGCCTGCCACCTGCGCTTCGAGCGTCAGCGACCGCTCCGGCTGCAACCATCGCGCGCGAATCGTGACCACGCCGGGAATTCGGCGTTCTTGATCCGGCGACTGCCACGGCACATCGACGATCGTCAGCTGGTCGTAGGGGTATGGAGAGAACCACGCGCTGTATTGGTCAAGCGCTTCGCGGGCGGCGTCGGCAATTCGCTCCGCGTGCTGGATGTGATCGGGTTGCAGCCACAATCGCAGCTCGCAGCGAGCCCCGGATGTGAGCACCAGCGGCACCCGGCGTTCGATGTAGGCTCCCCCGAGGGCTGCGCGCAATGTATCGGCCGCGGACGGGTCGAGTGCGGGCGCCGCGCCTTGCGCCATCGCGGGCGAGGTCGACGACCACAGCGCGCCCGCGACCAGCGCGATTCGACACGCGCGCGCGAAAGATTTCGACTCGAAATACAACACTGCTATTCTAACGGCAGGTTTCCGACGCCGGCATGCCTGACTTTTCCCGTCGCGACTTCCTGAAAGCTGCCGCCGCCGGTGCGCTGACCACGACCGGTCTGGCCGGACGCGACGCGTGGGGACAGTCGCCGCGCCGTGAGGTGCTTTACAACGGCATTCGGCTCGGGTCGCCGTGGCCGCCCAACAACCGCTACTTCTCGCCTGAGCCGATCACGCCACCCTACCTGGCCGATCCGCCGGCGGTCATTCCCATCGATGTCGGCCGCCAGCTATTCGTGGACGACTTCCTGATCGAGGAATCGTCACTCGCGCGCACGTTTCACAAGGCGGAGTATCACCCAGGCAACCCGGTGCTCCGCCCCGAAACGAAGTGGGAGTATCGAGACGAGTACGCCGATCGCACGCAGACCAAGCCCAACCCGGCCGCCATGCCGTTCAGCGACGGTGTCTTCTTCGACCCGTCCGATCAGCTGTTCAAGATGTGGTACATGGGCGGCTACAGCCTCAACACCTGCCTTGCGGTGTCGCGCGATGGCATCACCTGGGACCGCCCCACGTTCGACGTCACCAAGGGCACCAACATCGTCTTGACCCACCCCCGTGATTCGAGCACCGTGTGGCTCGACCATGAGAACCGCGACGGCGGCGGGCGTTTCAAGATGGCGTTCTACAACGGCAGCGAAGGCGGCCTGCTGCTGTTCGCCTCGCCCGATGGCGTGCACTGGCAGCAGGTCGGCAAATCACGAAACCGCGGCGATCGTTCGACGTTCTTCTGGAACCCCTTTCGCCAGGTCTGGGTGTTCAGCCTGCGCGACGATGTCAACGGCAATCAGCGTCATCGCCGCTATTTCGAGTCCCGCGATTTCGCCAGGGCCCAGTGGAGCGAAGGCGAACCGCCACTGTGGATTGGCGCCGACAGTCGCGACTTGTGGCGGCCGGAATACAACACGCCGCCCGAGCTGTACAACCTCGACTGCGTCGCCTACGAAAGCCTGGTGCTCGGGCTGTTTACCATCTGGCACGGCGAGCACACCGCGCGCGAGAAACCCAACGACATCAGCGTCGGCTTCAGCCGCGACGGTTTCCATTGGTCGCGGCCAACGCGCGACGCGTTTATCGGCGTCTCGGAGACGGCCGGCGACTGGAACTGGGCGAACGTGCAATCGGCCGGAGGGTGCTGTCTCACCGTCGGCGATCGCTTGTACTTCTACGTGAGCGGACGTCAAGGCGAGCCGGGGACCAATCGGCCGGGCGTGTGCAGCACCGGACTGGCGACGTTGCGTCGCGACGGTTTTGCTTCGCTTAGCGACGACGTGACCACGCCGCAGCCCGTGCGAACGCGGCAATCGCCGCCAGGGAGCGTGACCACGCGGCCCCTCCGCTTCGCCGGCGGACAGATGTTTGTGAATGCCGAAGTCGCCGGCAGCATGCGAGTGGAAGTTCTCGATCGTGAGGGCCGCGTGATCGAGCCATTCTCCGCGGCCAACATGGTGCCGATCGTCGGCAATGCCACCCGCATTCCGGTGTCGTGGCGCTCGGGGGCCTCGCTCCAGTCGTTGGCGGGCGAGATCGTCCGCTTCCGATTCACCTTGACGCGCGGACGGCTGTTTTCATTTTGGGTCAGCGCGTCACCGAGCGGCGCAAGCGGCGGCTACGTGGCGGCCGGCGGCCCGGGCTTCCGCACGGGTCGTGACGCGTGAGCCGACGCGAGGCCGCCGTCCTGGCGCTGCTTCTCTCGGCGTCGGCGGCACTTTACTTCTACCGGCTCGAGTCCGCTCCTCCCCACACGCAGATCGACGAGGCGATGATCGCCGTCAACGCGCACGCGATTGCCACGACCGGCCGGGATCTCCGCGGCGAGTTCCTGCCGCTCTATGCGCAGACGGCCGAAACCTCGTGGTACCAGCCGCTGGTGATCTACGCCACTGCCACTGCACTGGCTGTGTTGCCGTTCAACGAGTGGACGGTTCGTCTGCCGACCGTGCTGTTCGCGCTGGCGAACGTCGCGCTGATGTTCTTGTTTATCCGCCGGCTGTTTGGCAGCGTGGTGCTGGCCGCCTTGGCGGGTGCCATGCTGGCGCTCACACCCGGGCATTTCATTCATGCCCGCTACGGGCTCGACTATCTGTTTCCGGTCACCTACATCCTGGGCTGGCTGCTTTGCCTCGCGGTTTACCGGGAACGGCCGCGACCGTGGTTGCTGGCACTGTCGTCGCTGATCCTCGGCATTGGGTTCTACTGCTACATCTCGTCGATCGTGATGATGCCGCTCTACCTGGTGCTGACGCTGCTGATGCTCTACGACGACCGCGCGCCCCAGCGATCGTTTGCCCTGACCTCAGGTGTCTTCATCGCGCTGCAGATACCGTTCCTGCTGTGGCTCAGTATTCACCCCGAAGCCTACATGGCGACGGTGGACAAATACGGGCTGTATGACACCAGACAGTTGAACGCTGCACAGGGGCTGCGGTCGACGTTATCGTTTTTGAGCGTGAGCCAGCGGCTCGACCAGTTCTGGAACTATTTCGACCCGTCGTTCCTGTTTTTTCGGGAGCGGCATCAAGGTGCAGTTTTCGACCAACCTGGTGGGAGTGTTCCTGCTGCCGATGGCGTTCTTCATCGGTGTCGGCCTGTTCGCGGCCGCCAAGCACCGCGCCGAGCCGGTTCATCGCATTGTGCTCTGGGGGTTCGTGAGTGCACCCCTGGCCGCGGCCATTCCTACCGAGCAGAACGCGATCTTC
>JANMUX010000028.1:0-17149 GCA_031392125.1 Acidobacteriota bacterium | reverse complement strand
AACGATTATCGACCTTCGACGCACCAGTGAGACGGGATATGACGGCGGCCTCGACAACGCGGCCGACTGGATCGGTTCCGGCCTCGATCCCGAGAAGAGCACCTTCTTCGTGCAGTCGCTGGTGCCCGAACACGCCGAGCTCTACCTGCTGTTTCAGATGGTCACACCCATCTCGTGGCTCGAACGAGTGCCGACCTACAAAGAACAGATGGAGCAGTTGAGCGAGCGCGATCTGTCGAGCATTGGCTTCCTCGGCTATCCGCTCCTGCAGGCCGCCGACATCGTCGTGTACGACGCGCATTGGGTGCCGGTCGGTGAAGACCAGGTGCCACACATCGAGCTGACGCGCGAAGTCGTGCGCCGGTTCAACAACTTCTATCCGGCCTCGGCGCTGATTGAACCCCAGGCCTTGCTGACGCCGACGCCTCGTCTGCCCGGACTCGACAACCGCAAGATGAGCAAGAGCTACAACAACACCATCGACCTGTCGGACGATGCGAAGACCGTGCAGAACAAGGTGCGGCAGATGTATACCGACCCCAAGCGGGTGCGTGCCGACATTCCGGGCAACGTCGAAGGCAACCCGGTGTTCATGTACCACGACGCGTTCAACCCGAACGTGGCCGAGGTCGACGATCTCAAGGAACGCTATCGCTCGGGTAAGGTCGGCGATGTCGAGGTCAAGACCAAGCTCGCCGTGGCCATCAACGCCATGCTCGATCCCATTCGCGCACGCCGCGAACAGGCGCTCGCCAGGCCGGGCTACCTGCGTGACGTGTTGATGGAAGGGTCAAAGAAGGCCCGTGTCGTTGCCCAAGCCACCATGGAACGGGTGCGCGACGCCGTGAAGTTGAAGTACTGATGGCCGACACACCCGAGGTTCCGCCCGTTTCGCCCGGCGAGCCGGCGCCGGCCGACGAGGCTTTCGAGTCGCAGCTCGACTCGATCCAGCTCAAGCTGCAGTCGTTCGAGGGCCCGCTCGACCTGCTGGTTCACCTGATCAAGAAAAACCAGATGAACGTGTATGACATCCAGATTTCCGTCATCACGAAGCAGTACCTCGAGTACCTGAACCTGTTCCAGGAGCTCAACCTCGACGTCGCCAGCGACTTCCTGGTAATGGCCGCGACGCTCATTCACATCAAGAGCAAGATGCTGTTGCCGCGGCCGGAAACCGCTGCGGGTGACCCTGGCGAGGAAGAAGATCCGCGCGACATGCTGGTGCGGCGCCTGCTCGAGCACCAGAAGTTCAAGGCGGCCGCCGAGCTGCTGCACGACAAGGAAACGTTGCGCAGCGCGCAGTGGGGCAGGCCCGACTCGCGCATTGAAGAGATTGCCGGCGACGACTACGAGCCCGAGTTCGAAGTCGATTTGTTCACGTTGCTGTCAGCGTTCAAGCAAGTGCTCGAGCGCGCCCGCGAGCGACCGCCGGTGGTGCTGCCAGCGGCCGAGATGCCAATCGAGCTGCGCATCGACCAGTTGCTGGAGCGCTTGTCAGAGACCGAGGCCTGCGGCTTCGAGGACCTGTTCGACGATGTGGCGACGCGTGGCGACATGATCGTGACGTTCCTCGCCATGCTCGAGATGATTCGGCTGAAGCTGATTCGGGTGTTTCAGTCGGGTGCCGGCAGCGCCATTCGCATTTATAAGCGCGCGCGGCCCGCAGACGCGCCGCACCCCAGTCACGATCCGGAAGACGAATACAAGGCGCATCACCCGCCCGCCCAGCAAAGCGAGCCGCGCGAAGACGGGCCGAAGGAAGACGAGCCGAAGGAAGAAGAGACGAAGGAATGAGCGACGAGACCCCGAACGACGTTCCGGTTGACCAGTCACCGGCCGAGGGCGCCGCGGCCGACGAAGCACCGGCCGAAGAGACCGTAGCTGACGAGATCGTCGCCGAAGAGCCCCAGCCGCGGATGGAGCTGGCGCAGCTCAAGGCGGTGATCGAGGCCCTGGTGTTCGCCTCGCCCGACCCTCTCACGCCGCGCATGCTCTATCGCCTGCTGAACGACGAGCCCAAGGAAGACGTGCTGGCGGCGTTGAAGGCGCTGCAAGCCGACTACGTCGAACGAGGTGGCCTGCACATCGCCGAAGTGGCCGGCGGCTTCCAGATCACGACTCGGCCCGAGTACCACGACTGGGTTCGGCGCCTGTTCCACGATCGCTCGGGGACCAAGCTGTCGGCCGCGTCGCTCGAAAGCCTGTCGGTGATTGCCTACAAGCAGCCGGTGACCGCCGCCGAGATTGGCGAGATCCGGAGCGTCAACACCTCCGGCGTGTTGTCGACTTTGCTCGAGCGTCACCTGATCAAGATCGTCGGCCGCAAGAACGTGATCGGCCGTCCATTCCTGTATGGCACGACCAAGGAATTCTTGATCCGCTTTGGCCTGAACGATTTGAACGATTTGCCGAAGATCGAGGACATGGCCCAGCAGTTGGGCTTCGATCCGCCGTCAGTGTTGATGGAGCGCGCGGTACCCGAAGAAATGCTGCCGCTGGAAGAAGGCGACGTGCCGGAAGGCGCGCCCGAGTGATAATGGGCGCGCCTTGATTGCGCGCCCTGGCGTGTTCTGGTCGGCCCCCGAGCCCGCGCTTGCGACGGCGGCCGCGGAAGGGGAGTGGGCGGTCGCCCGGGTGCGCCTGGTCGCGATGGCGCTGCTTCTCATCTCGCCCACCATCAAGGTCATTCGAGAGCCAGAGATTCCCGTTCACGTCTGGGGCTTCGCGGTCACGGTACTGGCCGCGCTGGCGGCAGTCGCGGTCGCCTGGTTCCTGCGCGGCCGTCCCTGGCATCCGGCCATTGGCTTCATCTCGAGCGCCCTCGACGTATCGCTGGTGACGACGGCGCTGGTCACCTTCGCGCTGGTCAGCTCACCGCTTGATGCACTGAATTCGAAGGTCACCTTCGAAATGTATTTCCTGGCGATTGCCGCCACCAGCCTGCGATATGACCCGCGCGTCTGCCTGGCCATTGGCACGCTGGCGATCGCGGAGTACGGGGCGTTGTGGCTGGTGCTGGCCACCGTCTATGACTTGCACGACCCGGCGCTCGTCACCGACTCGGGCACCTATGTCGCGTTAGATCAGGTCACGCGCTTGATCCTGCTCGGTGTCTCGGTGATGCTGGCAACCACGCTGGTCCGCCGCGCGCAGCGGCTGCAGGACGCGAGCACGCACGATCGCCTCACCGGCCTGTACAACCGACTCCATTTCGAACGGGCACTCGAGGCGGAGATTGCCCGCGCCATGCGCTACGACCGGCCGCTCGCGGTGGCGATTCTCGACGTCGATCACTTCAAGGCGATCAACGACGCCCATGGCCACGCCACCGGCGACCGGGTACTGCGGATGCTGAGCGCGCGGCTGATTCACAACCTGCGCCGCACGGACGTGGTCGCCAGGCACGGCGGCGAAGAGTTCGTGGTGCTGATGATCGAGACCACCTCGGTCCAGGCCACCGAGCGCATCGAGCAGTTGCGACAAATCATTGCCGCCGAGTCGACCGACGTCGATGGCCTTGCGATTACTGTCGGTTTCAGCGCCGGGGTTGCCGGCATGCGTGGGCGTGACGATCGCATTGGCGCGGCCACCCTGCTCGACCGCGCCGACGCGCGGTTGCTGACGGCGAAGCGTGACGGCCGCGGACGAACGATTGGGGACACCGTCGACTAGAGCAGCAGCGCGTCGACGCGGTGCGCGTGCACGAACTGCTCGCGGGGAGACCACTTGAAAATCGTGAAGCGGCCATCCTGGGATGCGACGAGCGCCGTCGCTTCGCGTTGGTCGTGCACGAACTGCGCGGCCGACAGGTGACGGGTCCCGCCCAACTGCGACGGGGTGGTCCGGATTGGCACGCTGCCTTCCACCGGTTCCGTGACGTTGACGTGTTCGACCTGCGGGCTCCCCTTGCGCCTCGTGATCTTCGCGCCAAAGGCCAGCACCTCGTAGCGGTCGCTGATCAGGGTGGCGCCGTCCACGGCGGTCAGCCCGGCAATGGCGTCAACCGCGCGTTTCATGTCATCAGGATCCGGCGTCGACCCGAGCATCAATTCCGCAAGCTCCGAGAACGGCGGGTCGAGCGCGTAGGGAAGGGGTGTCACCACCGATTCTCTCCAGCCATCGGAATCGCCAGGCACCACCAGCAGCGCGCCGCCGCGGCCGTGCTGCCGCATCGACGCCGCCAGTTGGACCAGCACCGCGGTGACGCCGGCGGCGATCGGATGATCGACGGCGCCGATCAGTGTCGTGACGAGCGCCGGACAGTCGGGGACGATCTTGCCGCCACGCTCATCGACGATCTTGATCTGATCCCCTTCAAGGACGGCAACGTTGGCAAACTTGCCGAACGGCTCGCTGCGGTGCTTCACCACCAGCAATCCGGACGCCACCACTTCAACCACCAGGCAGAACGCCGGGACATCGCGCGTGGTGCCCCACACGTGGAAGCCGTCGGCTGAACGCCAGACGCCCAGGTGAATGCCGGGCCGTTCCACTGCGGGGGCGACCTTGGCGAGCACCGCCGGGCCCAAGGCGAGCCGCGACTGGAAGACCAGCGGATGACGGGCGTGCTGCGGCCCGAGGTAGGCGAGCGAGATGCGCGGCGTTTGTCCTTCTTCGCGCCGCAGGCTGGCCCAGAACGCGGCGTCAATCAGCGCCTCGATTGCGTCGGTGCCGGGCACCTCAGCCAGTGCCACGCCTTCGCGCGCGCTGGCCGCGGCGATATGACGCATGAAGTGGGCATTGACCGAGGCCGCCACCATGCGAGCGGCCGGGTAGGTGGGCTGGGGCATCGGGTGTGATTGTGCCACGCCGCGTGCGTCTTACGGCAACGCGAACGCGACCCGCGACGCCGGACGAACGTCTGCTAAAGGGGGTAGCTGAGCGTCAGGCCGAGCACGGTCACGAGGATCAGCACCACTGGCGTCAGCACCAGGAACACGACAAACGTGTAGCCCATGACGTCCTTGGCGCGAAGACCGAGCATGCCGAGGATCGGCAACATCCAAAACGGCTGCAACAGGTTGGCCAGGGCTTCACCCAGGTCGTAGGCGACCACCACCCATCCCAGGTGCACCTTCAACTCGTGTGCCGCGGCCATCACGTACGGCGCTTCGATGACCCACTTCGAGCCGCCCGATGGCACGAACACGCCGAGCACGGCCGAGTAGATGGCGACCACTGCGGGAAACGTCGTGGCGTTGGAGGCGCCGACGAAGAGGGCCGCGAGTTGCGCACTGAGATGCGTGCCCGTAATGACGGCCGCGATGCCCGCGTAGAACGGAAACTGCAGCAGCACGCCCCACACCGCCGGGGTCGCGCCCTGCACGGCGTGCATGAGGCGCGCCGGTGTCCGGTGCAGCAAGATGCCCATCAACAGGAACGACAGGTTCACCACGTCGAGCGTGATCGCGTTGATGGCGTCCGGCGCCCGCAGGAAGTAGCGCACCAGGTAGGTGGCACCAAGGGCGACGATGAACAGCGGCAGGATGGCCGAATGCTCGAGCCAGGCTCCCGGTGGAACGTGGTCGCGCCGGGGCGCCGGCGCCTCACGATCGGTCAGGTCAACGCCGAGGTCGGCAGCCGTTCGCGCCCGGCCGGCCGGCGGCGTAGCCAACCACATCACCGCGGTCACGATGACTATCTCGATGAGCACCGCGAGCAGGCTTTGCCAGAGAAAGATGGTGTGAGAGAAAGGGATCAAGCCGCCCGGTAGCACGCCGCCGGCGACGACCTCGCGAATCTGCGGCGGCAGCGCGCCCGGCGTGGCCATTTGCAGTGCGGCGGAGCCGCTCAGCCCCTGCGCCCAGATGCTGCCGAGGCCAAGGAAGCTGGCGGCCGCGAGCGCGCGATAGTCGACGCCGGCCAATCGCCGGGCCACCGCACGCGCCAGCACCGCGCTGAAAATCAAGGAGAAGCCCCAGTTGAACCACGAGCTCGTCATCGCGAAGAACGCGACCAGGGCGACGGCGCCGCGTGGCGTCTGTGGCCAGGCGGCAATCACGAGAATCACGGTGCGCATTGGCGCCGAGGTGGCCAGCACGTGTCCTGTGATGATGATCAGGGACATCTGCATGGTGAACGGAATCAGGCTCCAGAACCCGGCGCCCCACGCGTCCACCACCTGCGCCGCCGTCGCCGGGGTCCACGTGAGCGCTGCGATCACGACCAGGACGGTCGCAACCAGGGCGAAGATGAACGCGTCTGGCACCCATCGTTCGGTCCAGGACGTCAGGGCCAGTGCGGCGCGGCCGATCGCACCGGGCTCGTCTGGCGCGGCCACGGCTGGCCTCTGCGATGGCGGCATCTCCGGGGAACCTTAGCACCGGTTTCTGGCTCAGCGGCCGGCGAATCTTGCAAGCGCGCTGACAATTTTGTCGCGACCAGCTCCGGCCGACCTGCCTTTCCCGCCTGAACCGGCGGATTCCTGTTTGGCAACGAAGCTGCAGCCGCCCAGCCGAACATGATGACGACGGTCGGCAAGTACGCACGCTACGGCTTGATTGCCGCATGGATCGTCATGGGCGGGTGGATGGTGAACGCGACGGCCGGCGAGATGCGCACGCTCTGGATGGTGCTGCCGACGCCGCCCGAGGTCACGCAGGACTTTACCGTGCGCAACGCCGAAGACGACGAGGGCCGGCGCACGTCCTTCCGCATCCTGCTGTTTAGCGACGAATTCCGCTGGCGCATGAATTCGTTCGACGCCGTCGAGCACGGCACGGCGCGTCCGCGCTTCACCGACGAGATGAAAGCGGTGCTGAACAGTGCGCGCGAGATCATCTGCGTGGGTGCCAGCTCCGAGGAGATTCCAGCCGGCGCGTCGTTCAAGGCCGGCCGAATGCGGGAAGAGCGCCGCGCCGCCTTGCGCGCCGAAAAGATTGCCGTCTGGGTTCGCGAGGTTCTGCGGCGGCCGGTACCGGTCCGCAAGCTGAACGTCGGTCACCACACG
Organism: Acidobacteriota bacterium; assembly: GCA_031392125.1. Classification (GTDB taxonomy): domain Bacteria; phylum Acidobacteriota; class Vicinamibacteria; order Vicinamibacterales; family UBA2999; genus 12-FULL-67-14b. The sequence continues at coordinate 10,200 of JANMUX010000028.1, read as the reverse complement.
CCGACCGGGAACGACGAGACGTCCGATCAGCGTCGCGTCATCATCATTCTCGTGCTCGACCAGGACGAGGGCGCCGACATCGACCAGGCGTTGCGATCGGCGATGGCGGGAGAGAGCGTTCGGGCGCCGATCTTCGAGGCGCTGCTCACCAAGTACTCCCTGGGTTCCGGTTCAACCTTTACGTGGGTGCCCTGACATGAGCGACTTCATCGACATGCTTCGCGACGTGCCTCCGCTGTTTGCCGCCGCCTGGGGCGGCTGGATGGCGAGTGGCCTGCTGCTGCTGCTGTGGCACCTGCGCGCGTATGCGTGGGAGCGCGATTACGCGCGGCTGATGGCCGCCGAGGCGCGGCAGGCGCGCACGAAGTCTGGCGTGCGGCCGCCGTCGGGCGCGCGGCGCGCACCCAAGCCGGCGCCGGTCGATGCCTTCGGGGAACTGGAAGCGCTGCTCGAACCCGTGCCCACTACCGGCGCCATCAGCCGCCGTCCTGGCGACTAGAGCGACTCGATCAGCTTCGACACCACGCTGGGGTCGGCCGGCTTGACCAGGTGGTGGTTGAAGCCGGCGTCTTTCGAGCGCCGACGGTCTTCGCTTTGTCCCCATCCGGTCAACGCCACGATCACCATCGCCTTACCCCACGGCTCGGCGCGCATGCGCCGCGCCGTTTCGTGGCCGTCGAGCTTCGGCATGCCGATGTCGAGGAACACCACGTCGGGGCGGAACTCGGCGGCCACAGTCATGGCTGCTTCGCCGTCGTAGGCCATTCGCGTGTCGTGGCCACTGAGGGACAGCAGTACCGCCAGTGACTCGGCGGCGTCGGCGTTGTCGTCAACAATCAGCACGCGACGGCGGACGCCTTGCACGCGTGCAACGGTCGCCGGTCGTGCGGCCACCGGCGCGTCGCCCGCGGCGAGCGCGGGGAGGCGGACAATCACTTCGGTGCCCTGTCCCAAGCCGGCACTGATCGCGTTAACGGAGCCGCCGTGCATCTCCGCAATGCGCCTGACGATGAACAGGCCAATGCCAAGTCCGCCACGCGAGCGGCCGCCGGTGCGGTCGGCCTGCCTGAACATGTCGAACACGCGTGGCAGCATCTCGGGATGAATGCCGACGCCCTCGTCTCTCACTCGCACGACGGCCTGGTCGCCCTCGCGCGTCACTGATACCCGAATCGGCTGGCCGGGCTCGCTATACCGGGCGCTGTTGTTGAGCAAGTTGGCAAACACCTGCGACAGGCGCGTGCGATCGGCGTTGACGTAGATCGGCTGGTCCGGTGTGGTCACTTGCAGCGGCTGTCCGCCAAGCGTGACGAGCGGCATGGCGGTCTCCACCGCGTCGCTAATGGCGCCTGCCAGGTCCATCGGCTCGAACCGCATCTCGACCTTGCCCGTGGTAATTCGCGCCACGTCCAGCAGGTCGTCGACCAGCCGAATCATCTGCGCGACCTGGCGCTCCATGATCTCGCGCGCCAGCGCCGCGGCGGCGTGATCGCTGCCGGCCGTCCGCAGGATGTGGAGCCCCGAGCTGATTGGCGCCAGCGGATTGCGCAGTTCGTGCGCCAGCGTCGCGAGGAAATCGTCTTTGCGACGGTCGGCTTCCTGCAGTGCTTCGACCGCGCGCTTCTGCGAGGTGATGTCGATGCCGAGGCCGTAGAGCATCTGCGGCCGGCCATCCGCGGCGTAAGTGGCTTTGCCGCGCGCTTCCATCCACCGCCATTCGCCGGTGCCGGCGTGCTTGAACTTGAATTCCAGCACGTAATCTTGCCGGTTCGCCAAGGCCGCCTGAATGGCCACGGGCAACCGGTCACGATCCTCGGGTGCGACCAGGTCGAACAGGCGCTGACGGCTGAAGTCCTCATCCTGGGGCGAGAACCCGAAAAGCGTGGCGAGCTCCGGGCTCCACCACACCGAATCGAGGGCAAGGTCGCGAGACCACGCCCCCATCTTGCCGGCGCCCATCGCGAGCGCCAGCACGTCGTGGCTTTCCTGCAGCTTGACGGCGGCACGCGCCCCTTCCACCGCGAACAGCGTCCGCTCCGCGACTTGTTCGACGATCGCGGCGTCACCCGCCCCCCACGTGCGAGGCCTGCCGTCGGCCACTACCAGCACTGCTACCAGGCGCTGCCGGCGCATCAGCGGCACGCAGATCATCGACACAATCTGCATGCGTTGATAGGTCTGTTGACTGCTGGCATGATCGGTCAGCGGGTCGCGGCGAACGTCGGCGATGGCGACACTGCGACCCGCCTGCAGCTCGCCGACCATCAGTGGGCCGAAGATCTCAATCGGATAACGGCCAGCCACCGTCGGCACGCCATTGGTGTAACCGCGCGTGATGTCGATGATCTCGGCGTCGGTATCGACCTCCCCGTAGGCGCAGCGCGTCACGTCGAAGTGCAGTCCGACGCGGGTTACGATCTCGTGCATGACCAGGGCCGGATCGTTGAGGCCGCGCGTGGCGTCGTGCACGCCCACCAGCAGCCGATGGGCCTCCTCGCTGTGTCGCAGGCGAGCTTCAGCCGCCTTGCGATCGGTCACGTCGCGTGCGGTCTTCGACGCGCCGATGATCTGGCCGCGTCCGTCGCGCACCGGCGAGACCGTCAGGGAGATGTCGCGCAGTTGCCCCGACTTGGTCACGCGAACCACTTCCAGGTGGTCGACGCGCTGGCCGTGCCGAATCCGGTCGAGTACCGACAGTTCCTGGTCAACTTGATCAGGGGGCACCAGCATCATGATCGACTGGCCGATGGCCTCGGCGGCGGTGTAGCCGAACAACCGTTCGGCGCCCTGGTTCCACGAAGTGATACGGCCATCCAGTGTCTTGCTGATAATCGCGTCGTCCGAGGACGCGACGATCGCCGCAACCAGCGACTGCGCTTCGACCTTGCTCTCGAGCGAGAGGTTGGCGATCGACAACTCGCGCTTACCGGCCTCGAGGCTGCGCTGCGCGGTGCGGGTCGCCTGGCCGAGCAGGATAATCGAGATGCACGAGGCGAGGTACACGCTGGTCGAGATCAGCTCCGCTATCGGCGGGCGCGTCAGGGTGCTGCCGGGAATCATCAGCGCATCCATGACCAGGAAGCCGCCAATCGCCGTCATCAGCGCTGGTGCCCAGCCACCGTACCAGACCACGAACGCAACCGCGGAGAACGTGGTCGCGAGCGGAAACGACGTCCCCATGAACGGAGTGAGCGCCACGCGCGCGATTACCGCGACCGCGAGGGTCGCGAGCGCGACGGCGTAACTACGGAGAACGGAATCCTTCTGGTGTTCGGTCACGTTCGAGGCCGGCGATTCGCGCCGTCTTCGATTCTATCGGATGTCGGCAAAGACAAAGGCGAAGCGGCCGTGGCCGTTCGCGGCGGTCTGCAGTCTGCCTAGACGCTGGCCTTGAGCCGCCGCACTTCGTCTGGTGTCAGGTCACGCCACTGCCCGGGTTTCAGACGGCCAAGTCCGATCGGCCCCATCTGGATGCGGCGCAAATCGCGCACCGGCAGGCCAACCGCGCGGCACATCTTCCTGATCTGGCGGTTTCGCCCTTCCGTCAGCGTGATGGTCAACAGTGTCGTCGGTTTGTGGCCCTTCACGGTGGTGCCGGCGTGAACTTGGGCGGGTGAGGTACGGCGGCCGTCGATGAACACGCCCTTCCGCAGTTTCTCCATCGCCTTCGGATCGGGCACGCCCAGCACGATCACTTCGTAGACCTTGTCAACTTCGTGGCGCGGGTGGGTCAACCGCGCGGCCAGGTCGCCGTCGGTCATCATCAGCAGCAGTCCCTCGGAGTCGTAGTCGAGCCTTCCCACGGGATAGATGTAGGCGCCTTCGCCAATCAGGTCCATCACCGTTTGCCGGCCCTCTGGATCGCTCCTCGTCGTCACATAGCCCTTCGGCTTGTAGAGGACGATGTAGCGGTCCTTGACATCAAGCTTGATGCGGCGGCCATCGACCTTGATCGCGTCGTGAGATGGGTCAGCCTTGGTGCCGAGCGCACGGATAGTCTCGCCGTTTACCGTGACCCGGCCCTCGAGAATCATCTGCTCCGATGCGCGGCGTGACGCGACACCCGCGGTCGAAAGAATTTTCTGCAGACGGACGCCCGGACCCGTGTCTTTGCTCACTGGTTCATTATCCCCCGCCAGAACCGCGCGAGCCGCCAGACTTCGGTGAGGTTGGGCGTGCGGTTCACCTCGGCATGCGTGATCAGCCCGCTCAACAGTCCGGTGACCCGGGACTTGCCCTTCAGGTGCTCGGCGAGCAGCACCGTCTCGACCGACGGGATCACGTTGTCGTCGACGCCGTGCAGCAGCATGACGGGCGCCAGGGGTGGCGCGGCGCGCTCGGCCGACAAGGCCGGCATACCGGGATGGTCTTTGAGGCCGTCGGCAATCGGCAACAGGATGGGGCCAAGCTTATCGACCGCGCGCTCGTTCACATACGTCATCAGCGTGCGCGACGGCTCGGGCAATGTAAGGGCGTAGGCTTTCATCTCGCCGAACACCTGCAGCGCCCTCGCCTGATCGGTCATCGCCAGCGACGATGCGAGCAGGAAGCCGTCGATGCCGCGGCTAAGGCCGGCCACCTGGTCGGCAGGTACCACGCGGTCCGCAAGGCTCAGCAAGACCACCGCCACGCCGTAATCGTGCGGCGGATGCACGCCAACGTGGTCGGCACCGACGACCGCGGAACTGCGTTTGGCGCGTTCCAGATCGCCGAGCACTTCGCCCGAACAGAGGTAGTGCATGACGCGGGCGAGGTCGCCGTGACCACCAAACGACATGACGAACGCGACACGCTCGCGAATGGAGTCGCGGCCGGCTGCCACCACCGACAACCCTCCAGAAAAGCTGATCCCCAACAGGCCAATCTTGCCGTCGGGCGCCAATTGCGGCTGCGCGCTCGCCCACAGCACGGCATCTTCGATCACGTCGGTCACCTGCGGCGTGATCTTGAACCGCTGCAAGTCGGGTGCGGCGATGGTGAGCACGCCGAAACCGGTGCCGGCGAGGTCTTCTGCCAGGCCAACCAGTCGCGATTCGTCGATGCCGTCGCGATGCACTCCAGGCATCAGGATCACGGTGCGGCGCACGGTGCCGGCCGGGCGATAAAAGCGCGCGGGCACCTCGCCGGTGCGGGTGGCGACCGTGAAGACCGCTTCGCGCGTCACCGCCGATGCGCGCCAACTGGCCACCGTGGCCGGGGCGCCGGACAAGTCGGCGGCGCGAATGATGAAGCCGAGCGCGTCGAGATAGGGCAGCGCGAGTGCGCCAACCAGGACGAGCGGCGCGACAACCATCGCCGCCTTGCTGCGGCGCGAGAGGGGCACGCCGGAATGGTACACTGAACCTTTGTGAAGAACCTCATCATCGCGATCGATGGGCCCTCGGGCGCCGGCAAGGGAACGCTGGCTCGCACCATCGCCGGGCGGCTCGGATACCGGCACGTCGATACCGGCGCGATGTATCGCGCCGTGGCCTGGAAGGCGGCCCGCGACGGCGCGCCGCTGGACAATGACGACGCCGTGTCGGCGGTGGCCACTCACGCCGTGCTCGAACAGGTCGATGGCTGCATCACCATTGATGGCCACGACGTGACGCGCCAGATTCGCACTCCCGAAGTCGACAAGGCGGCGGCCGCGGTTGCCCGGCTTCCTCGTGTGCGCGAGGTGCTGGTCGCACGCCAGCGGGCGATCGGTGCGGGTGGCGCCGTGGTGATGGAAGGCCGCGACATCGGCACCGTCGTATTCCCCGATGCCGACATGAAGATCTACCTGGATGCGTCGGCCGAGGTGCGGGCGCGGCGGCGTGCCTCGGACGAGGCGCATACCGGCGGCAAGGACAGCCTCGCGAACGTGCAGAACGACCTCGTCGCGCGCGACAGGACCGATTCGACCCGCGCCGTGGCGCCGCTCACGCTCGCCAAAGACGCCGTGTATATCGACACCTCCGAGATGCCGATCGAGGTGGTGGTCAATCACGTGTTGATGCTGGTGCTCGATAAACTTCAGGACTGATGATGGCGGGAACCGGGAGTGGGCAGTCGGGAGTCGGAGTCGCGGGTTAATGACACCGGAAGAATTCCGCAAGGCCGGGCATGCACTGATCGACTGGATCGCCGACTACCGGACGAACGTCGAGTCGCGCCGGGTCATGTCGCAAGCGGCGCCCGGAGACATCAAGGCGATGCTGCCCCCCGCGCCGCCCAAGGAGGGCGAGGCGTTCGCACAGATCGCGGCCGACGTCGACCGCATCGTCATGCCAGGCATTACCAATTGGCAGCATCCGCGATTCTTTGGTTACTTCCCCGCGAGTGGTCTGCTGGCGAGTGTGCTGGGGGACCTGCTGAGCTCAGGACTGGGCGTGGTCGGCCTGGCGTGGCAATCCAGCCCGGCGCTGACCGAGGTCGAAGAAGTCGTCGTCGACTGGATGCGGCAGATGCTGGGACTGTCGCCGGCGTGGAGCGGCGTGCTGAATGACACCGCGTCAACGAGCTCGCTGGTGGCGCTCCTGTGCGCGCGCGAGCGGTCGACCTCCTACAGCCTGGCCCGCGGCGGGCTACAGGCCGAGGCGAAACCGCTAATCGTCTACACCTCGGCGCAAAGTCACAGTTCGGTCGAGAAGGCCGCGCTGCTGGCGGGCTTTGGCCGCGAGCATGTCCGCATGGTGCCTCACGACACCGCTTATGCCATGAGGCCATATGCACTGGATGCGCTGATTCAGGCCGATCTCGCGGCTGGTAACCAACCGTGTGCGGTGGTCGCGACGACCGGCACCACCACTTCGACGGCACTCGATCCGCTGGCCGCCATTGCCGCGATCACGACGCAGCACCAACTGTGGCTGCACGTTGACGCCGCCATGGCCGGCTCGGCAATGATCCTGCCGGAATGCCGCTTCATGTGGGACGGCGTCGAGCAGGCCGATTCACTGATCGTCAACGCACACAAGTGGCTCGGCGCGGTGTTCGACTGCACGCTCTACTTCGTGCGCGATCCAGAACACCTGGTCAGGGTGATGTCGACCAATCCCAGTTACCTGCAGACTGCCGCCGACGGACGCGTCAAGAACTATCGGGACTGGGGCCTGCCGCTTGGCCGCCGCTTCCGCGCCTTGAAGTTGTGGTTCCTGATCCGCGAGCAAGGCGTCGCCGCCCTGCAGTCCCGGCTGCGTCGCGATCTCGACAACGCGGAATGGCTGGAAGGCCAAATCAAGGCCGCGCCCGGCTGGAAGATCCTGGCGCCGGTGCCGTTGCAGACGCTGTGCGTGCGCCACGAACCAGGCTGGCTGAGCGACGAGGCGCTCGACTTGCACACCCAGGCATGGGTGGCGCGGGTGAATCAATCTGGCGCCGCATACCTGACGCCGGCGATGCTTGACGGCCGGTGGATGGTGCGGGTGTCGATCGGCGCTGAACAGACCGAGCGCGTCCACGTCGAGCAGTTATGGGCATTGATGCAGCAGGCCGTGGTGCCAGAAGGGCGGGCTTCAGTCCCGCCGGAAAGCAGTCATGACATTCAACGTCATTAACCCGGCCACCGGTGCGAGCGTCGGCGCGGCCCCCGATGCGAGCGCTGACGATGCTCGCGCTGCGATCGAACTGTCGGTAGCGGCCTTCCCCGGCTGGAAAGCCAAGACCGCCTTCGAGCGCTCGACGGTGCTGCGCCGGTGGCGCGATCTCATCCTCGCGAACGAAGAAGCCATCGCGCGCCTGATGACCGGCGAAATGGGAAAGCCGATTACCGAATCGCGTGGCGAAGTGAAGTACGCCGCAGGCTTCGTTGACTGGTACGCCGAAGAAGGCAAGCGCGCCTACGGTGAAATTGTGCCTACGCACATGGCGCACAAGCGGCTGTTTGCGAACCGCCAGCCGGTTGGACCGGTCTACGCCGTGACGCCGTGGAACTTTCCGGCCGCGATGGTGACCCGCAAGGTCGCGCCGGCGCTCGCAGCGGGTTGCACCGTGGTGTTGAAGCCGGCGGAGCAATCGCCGCTGACCGCCGTGCGCCTGGCAGAGTTGTGGCTCGAGGCGGGTGGCCACGCGGATGTCTTCCAGGTGTTGACGACGTCAGACCCGGTGGCGGTGTCGGAACCGTTCTTCGCCGATGCGCGCGTGCGCAAGCTGACGTTCACTGGCAGCACCGAAGTGGGGAAGCTGCTCTACGCGCAGGCCGCGCGCACCGTTAAGCGGGTGTCGCTCGAGCTAGGCGGTCATGCCCCCTTCATCGTGTTCGAAGACGCCGACCTCGGCCCCGCGGTCACGCAGGTGATGGCGACGAAGTTTCGCAACGCCGGCCAGACCTGCGTGTGCGCGAATCGCATCTACGTGCACGCCTCCATTCGCGACGCGTTCGTCGAGCGCATGTCCGACGCCGTGCGGGCCTTGCGCGTCGGAGACCCGCTGAGCGACCAGACGCAGGTCGGTCCGCTGGTGGATCGCGCCGGACTCGACAAGGTGTCGGCCCACGTCGCCGACGCACTGGCAAAGGGTGCCCGCGCGGTGGTGGGCGGACAGGCGGGGCAGGGGCTGTACTTCGAGCCCACCCTGCTGGTCGATGTCACCGCCGGCATGCGCATTCTCAGTGAAGAGACCTTCGGACCAGTGGCGCCGGTGGTGAGTTTTACATCGGAGGCCGACGTGGTGGCCGCCGCCAACGACACGCCGTACGGACTCGCGGCCTACATGTGGACGCGCGACCTCGGCCGCGCCTTCCGCGTGACCGAAGCGTTGGAGTATGGGATTGTCGGTGTCAACGACGGATTGCCGGCGACGCCCCACGCGCCATTTGGCGGCGTCAAGGCGTCGGGCGTTGGTCGCGAAGGGGGCCGCTGGGGTCTCGACGAATACCTCGACGTGAAGTACGTGTCGATAGGGTTACCTAGCGGCGGCTAAAGCCGCCGCTATTCTTCCTCCTCGAAGTCGTCCTTCGAGCTTGGATCGAGTTCCCACCGGTGGGTATCGCGCTCGGCGATCTCCGCGCCGCCTTGAAGTTCCTCATCGTCTGCGTATTCCACGCCGAGGGCACGGCCAATTTCATCCACGACGTCCTGGTCGGGCGTCGGGTTATCGCCGCCTGGAGACTCGTCGCCTTGGGATTCGGCCGCTTGCCAATTGGCGTCGACATCCCCCCCGGTGAGCCGCGGGCTGGCGCTGTTGTTCTTCTTGAGCGTGTCGCGCAGCTCTTCTCCGCCAGAATGCGCCGCGGAGGCGAGGCTAGCCATACCCAAACTCGAAGGAATGCCATGGATGTCGGCCACGGTTTTTCGCGGACGGTCCAGGTTGGGCTTCTTCGATGGCGTGATGGCCGCCGTGACGCTCGCCTTGATGGCCTTGGCCGTGAGTACGACCTTCTTGACCGCCGTCGCCACCCGAGCCTTCGCCGAGGACTTGACCAGCTTGGCCGCCTTGGTCGCCTTGCCCGCAGCAGCCTTCCTGGCGACCTTCTTGACCGCTTTCTGGACCACCTTCCGGGCGGCCGGCTTGGCCTTCTTCACCTTGCTGGTGGCCTTTTGCCCGGCTTTCTTGGGATTTGAGGCCTTCCGTCCCGGCTTGCTCGCCGCTTTCTTTGCCTTCTTCGCCGGTTTTTTCACGGCGTTACGGGCGGCGGCTTTGGGCGCGGCCTTCTTCTTGGCTTTCTTTGCAGCCTTCTTGGCGGGCCGTGCGGGCTTCTTGCGGGCCATGGCAAATCCTCCGGGGATTCTTGACAGTTTGCGGCTAAGTAGCGTAACCTCTATCGGTTACGAGGTGCGCCAGTTTCCAGTTCACTTCACAAGTTCCGCTGTGATCACGACGCTGGCGCCCTGACAGTAGCAAATCTGAGAGCAAAGGACACGCACCGATAATGGCAATTTCGCAGGACGAACAAAACCCCGCTACCGAACCAGGCGCGACCCCCGCGGCCCGGGTTCCGGGGAAGCAGGCGCTGAAGACCACGTCACCCTGGGGGCACGACGATGATACTGACCCACAGGAATACGCCCGCCTGTTGGACCTTTACGATAACAGCTTCCGCAACCTCGCGGAAGGTGAGGTCGTCAAGGGCACCGTTCTCAAAGTCACCGCAAACGAAGTCGTAATCGACGTCGGCTACAAGTCTGAAGGCGTGATCTCCGTCGACGAGTTCCTCGACGAGACCGGCCAGGTCATCGTTCGTGAAGGCGACGTCGTTGACGTGCTGCTCGAGCGCACCGAAGACCGTGAAGGCCA
>JANMUX010000531.1:0-8794 GCA_031392125.1 Acidobacteriota bacterium | reverse complement strand
AACGGCCAGAAGCGCGTGACCATCCACAAGATCGTATCGGTGGCCGATGTCGGTCAGCCGGTCAACCTGTCGATGCTCGATGCGCAAATGCAGGGCGGCATCATCGACGGCCTCGGCGCCGCGTTCTACGACGCGGTGCCGATCGAACGCGGTCGAGCCACGTCGCGCAACTTCGGCGACTACCGCATGATCAGAATGCGGGAAGCGCCGCTGGCCATCGAGGCGCACTTCATGCCGAGCCGCCTGCGCCCAACCGGCTTTGGAGAGCCGCCACTGCCCCCGATCGCGCCGGCGGTGGCCAATGCCATCGCGGCGCTCACCGGCGAGCGAATCCGCATGATGCCGTTCGTGAAGGCCGGCTATACGCTCGGATAACTAGTCTAATGCCTCACACAGAAACACGGAAACACTGAAACACAGAACTTCTTTTTGGGAATTCGAAGAAAGAGTGTCTTCTGTGCTTCCGTGCTTCGGTGTTTCGGTGTGAAGCATTTGCGGCGAGTTGCCGTTAAACTAGCGACATGAGGCGTCGTCTTTTTTGCACGCTGTGGGCGGTTCTTGCGATCTCTTCGGTCGCGGGCGATGCGCAAACCACCACCTATCCGGATCCCACCCAGCGGGTGCTCACCCATCGCGAGCAGAACGCGCTCGTCACGCCGTGGATCAAGAAGCGCTTCGACACCGTGCTCGGGCCGATCATGGCGCGCGAGGGGATCGACATGTGGATCATCCCGACCCGCGAGTACAACGAAGACCCGGTGTTCGCGTCGATGTCGCCGCTCACCTACTACGCGTCACGGCGGCGCACCATCCTCGTCTTCTTCAATCCGGGAGGTGGAAAGCCAGTCGAGCGCTACTCGATCGGCCGCTTTGATTACGACGGCCTCTATACGATCGTGCCGACGGCCAACGACGCGCAGTACCAGGGCCTGCGTCAGCTGGTCGACGAGAAGAACCCCACGGTGATCGGCATCAACGAGTCGGACGCCTGGAACCACGCCGACGGCATCACCGCGAACGAAAAGCGGCGGCTGGTCGAAGCGCTGGGACCCGCGCACGCCGCCAAGATCAAGTCTGCCGAGATGCTTGCCGTTGGTTGGCTCGAGGTGAAGCTGCCGGAAGAGCTCGAGGCCTACCGTCACGCCATGAAGGTGGCGCATCTCGTGATCCGCGAAGCGTTCTCGAACAAGGTGATCACGCCCGGCAAGACCACCAACGAAGATGTCGTGTGGTGGATGCGCCAGCGGGTCGTCGAGATGGGGCTGGGCAAGTGGTTCCAGCCGTCAGTGACGATCTTCCGCCAGGGTGAGAAGACCAGCCCCCGCGGCGTCATTCTTCCCGGCGACATGCTGCACACCGACTTCGGCATTGTCTACATGGGCTTTTCTACCGATACGCAGCACAACGCCTACGTGCTGAAGCCGGGCGAGACCGACGCGCCCGCGGGCCTCAAAGCCGGCCTCAAGGCTGCGAATCGCCTGCAGGATCTGACCATGCAGTACGCGCGGCTCGAACGCACCGGTAACCAGGCGCTCGCCGATGCCCTGGCACAGGCCAAGAAGGAGGGGCTCGTCCCCTCAATCTATTGCCACCCCGTCGGCTATCACGGTCACGCGGCCGGCCCGCCGATTGGCATGACCGACTACCAGCAGGGCGTGCCCGTTCGCGGCGACTACGTATTCCGTCCCAACACCTGGCACTCGATCGAACTGAACGTGACCCACAACGTGCCGGAGTGGGGCAACCAGCCGGTTCGATTTGCGCTCGAAGAAGATGCCGCGATTATGCCGGGCGGCAAATGGGACTGGATCGATGGGCGGCAGGAAGCGTTTTACCTGATTAAACCGTGATGCCGCGGGCTGAGACTGCTGCCGCCGGGGACCAATTGCCATGCGGGTGACGCCAACGTAACATCGTGGTGTTGTCCGGCCGGGCGCGATCGTGGACCCGGGCTGGTTTGCTTCTCGGAGGATAAAAATGACTAGGCTCACCGGCGCCGTCGTTTACGGCTGCTTGCTCCTGCTCGCGTGTGCGGCCCCTGCTGCGGCGCAACTCGACACCGCCACCGTGATCGGCCTCGTAACCGACGCACAGGGCGCGGTCGTCCCCGGCGCCACCATCACGGCCACCAACAAGAATTCCGGCTTCATACGTTCCGCGACCAGCGACGCCGACGGCCGTTATCGCCTGGCGGCTCTCACGCCGGGCAGGTACGAAGTCGTCGCCGAGCTCCAGGGTTTCTCGCGCGCGTTACGTGACGGACTTACCTTCGCGCTTGGGTCTGAGACGGTTCTGAATTTTTCGCTCCAACTGGGCGCGCTGAGCGAGGCGGTGACGGTGACCGCCGAAACGCCGATCGTGCAAACGACGACGGCGGCGGTCGAGACGCGGCTTGATCGAGCGGCCATCGACGTGCTGCCCATTATCGGCCGCAGCTATGAATCGCTGCTGCGCGTCGCGCCGGGCGCCCAGAGCTCGAACGGCACCTCGTTTGTCGGCTCGCGCGGGCGCTCGAACCAGTGGAACATCGACGGCGTTGATAACAGCGAAGACATCTCCGGCTATTCACGGCAGTCGCTGGCCCTCGATTCGGTCCAGGAAGTGCAGATCCTCGTCACCGGCTTCAAGGCCGAATACGGCCAGGCGTCGGGCGGCGTCGTGAACGTGGTGACGCGATCGGGGACCAACGATCTACGTGGCAGCGGTTTCTTCCTGTTTCGCGACCAGTCGATGATGGCCCGCAGCCCATACGCCGATCGCAGCCTTCCGGTCGACCCGTTCCAGCGCGTTCACTACGGCGGCTGGCTCGGCGGCCCGATCAAGCAGAACAAGCTGCACTATTTCGTCAACTACGAGCGAGAGGATCGAGACACCAACTCCAGCAGCACTCGCACGCTGCCCGCGGCAACGGCTGACTTCTCGGCAGCGACGCGCCAGTTTTTGGCCGCCAATAACATTCCGCTCTCGCTGTTTGGTGCCGGCGGTTCGATTCGGCAGGTGCGGCCCGAGTACATCGATGTCCATAACCTGACGGCCAAGCTCGACGCCCAGCTCTCCAACTCGCAGTCGCTGACCGCGCGGTACCAGCTGACCGACGACCTGCAGCCGTCAGGCCAGAGCGGCACGCTGCTCGACTACAACGGCACCATCACGGACTTCCGCACCAACTACGCCAACTTGAACCACAAGTGGATTCTCGGGTCGAACAAGCTCAACGAGCTCTACGTTCAGGTTGGCCAGACCGTCGGCGACTTCCTTCCGTCGTATCCGGGTCTCACCAACGTTTCGGTCACTGGCGGTTTCGACCTCGGCGGCCTCAGCACCTATCCCCAGGGCCGGACCGACTGGATTTACCAGGTCATCGACAACTACACCTGGACGCTCGCGGGCACCCGCACCGGCGAACACTCGGTCAAGGCCGGCGCGCAGGTGAAGATTTTCGAATCGGATAGTTTTTTCGATTCGAACTTCAGAGGCACCTATACGTTCCCATCGCTGAACGCATTCATCGCCGGCACGCCGAGCCGCTTCACGCAGAACCAGGGCGACTCGAAGCTGGCGCGGCCGAACCAAATCTACGGGTTCTACCTGCAAGATGACTGGCGCCCTTCGTCCAGCCTGACGATCAACACGGGGCTCCGCTACGACTACGAGGGTGCGAAGACGGAAGCGCTAAAGGACGTCACCGGGACGGCCGGGCCCGGCGTCAGTCGCGATCGCAACAACGTGGCGCCGCGCTTCGGTTTCTCCTGGGCGCCGGATGGCACGACGTCCCAGGCCATCTACGGTGGCACCGGGATCTACTACGACCAGGTGATCCTGAACATTATCGGCAACGCGCGTTTCACGCCGCCCAAGATCATCGGCATCCAGATTGACAACCCCGGTTTCCCGAATCCGTTCGGCGGCAGCCAGACGGTGCCGCCCCCGAGCCTCTCGGTGATCGACGACAACCTGGTCACGCCGTGGAACTGGAATACGCAAATGGGCTACCGGCGCGAGCTGACGCGCGATCTCGGGTTGGATGTCAGCTTCGTCTACAACCGGGGATACGACCAGATCGGGATCCTCAATACCAACGCCGGGCGGCCTGGCACCGCGAACATCAACGGCACCGGCGCCGTCAGGCCCGACCCGCGCTTCACCAACGTCAGCTTCTATACCAACCAGGGCGAGATTCGCTACAAGGGGCTGATCGTCGACCTCCGCAAGCGGCTGAGCAACCGGGTCTCAGGCGAGGTGGCCTATACGCTGTCGAAGACTACCGACAACGCGTTCAACTTCGTCAGTTCAGTGGTGGTGCCCGAGCGGCCCGACCTGCAGTGGGGTCCAGGCAGCGACGACCGCCGGCACGTGGTCACCGGCAACATGGTTTACCTGCTGCCGAAGAACCTGACGCTGGCAACCATTGTCGAGTATCGGACGGAGGCGCCGTTGAACATCACGGTTGGCCGCGACGTCAATGGCGACGGCTTGACCGGCGACTGGGTCAACGAGGGCATTTGCCGCAACGTCTCGTGCCCGGGATACGCCTACTCTCGCAACAGCGTGCGTGAAGTGTCCACCGACGAGGCGAACCGGCTGCGGACGCTGTTTGGTCTGTCGGCAATACCGGCGTTTGAGAACAACCCGAAGTTCTTCAACGCCGACGTCACGCTGCAGTGGGCGCCCACCCTGGGCGGCACCCGTCGCATCAAGGTGTCTGCTGAGGCGTTCAACGTGTTCAACTTTCCGCTGAGGAACCTGCCGACCGAAAGCATCACGTCCGGTAACTTCGGCCGCGTGACCTCGGTCTCGCAGGCGCGGGCCGTCCAGTTCACCTTGCAGGTGGATTTCTAAGGACTGCGGGGCGGCTCGGGAAAGATGGCATGAAGTTGACTCCGCTGATGACCCTGACGGCACTGGTAGCGTGTGCACCGGCGACGATTGCCCAACGGCAACCCGCGCCGGTGCAGGGTTTCAAGCTGATTGCTTCGTATCCTCATGACCCGGCCGCCTTCACGCAGGGCCTGGTGTTTGCCGACGGCGAGTTCTACGAGAGCACGGGACTGAACGGCGAGTCGTCTTTGCGGCGCGTCGAGATCGCCACCGGCAAGGTGTTGCAGCAGATCAAGGTCCCAGCTGAATATTTCGCAGAGGGCCTGGCGCTGGTCGGCAACGAGTTACTTCAGCTCACCTGGCAGCATCAGCGGGGCTTCGTCTACGACCGCAAGACGTTCGCACAGAAGCGCACGTTTTCCTACCCGAACGAAGGTTGGGGCATCGCCTACGATGCCGCAGGCGGCCTGGTGATGAGCGACGGCAGCGATACGCTGACGTTTCTCGACCCGAAGACCTTCACCCCTTCAAAGACCCTTCGCGTGCGCGATGCCGGCCAAGCCATTGGCCAGCTGAACGAACTTGAATGGATAGATGGCGAGATCTGGGCCAACGTGTGGATGACGGATCGGGTTGCGCGCATCTCGCCGAACACCGGCGAGGTCAAGGCGTGGCTCGATCTCTCAAAGCTGTGGCCCCGTGAGCAGCGGCAGCCGCCGGCCGACGTGCTAAATGGGATTGCCTACGACCGGGCCACGCGGCGCATCTACGTGACCGGCAAGAAGTGGCCGCGCGTGTATCAAATTGCCTTACAGTGAGACTCACAAACATGCCCACCACCTTGCGTCTGGTCGCCTTCCTCCTGTTCGTCATTGGCACCGCTACGGCCTCGGCCCAGGGCGGCGCTGCCCTGCCCGCCGTGCCCACGCCGACGGACGTCAAGCCCGGCAGCATCAACTGCGAAGACTGTCCCTACCCTTACGCCAGCAGCTACCTGGACATCCGGGTCTACGCCCAGGACGTGCGCATCTCGTTCATGGATGTCGCGGCGCAGGGCGCGGCGAACGGAAAAACTGTGTTGTTGCTGCACGGCAACAACTTCGGCGGCTTCTACTTCAAGGCGATCATCGACGCGTTGACCAAGGAAGGCTTTCGCGTCGTGGTGCCGGACCAGATCGGCTACGGTCGGTCGTCGAAGCCTATCGTTCCCTACAACCTGCACAGCCAGGCGCGCAATACCTCGCTCATCCTCCAGCACCTGAAGATTGAACGGGCGATGGTAGTGGGCCACTCGATGGGCGGCATGTTGGCGGCGCGGTTGGCGACCCAGTATCCGAAGATGATCGAGCGCGTCGTGATCTACAACCCGATCGGCCTGACCGACGGGCGCTTCACGCGGCCGATGCCGGAGATCGAAGCCACCTATCGGCAGACCTTGAAGTCCGACTACCAGGGCACGCGCACCAGCCTCGGCCGGTATGTCGCGCACAACCCCGTGGCATGGAACGACGAGTTCGAAGCCTACACTCGAATTCGCTACTCGTGGACGATGAGCTCGGACTGGCCGCACCTGGCGATGGTGCAGTCGCTGATTAGCCAGATGCTGTACTTCGACACGGTGGTGTACGACTGGGCGCACATCCAGGTGCCGACGCTGGCGTTTGGCGGCGCCGAGGACCTGCTGCTCGGACCGGCGTCAGCGTTCCAGGAGCGCATGAACCACATTGCCAAGACCGTGCCCAACGGCAACGGCCGGGTGCTGATGATTCCAGGCCTGGGACACGTTCCGCACCTCGAAGCGCCGGAAAAGGTGCTGCCGCCCCTGGTGGCGTTCCTGAAGGAAGGCGTCAGCGCCAAGTAGCACGGTTGCGCCTCGTTTCTTTCAACGAGGTCCTTGACACTCATCCGTCGACAGCAATAATCGGGGGGTCTCGCGGCACGACGAGCTGAACTGGAAGGGGTATGCCTGAGCGCACGTTCGGCCAGGACCATCGGCGGCTCGGTCACGGCATGGCGGGAGACCCTCAGAGCGAAACACGGACGAGCTTAAAAGACGACGCCATCGCTGCGACGCAGTGGGGGCGTTTCGACCTTCGCCAGAAGGTCGGCGAGGGTGGTTTCGGCAGCGTTTACCGCGCCTGGGATCCCGACCTCGAGCGCGAAATCGCGGTCAAGATTCTCAAACGAGACATCGGCGGCGAGCCCCTCAGAGACAGCCTGCTGCGCGAAGGCCGAGCGCTGGCCCGCATCCGCCATCCCAACGTAGTCAATGTGCTCGGCATCGAAGCCGAGCACGAGCAGGTTGCGCTGTGCATGGAGTTCGTGCACGGCGAGACACTCGAGGACGTGCTGCGGACCAACGGCACGCTGAGCGCGCGCGAGGCGGCGGTGGTCGGCGAGGACGTCTGCCGCGCACTTGCCGCCGTTCATCTCGCCGGCTTCGTGCACCGCGACGTCAAGGCGCGCAACATCATGCGTGAGCAAGCCGGCCGCATTGTCCTGATGGACTTTGGCGCCGGGCGTGAAGAGTGCCGGCCCGGTCGCGACGAAATCGGCACACCGGCATACATGGCGCCCGAGGTGCTGCTCGGTGCGCCCGCCACCGTCGCCAGCGACGTCTACAGCGTCGGGGTTCTGCTGTATCACCTGGTCACCGGCAAGTACCCGGTCGAGGGCAAAACCATGGAGGAGGTCGCGGCTGCCCATCGGCACAGGCGCCGGCGACCGCTGTCGGAACGACGACCCGAACTGTCGCTTGACTTCATGCAGGTCGTGGACCGCGCGTTGGCCTTCGAACCGGAGCGGCGCTACCCGAGTGCCGCGGCTCTTCTCGAGGCCCTTGGCGCGATTGGCGACGACCCCTTTTCACAGCGCGCGATTGGTCTTGCAGCCGGCATCGGCCTCGGTTCGGTCGCGCTGATCACATTCTTCGGCTTCCTGACGACCGCGGCGTTCAACCTGTCCGCTGGCCGGACGCCGCCGTTTGACGACGAGCCACTCACCGTGTGGGTGGAAATGGGACTGCGCTCGCTGGTGACGCCGATCGTCTACGGCTCGGCGATGGTGCTTGTCGCCTGGGCGGCGCAGTTCGGCCTCCGCGTCTTGCGGTTGATCAAGCCGATCGACCACGCTGCACGCCGCGTCCGAGCGCGAGTCGAGCGGGTGGCGGCGCGCCTCAACCTCGACGATGCCGACGTCTTCGCGCAGGCGGTAACCGCGCTTGGTGTGCTCGCGCTGGCGGCCATTGTCTGGCAGTTCTCGGACCTGTTGCGAGCATTCGTCGCGCTAATCAACGACGCACCGGCAGAAGTATTGCGGCCACTGCAATGGGATAACGAACGCGTGGCCCCCTCGCTATACCGGTTCTCGCTTGATGTGTTGGCCGTCTTCCTGATCGTGGCGCTGGTTCGCACGCGTCGGATGCAGGCCAGGCGGCCGCCAATCAGGCTGCGGCCGATGCTGCCAATCATTGGCCTGTTGGCGCTGACCGCGCTGATGCTCGAGACGCCTTATCGCTTCGGCTGGCACTTCGCGGAGCGGGTGGATGCTGCCGGTGAGCGGTGTTACCTGCTCGGCGAGGCGGGCGGCGATGGCCTGATCTATTGCCCCGACCGCAATCCGCCGCGCAACCGGGTGATCGACCTGGGCGACCCGACGGTCCGGCGAATCGGCACCGCCGAAAGCATTTTTTCCCCCCAACCAGCACGCTGACGAAAGGACGGTCATGAAGTCATGAAGCGATACCGACGTCTTGTTCTGCTTACTTTTGTGGTGGCCCTCGGGGCGCCGGCCTCGGCTTACGCGCACGCGGGCTGGTGGGACTGGCTCGACAAACTGAGTGGGCCGGGCCCGTTCAACAACGGCTTCATGCTCGACTTCCGGGTGTTCTGCCAGGTCGAAGACAAGCGTGATCCTAAGGCTGCCGATGCTCCACTACTGGACTCCTTCGGTGAAGCCACCGTCTGGACGACGCCGT
>JANMUX010000479.1:0-3322 GCA_031392125.1 Acidobacteriota bacterium | reverse complement strand
AAAGACGGTCGGCAGTCTTAGCCTGGCGCTAGTGGCCGCCCTCGTGGCGTGCACCAGCTACACCGAGATCCCGATTGAAACGCCGATCCAGCCCAAGCTGGATGTTTCTGCGTTCCAGCGCATCTTCATTGCCGGCTTCATTGCCGGCGCCAACGAAGATGTCGATGCCAACATGGAGACGGTTCGCCTGTTGCGCAGTCAGCTGCGCAACAAGGGCATCATGCGCGTGATCGATGCCGACACGTTGCCGCTGATCGAGGTCGCCAAGCAGAGCGGCGAGACGAGCACGCCTCCCGTGCCGGATCAGCAGGCCGCGGCCCCGGTGCAGGAACAGGATCCGAACAAGGCGCCGGTAATCAACGAGGAGAAAGACCTCGAGCCCTACAACCACATCTTCGCGAACGTCGCCTACTGGAAGCGCATCGGCGAAGAGTTCCAGCAACCGCTGATCGTGACCGGCGCCGTGCTGTTCGCACCGCAGCAGCGGTCGGGTTTCGTCCAGCGCGAGCAGGAAGTCTACGACTCGTTCGGCCGCCGCCAGGTGGTCCCGGTTCGCACCTACATGGAGCGTAAAGGCTTCGTCCTGCGCCCCACCTTCATCTTCATCGACGGCCGGACCGGCGAAACCCTGCACACCGAGACCTTCCGGGAAGAGATTCTCTACAACGCCAGCCAGCAGACCCCTGCGTTGTCGTCCTACTTCGAGCTCATGGACCGGCTGCTCCCGGCCTTCCTTAACACCTTGAGCGCGCAGAAGATAAAGGGAACCAGGACGCTCCTGAAGTAACGGGCGGGGTGGGGCGCTACCAGCCCGACCTGCCCCCGTGTTATCCTTTGTAGTTCCTGTGGCGCGGAAATTCAGTTCCGCTGTCCGAATCGGAGATTAGACCGTGTTTGCAATCATTCAGGCCTCGGGCCGCCAGTTCCGCGTCGAGCCAGGCGCCATCATCGCCATCGACGGACATAACGCCGGCGACGCCGGCGGCGAAGTCTCGTTCGACCAGGTTCTCCTTGTCAGCAATGACGCGGGCGACGTGACTGCCGGTACGCCGTTCGTGACCGGCGCCAAGGTGGTCGGCGTCATCGGCGAGCTCGACAAGACCAAGAAAATCCGCGTGTTCAAGAAGAAGCGGCGCAAGCAGTACCGTCGGACCAAGGGCCATCGCAGCCTCCTGACGCGCGTCCGCATCACCGACATCCAGGTCTAAGCGCAATGGCTACAAAAAAAGGTCAGGGATCGTCTCGTAACGGCCGCGACAGCAACTCGCAGCGGCTCGGCGTCAAGCGCTTCGAAGGCAACCTCGTCACCGGCGGGTCCATCCTTGTGCGCCAGCGTGGCCGCAAGTACCAGCCCGGGCTGAACGTCGGCCTCGGTAAGGACGACACGTTGTTCGCGAAGGTCACCGGCAAAGTGAAGTTCGAAGACCACGGTCAGCGCGGACGCTTCATCTCGGTCCACCCGGTCGAGTAACTAAGTAAGTGTTCGTCGACGAAGTCGACATCCAGATCAAAGCAGGCGACGGAGGCAGGGGCTCACTCAGCTTCCGTCGCGAGAAGTTCGTCCCGAAGGGCGGACCTGACGGCGGCAACGGCGGCGCAGGCGGTTCCGTCTTCATCGTTGCCGACCCGCACCGCAACACGCTGGTGCACTTTCGCTTCAATCCCGATTACAAGGCCCAACGCGGCGGCAACGGCGCCGGCGCGCTGCGCACCGGCCGTGGCGGTCGCGACCTCGACATCCCCGTGCCAGTCGGCACCCTGGTCTTCAAGGTCGATCCCGAGACCGGCGAGAAGCAGCAGGCCGCCGACCTCACGGTCGTTGGCCAGCGCGTGTTGCTCGCGCAGGGCGGACGCGGCGGCCTTGGCAACGCGCACTTTGCAACGTCGACCAACCGCGCGCCGCGCAAGGTGCAGCCGGGCGAACCGGGGCAGGAATTCGAGCTTCACCTCAAGCTGAAGCTGCTCGCCGATGTCGGCCTGGTCGGTTATCCCAACGCCGGCAAGTCGACGCTGATTTCCGTGATCTCCGCCGCCAAGCCCAAGATTGCCGCCTACCCCTTCACGACGCTCACGCCCAACCTCGGCGTCGTCGCGCTCAGCGGCGATCGCGACTTCGTCGTCGCCGACGTGCCCGGGTTGATTGAGGGCGCACATGAAGGGCACGGCCTGGGTCACCAGTTCCTGCGCCACATCGAACGCACCAAGGTGATCATCCACCTGGTTGATGTGTCGGGTGCGTCGGGCCGCGACCCGGTTGAAGACCTCGACACCATTCGCAAAGAACTTGAACTCTACAACCCGGAGCTGCTGAAGAAGCCGCACCTGGTGGCGGCCAACAAGATCGACGCGGTTGACGATCCGAAACGCGTCATCGCGCTCGAGAAGCGCGCGAAGAAACTGAAGCTCAAGTTCTTCCAGATCTCGGCGGTGGCCGGCACCGGCGTCAAGGAATTGATCGAGGCCGCCTGGCCGATCATCGCCACGGCGCGCGAGCTCGAAGCGAAAGCGGCAGCGCTCGGAGACGACGACCTGGTCGTCAAGGCCGTGGCGGAGGACGAGCGCGAGGTACCGGCTGACTACAATCCCGCGCTGATGCCCCCGCTTCGCAGCGGCACACCGAAGAAGCGATGACGCTCGGCGTCCTCGGCGGCACGTTCGATCCCATTCACAACGGACACATCGCGGCGGCAGTGCAGGCGCAGGCGGCCCTGCGGCTTGACCGAGTGATGCTGGTGCCCTCACGGATTGCGCCGCATCGCGTCACCGGTGCCAGTGCCTCGGCCGAGGCGCGGTTCGCCATGGCCGAGCTGTCGGCGGCGGAACAGCACGGTTGGACGGCCTCGAATATCGAGCTGATGCGCGACGGTCCGTCGTACACGTTCGATACGCTGACCTCCTTGCGAACGACCTCGACGTCGCAGTTTTTCTTCATCATTGGGGCTGATGCGTTCGCAGAAATTGCTACGTGGTCGCGCTACCCCGCCGTCCTCGACCTGGCGCACTTCGCCGTCGTCGCGCGGCCCGGAATCACGCTAGACTCATTGCAGAAGCGATTGCCCACCCTTGCTGAACGCATGACGACGCCGGAGGCCTACAGGCCCGACGACAATCCACGCGTCATCCTGATCCCGGCGGTAACTCCCGATGTATCGTCCACGGAGATTCGCCGCCGGGTGCGCGCCGGCGAGCGCATCAAGGGACTTGTTTCCGATGCGGTCGCAACTTACATCTCCACCCATCGTCTTTATGTAGAGGCGGGTCTTTAGACCCGCGTGGTCCACTGGAAAGCACCTTGCATGGCCAAAACTTCGAGTCCGCGTAA
>JANMUX010000406.1:0-6400 GCA_031392125.1 Acidobacteriota bacterium | reverse complement strand
CGAGCAGCTCCTCGATGCGGCACGCGCCGTCGAGCAGCGAGAACTCAGTGAGCAGTTGGAGATGGACGAAGTCCGACATCTGCTATTCCCACTCGATTGTCGACGGTGGCTTCGAGCTGATGTCGTAGACGACCCGGTTGATGCCGCGCACCTCGTTGACGATGCGTGAGGAGATTACGGCCAGCAGATCGTGCGGCAGTCGAGCCCAATCGGCGGTCATGCCGTCCAGACTTTCCACCGCGCGAACCGCCACCGTGAACTCGTAGGTGCGCGCATCGCCCATCACGCCGACGCTTTGCACCGGCAACAAGACGGCGAAGCTTTGCCAGATGCGTTCGTACCAACCGGCCTTGCGCACTTCATCCGCCACAATCGCGTCGGCTTTCTGCAGCAAGGCAATCTTGTCGCGGCTGACTTCACCAAGAATGCGCACGGCCAGGCCCGGACCCGGGAACGGCTGACGGACCAGGAACTCTTTCTCGATGCCGAGGTCGCGGCCGACGCGGCGAACTTCGTCCTTGAACAGCTCGCGCAACGGCTCTACCAGCTTGAACTTCATCCCCTCCGGCAGCCCGCCGACGTTGTGGTGGCTCTTGATGGTGGCTGACGGTCCGCGCACCGACACCGATTCGATGACATCAGGGTAGAGCGTGCCCTGGGCCAGGAAGTCGAAGTCACCCAACGCCTGAGCCTTCTCGTTGAACACATCGATGAAGGTGGCGCCGATAATCTTCCGTTTCTTCTCCGGGTCGGTAACGCCTGCCAGGCGCGTCAGAAAAATGTCGGTGGCATCGACATGGTGCACTGGCAGCGCCAGCTTCTTGTAGCGCTCGACCACTTGCTGCGCTTCGTTGAGCCGCAACAGCCCGTTGTCGACAAAGATGCACTGCAGGTGGTCACCGATGGCACGGTGAATGATCGAAGCCGCCACGGTGGAGTCGACCCCACCTGATAAGCCGCAGACCACGCGGCCGTTGCCGACTTGCGCCTTGATTCGGGCGGTCGCTTCGTCGATGAATGACGCGATGGTCCAGTCGCCGGTGCAACCGCAGACATCGAATGCGAAATTGCGCAGCAGTTCGGTGCCGCGATCGGTATGCGCGACCTCGGGGTGGAACAGCATGGCGTAGTAGCCACGCTCTGGCGATTCCATCACGGCCACCGGCGCGTTGTTGCTGGTTGCCGCCACGGTGAAGCCTGGCGGCGCGGTGGCGACAAAGTCGCCGTGACTCGCCCACACCTTGAGCTGGTCGGGAATGTCCTTCAGCAGGCGCGAGGCCGTGCCTGGGGCGCGGCGCACGATCGCATGGCCGAACTCGCGGTGCGCGGAACGACCGAGCGTTCCGCCCAGCATGTCAGTCATCAACTGCATGCCGTAGCAGATGCCGAGCGTCGGGACACCCAGGTCCAGCACCGCGCGGTCGCAGTGTGGAGCGCCCTCTTCATCGACGCTGCTGGGACCGCCAGACAGGATGACGCCGACCGGCGCCTTGGCCTTGATCGCGTCAAGCGATGTGTTGAACGGAAGGATCTCGCAATAGACCGCGAGCTCGCGCAAGCGTCGCGCAATCAATTGGGTAAACTGCGAGCCGAAATCCAGGACGATTATGGTTTGGTGGGCCACGAAATCTCGAATGAGGAGGTAAGCCACTATTATAGGGGCTGATGGCTCTTTTGTTCGCGGTGGTGATCGCGATTGTTCAGGCGGTCGCCGTGACGGTGGCGCCTCTCGACGCGCGCTGGTCGCTGCCATTCGAGACGCCGCCGCTCGCCGCGGCTGGTTTTGACGGCACTACTGCGTACGTGGCGCTGAAAGGCGGTGAACTCGTCGCTGTCGATCTCGACCACGGCACCGTTCGCTGGCGCCTGAACGTGGCAACGGCGTTTACGCCAGCCACCGGCGACGGCCTGGTCTTCACCACGACCGATTCCTCGATTGAAGCACGCGATGCGCTTACCGGCGCCACGCGTTGGCGCACGCCGCTGCCCGGCGGCGCGGCTGTCCCGCTCTACTGGGACACCGGCTGGCTGCTGGCATCGACGCCGAATGGCGATTTGGCCGCCTATCGAGGATCGGACGGCACCCTGGTGTGGCGCCAGCCGCTGGGGGCTCCGCTCGCAGCCGCACCGGCCCCCGCCCTCGACCGCCTGTTCCTGCCCTTGGCAGACAACCGGCTGGTTGCCGTCCTGTTAGCAACGGGTGAAACGGTCTGGACCCGCACGCTGACCGGCCGCATCACCGGCCTGCTGGCCCTCGAGGAGCAACTGGTGTTCGGCACGACCGCGCGCGACGTCACGAGCGTGCGCGTGTCGAACGGCCGCACCCGCTGGACGTGGCGCGTCGGTGGCGACGTGTCGGGCCGGCCGGCCGCCGACGACGAGCGCATCTACTTTGCCGCGCGCGACAACGTGCTGCGCGCCGTCGACCGGTCAAACGGCAACCTGCGATGGAAGGCATCGCTGTCATCGCGGCCAGCCGGCGGGCCGCTGCCGTTGCCGAACACGATCTTGATGCCGTTGGTGTCGTCCGAGATGGCCGGGTTCGATCTCGAGACGGGCAAGCCGACGGTCACCGTCAAGGCCGCGGGAGAAATTGGCCCGCAGCCTTACTTCCGCCCATTCGCCCGGGCGACCGCGGTCAGGCTGATCACCTTCAGCCGCGACGGGCAGCTGCAGGGCTTCGCGCAGCGGTTCGAGCCGGTGCCAGGGCTGATCGATGTGCTGCCGGGCGTGCCGGTCGTACCTTAGGAGGTCAACTGAGTCATTCTTCAACGGGCCGGACGCTGCTTCGCGCCACTGACGGTTTGAAAAAACTACTCAGTGTCCTCTGTGGCTAATTCGACCGCTGCGGCGAGGCGTTCGATACCGGTTTTGATTTGTTTGTGGGTGATTCCCGAGAACGCCAGCCGCGCAAATCGGTGACCGTGCCCGTCCACGAAGAACGAGCTGCCGAGAACGAAGCTCACCTTCTCCTTCAGCGCCCGCTCGAACAACGCGCGGTCGTCCACACCCTCTGGCAACTGAATCCACAAGAAGAACCCGCCACGCGGCGACGTCCACGTCACGCGGCCGGCCAGCGACGACTGTAGGGACTGCTCCATCACGCCGCGCTTGGCCTGGTAATGCGCGCGCAGCGAGGGCGCAATGCGATCGACGACGCCCCGGTCCATGGCGCCGTGGACGATCCGCTGGTCGAAGACACTGCTGCAGATGTCGGCGGCCTGCTTGGCGAGTTCCACCTTCTCGGCAATCACGCGAGGCGCCACCAGCCAGGCGACGCGCAGGCCTGGCACGAGCACCTTCGAGAAACTCCCCAGGTAGACCACTCGCCCATCGGAGTCGTCAGCCTTGATGGGACGCGTCTCTTCGACGGTGGTCGTGTCTTCGAAGTAGATCGATCCGTACGGGTCGTCCTCGAGGATCACCAGGTCATGACGGCGCGCCAGTTCCAGCAACGCCAGACGGCGCGAGCGGCTCATCAGCACGCCGGCGGGATTCTGGAAGTTCGGCGTGACGTAAATGAACTTTGCTCGTTGGCCTCGCGCCATGGCGGCTGCGATCGCTGCGTCGAGCGCGGCCAGGTCCATTCCCTCGGCGTCCTGCGGCACCCCCGCGAACTGGGCCTGCAGGTTATGAAAGGCGGCGATGGCGCCGCTGTAGGTGGGCAACTCGACGAACACGACGTCGCCGGGATCGATCAACACCCGGCCGACGAGGTCGAGGCCCTGTTGCGAGCCCGTGGTGATGACCACGTCTTCGAACGAGCCGGCAATGCCGCGATCGGTCAGCGTCTTGGCCAGCAGCTGTTCAATCAGTGGCCGGTAGCCGCGGGTGGCGCCGTACTGAAGGGTGTGGCCGTCACGCCGCGACAGCAGGTCGGCGCTGATCGCCTGCAAGTCGTCCCATGGAAACATCTCGGGGGCCGGGTAGCCCGCGGCGAAGGAAATCAGCCCGGGTACGGCGGCGCCGAGAATGCCGGTCCGGCGAATCGCGGATTCCTGGAACTGTTGCGCGGCGGTCGACAACCCCAGCCGATTGCCGCCACCGGTCATCGTGGTCATGCGCGTGTCACCTGACGCAGGTTATCGGACGGTCGCACCGGAACGCTCGAGGGCTGCAGCGTGCGATGCAGTCGCACGTAGGTGGCCACCCCGGTCAGTCCGACGAACTGAAAGACGACCCCGCGCACGAGCCAGGCAAACACCTGCAACGGCAACGCGGCAAGACCGACGAACGGCACGAAGGCGATCAGGCCGAGCGCCGCCGTCGCCAGAATCGACACCGCCGTCGCCATCAGCATCAGCGCGAGAATGGCACTCAGCACTTGCCCCATTGCCTTGGTGCGCCGGCGCAGGAGCCGCGCGACCTGAGGTACCGCTTCCCACGCGGCGCAGTCCTCCGCTGCGATCACGATCTGCAACAAGAGGTAGACGAAGTTGACCAACGTCACTGCGAGAATCAAGCCCAGTGAGGCGAGGGTCACCGCGAGCGGTCCATCGAGCGTGGCGGTCGCGGGTGGCCCGAAGACCAGCGCCATGTAACCGCCCGCCAGCACCGCATAGACGACGGTGAGGGCGACACCGAGCCGCAAGTAGCGTGCAAACAGCGTCCGGACGCCCGTGGTGAACCGTTCGACAGTGGCCTGGTTGGCCTGGGTGAGCGACGACAGCCGCAGTGGCGGCTGCTCAATCGGCCCGGCTGCACGCTCACCTGCCAATAGCACTGTCACGCTGCCCGCCTTGACCGCGAACATCAGCACCGAGCCGCCACACAGGATCAGCCCGAGCGCCGTGAGAAACGCCGCGAGGGCAATCGGCTGGGCCAACAGGACGCCGACCATCGTGGAGAGGATCTGGCTCGGCTCCAGCCGCAAAAGGTCGAACGGATCGCCTCCAACCACCAACGCCACCAGCACAAGGCCGCCGACAATCGGCACGGCAAGCAGCGTCTTGAAGAGCGTGTCGGCCACGAACTGGACGATGACGACTTGCCAGTTGGCGGCTGTGACCAGCGCACCCCGCTTGAGTGAGAGCTTTAACGAACCGGCTGTGCTGGACAGATCCACATTCTACAATGGCGATGCGGATGGCCTTTCCTTCCTTCGTCGCCCGGAGCGCCCAGAAGCTGGCCTTGGGCGGAGCCGTGGCCGCGCTGGCCGTCTGGATTGCCGCCGTGGTGGTCGAGCGCACCCAACTCGGTCCCGACCTTGCGGCCTCGCGCGCCCGCCTGCAGGCAGAGGTGTCGGGCCAGTTTGTGGCGCTCGGAAATCGCCTCGACGCTGCGGTTCGGACAATCGCGCTCGATGCCGAAACGGTGCGGCTGGCCGAACAGGGAGACGCCGCGGCGACCCGCCTCCTGTTCGACCTGGCCGCCGAAGGCGTCCGCACGTCACCGCAACCGGTGGCCATCACTATCTACGGGGGTCGCAACCAGCCGGTCGCATGGGTCGGGCGCTCCGAGGACGTGCCCGACGCCCGACTCACCGGTCCCGCTTCCTTGTTTCTGGCGCAGAGTACGCAGGGCCTTCAGCTCGTCCGCGTGCAACCGGTGGTTGATGCGGCGGACCCGGCACGGCACATCGGTGCCGTAGTCGCCGAAGCCCCGCTGTCGCGTGACGGCCGCGCACCCATGGCAGGCTCGGATTTCGCGCTCGAGACAAGCATTGTTCCGGTTTCTCTCCGCCTGCAGTTCGAAGGCGCCGCCGACGCAGGTCCCGACGCGTTTGTGATTCGGACGCCGGCCGGCGAGCCCTTGGCAGCGGTCCAGCTATCGGATGCGGATCTCGAGGCGTCGCGTCGGCGAATTCGCAATCGCCTCTTCGCCGCCGAGATCACCCTCGGCGCCCTGCTGTTGTTGCTGTTTTGCGCCTCGTTGCTCGAGTGGCGCGCTGCCACATCGTCGATGCCACTGGCCGCAGGTCTCACGCTCGCTGTGGCGTTGCTGCTGCTCGTCGCGCGCGCCATTCTCTGGATCGCAACGCGGCGTGTCGGCCTCGCAGAACCCGTCCTGGTTCCAGCCGCCCCGTGGTCGGCGGTGTCGGCGGTCGTCATGGCCTCGCCCATGGACTTCCTGCTGACCGGGCTCGCCGCTCTCGGCCTGACGGCGCTGGCCACCTCGACCTTCACACAGTGGCGCATCGCCCATCGGCCGGGCGTTGGCGTGGTGGTGGTCGATCGGCCGCCACTGGGCGCCTACTTCCTGGCCGTCCAACTAGTCGCCGGCGCGGCGGTCGTCGCGCTGCTGATCTCGTACGCCGCTTTCCTGCGTGTGCACGTGTCCCAAGCGTCGGTCGATATTCTGCGCTTCGCCGTTGAACCGCGCGACTGGGTGCGCCTGCTCGTGGTGATCGGTCTGCTGGCGCTCAATGCGGCGGTCATTGGTGCGGCGGTTCTGATGCTGC
>JANMUX010000375.1:0-13789 GCA_031392125.1 Acidobacteriota bacterium | reverse complement strand
GGTCGCGCAACTGCGTGGCGTGTCGGTGCTGAACATCAACGAGCTTGCCAACGCGCTGAAGCCGGTGGTGCTGCCAGGCGAAATCATGAAGGTGTTTATCCTCAAGGAGGGCAAGGAATACAACCAGGGAGTGGCCTACCTTGATGACGGCACGATGGTGGTGGTCGACAACGCGCGCAAGATGATTAGCAAGACCATCGATATTGTGGTCACGAGCGTGCTGCAGACCACCGCCGGCAAGATGATCTTCGGGCGTTATCTCGAGCCCGGCGGCGCACAGGCGACGGCGCCACGCGCTGCGCAGTCGTCACCGCAAGCGGTTGCCACGCCGTCGCCGATCGTCGCTAAATCGCAAGAACACTAAACCAGCAGATCCCGACCTAAATCACCAGATCGTCAAATCGCCACACCACCAGATTCGCAACAATTGTCTTTCCATCTCGTCCGCACGGTCTTCTTCCTCATCCCGTCGATTGCGGTTTACACGATCGTCCTGGGTATCGCCTCGATCACTTCCAGCTTTATCGATCGGCGCGGCCACTTCGCGCATGGCTGCGCGCGCGCGTGGTCATGGCTGATTCTGGCGACCACCGGCGTCCACGTCACCGTCGAGGGGCTCGATCGGATCGTGCCCGGCAAGACCTACGTGTTCGTGGCGAACCACCAGAGCATCTACGACATCCCGGTCTTGTTCTGGTCGATCCCGTTCCAGCTGCGCATCATCGCCAAGGAATCGCTCGGCAGCTTTCCCATGCTGGGGCCGCACCTGAAGCGCACCGGCCACCTGTTGGTTGATCGCAGCCGGCCCGACAAGGCCGGGATCATTGGGTGGGCGAGCCGCCTGACCGCAAACGGCCTGTCACTGATCGTATTTCCCGAGGGCACGCGGAGCCGCAGCGGCGTGATGGGGAAGTTCAAGGGCGGCAGCATCCTGTTGGCCATGCAGGCCGGCCTGCCGCTGGTACCGATCTCGGTGATCGGGAGCCGTCACGTGATGCAGAAGGGCGAGTTGACGACCCGGCCCGGACACGTGACATTGATCGTGCACGATCCCATTGAAACGGTCGCGAACGCCGAGCCAACGCCCGCGCAGATCCGCGCGCTCGCTGACAAAGTCCGCGACATCATTCGCCCTGCCGTGGAGGCAGAAGCCCATGGCTGATGCGCTGTTCACACTGGCGCCCGCGCTTCACGCGATCGTCAAGCCCGGCCTGATCTGGTGGAGCGGCGCCTCGGTCGTGTCGCACGAGCACCGCCTCGATTCGCTATTGGCCGAAGCCGAGGCCCGCGTCCGGGTGACGCCGCCGGCCGAATCTGCCGCGGTGCGAACCATGTATAAGCGAGTGGGGATCGATCCCACCAAGACGCGACCATCGAACGAAGCGCTGCTGCGCCGCGTCCGCAAAGGCGACACCATTCCCCGCATCAACTCGCTGGTGGATATTGTCAACTGGTGCTCGCTCGAGTTCCAGCTGCCGTACGGACTCTACGACTTGTCGAAGATCTCCGGTCTCGTCACCATCCGGCTCGGCGCCGACGGCGAGTCGTATGCGGGCATCCGCAAAGACGATGTCAACGTGAGCGGGCGTATTACAGTGGCGGATTCAATCGGCGCCTTCGGCAATCCCACGTCCGACTCGGCGCGGACCATGGTGACGCCCGAGACCACCGAAGCATTGGTGGTGGTCTATGCGCCGGCCGAGATTGCCGCCGCACAGCTTGGGCGCGTCCTCGATGTCACTGCTGGCCGCATAGCCGACATCGCCGGCGGCCACGAGACAGCTCGCGCGCTCAGCTAGGTCTCCGCGTCCAGTTCCTGGCTCCAGAGCCGCTCGTTCTTCAGGTTCCAGATCGCCGCGGTCAGCCTCCGTGTGCGCGGGTCAACAGTCAGCGTGCCGAAAAACTGCAACCCTTCGCTGGGCGGGCGGTTGGGCTTCATGCCCGGTGGCAGGCTGTTGAAGACCTGAGTGCAGCCAAAGGTGGGATCGGTGGCGCTCGGTCCGAACGTGCCGGCGTGGAGCGGGCCGCCGACGAACTCCCAGAACGGATTGAAATCCTTGAACACGGCGACCTTCGGGTCGTAATAATGCGCCGCGGCGTAGTGGACATCGGCCGTCACCCACACCACGTTGCGCACCCGCTCGCGCTTGATGAAGGACAGGACATCGGCGATCTCGAACTCGCGGCCGAGCGGTCGGCCCGGACCGTTGGCCCAGCCCTCCCACGCGGGTGAGCCGTTGATCTGGCCATCGCCAATCAGCAGGCCAATCGGCATGTCGCTGGCAATGATCTTCCAGGTTGCGTTCGAGGCCGAGAGGCTTTGCTTCAGCCACGCCACTTGTGCCGCACCCATCATGCGCGCCGCCGGCCCGTCCGTCTCTTCGCGGTTGGCGCCGTTGGCGGCGCGATAACTGCGCTGGTCGAGCACGAACACCTCGGCAACCGGACCATAACGGTACATTCGGTACACTCGTTCGGCTTCGTCCGGATGCGACCGAATCGGCAGGTACTCGAACATCGCTCGCTTCGCGCGCGCCGCCATCAGCGAGATGCTGCGCTCCGTGTAGCCCGGACGCGCGGCCAGGTCGGTTCCAGGACTCCAGTTGTTCGTCACCTCGTGGTCGTCCCACTGCACCACCATGGGCACCTGGCTGTTGAAGGCGCGCGCGTGGTGGTCGAGCAGGTTGTAGGCGAAGTTACCGCGGAACTCGTTCAGCGTCTCGGCGACCTTGCTTTTTGCCGGCGTCACCACGTTCCTCCAGATGGTGCCGTCATCCAATCGCACTTCAGGCAATAGCGGCCCATCGGCGTAAATCATGTCTCCCGAGTGGATGAACAGATCGGGGTTGTGCCTGGCCATGGTCTCGTAGAGACGCATGCCGCCGAAGTCAGGATTGATGCCCCAGCCCTGGCCGACGACGTCGCCGGACCAGCAGAAGGTGAGTGGGCGCGCGGCGGCGGGCGCGGCGCGAAACTGTCCGCTGACCGGTGCGCTGCGCAGTCCGGGGCGGGCGAGATCGTCGAACCAGACTCGGTAGAACGCGGGTTCACCGGGCACCAGGCCGCCGAGGTCCAACTTCGCGGTGAACTGGCTGTCCTCGAGTGCCACCGGTCCCTCGATCAGGCGAGAGGAGGTGAAGCGCTCGTCGCGCGAAACTTCCACCATCATGCGCCCGGCGCGATCGGCGGCGCTCCAGATGATCGCGCGGGTCGACGTCACATCGCCCACCTGCACCCCGCCGGGCATGCTTGGTGCCGCCGACTCCTGCAGGACGCGGCTCATCACCGCAGGAGCGGCAAAGAAACCCGAAGCAGCAGTTTGTAGGAACGCGCGCCGATTCATGGCCTTGATGATGGGCCGGGACGCGTCCGTACCGCAACCGTGCGAGGAGCAGGGGCAGAGTACAATCGCCACCTTCATGCACGTAGCAGCCATCATTGCCGCCGGCGGGCGGGGCGTTCGACTCGGCGCCGATCGCCCCAAACAGTTTCTGCAGCTCGGCGGACGATCCATTCTCGATCTCAGCATCGGCGCGTTGGCTGCCTGCGACCGCATTCACGAGTTGGTGATCGCCGTGCCGCAGGATCATCTCGACGCCACGAGGTCGGTGTGGGCGGGCGGCGCCGGAATGCCGCTGACGTTTGTGGCCGGCGGTGCCCGCCGCCAGGACTCGGTCGCCAACGCGTTTGCCCGAACGTCGGCGGCAGCCGACATCATCGTCATTCACGACGCCGCGCGGCCGTTCGTGACCAGCACGATCATCAGCCGCACCATCGATGCCGCGGTGGCACACGGTGCGGCGATCGCCGCCGTTCCTGTGCACGAGACGGTCAAGCAGGCTGGCGCCAGTGAGGCGGACGGCTCTCGGCCGATTACCGCAACCATTCCGCGCGAGGCGATTTTCCTCGCCCAGACGCCGCAGGCTTTCCGGCGCGACGTGCTGGCGCGCGCCCTCGCCGCCGGCGCGGCGATCGACGCCACCGACGAAGCCATGCTGGTCGAGCGCCTCGGCCTGCCCGTGCACATCGTCGGCGGCGACCCCGGGAATATCAAGGTGACGACACCCGAAGATCTCGCGGAAGCGCGCAGACGTTCGGAGGCGCCGGGCTTTAGCACCGGCCTCATCCGCATTGGCAACGGCTACGATCTTCATCGGCTGGTCCAAGGGCGTCCCTTGATTCTCGCGGGCGTGACCATCCCGTTTGAATTGGGCCTCGACGGCCATTCAGATGCCGACATCGTGTGCCACGCGGTGACCGACGCGGTGCTGGGCGCGGCGGCAGCGGGCGACATTGGCCGGCTGTTTCCTGACACCGATCCTCAGTGGAAGGGTGCCGACAGCATTGCGCTGCTACGCGGCGCCCTGGCGCACGTGCATGCTGCCGGCTATCGCGTCTCGAACATCGACGTCACGGTGATTGCGCAGAAGCCCAAGCTGTTGCCGTATCTCCCGGCGATGCGCGAGAACCTGGCGGCCGCGCTGCAGGTGGCTGTGGCGGCGGTGAGCGTGAAGGGGAAGACGAACGAAGGGGTCGACAGCATGGGCCGCGGCGAGGCGATGGCTTGCCATGCGGTGGCGCTACTGAGGTCCTGAGGTCTTGGGGGCCTAGGGGCCTAGGGGTCACGGGAGAACCCCTAAGTCCCTAAGCCCTTCCAGTCCCTACGATCCCGGAGTCATGATGTGCGCGCCGGACGTGCCCGCGCCCATAATCCAGGCTCCGCCCATCTTGTTGTCGCTTGGCAGGCCGAGCGACGCCGTGGTCGCGCCGGGCACCGCAATGGTGACGTGTAAACGCGCGGTGGCCTGATCGGCGCCGCTGAGCGAATACCACACGGCGCCAAACTCGGGCTTCACCCGCGTGCCATCCTTTTCGGCTGCATCAAGCGCGGCCTGGCGCTTGGTGCGATCGAGCTCTTTCTCGAACTTCTTGTTATCGGCCACCCGAGGCAGGTTGCCAACGCTGGTGCATTGCACTGCGAAGGGCTGCTCGGTGGGCTCGCCTGACTGGTCGTAGCAGACCAGCCGACTGGTGCCCGGCTTGAGCGTGTCGTAGGTGCCGTCGGCCTTCCACTTGATCACCGCGGCCGCCTCGCGGGCGTTGCGGGGCGCCGCCGCCAGCGCGCGTTCAATGGCTTCCGCCGGGGTTTGCGCGAAGGCGCTGCTGGTCAAGGCGAGCAGGCCGGCGGCCATCAAGGCTGTACGTTTCATGGGTAACCTCCAGGTCACAGACTTCCAAATGCGCGACAGATGCGCCGTAAGGAGGATACGTCAAAGGCTGCGATTCCAACTGATAAGATCGACAGCGAGCCATGAGAGTCCGTTTTGCCCCGTCGCCCACCGGTCACCTGCACGTCGGCAACGCGCGCACCGCGCTGTTTAATTGGCTGCTGGCCCGCGGCCAGGGTGGCACCTTTATTCTGCGCATTGAAGATACCGACGTCGAGCGATCGACGAGGGAATCGGAGCAGGCAATCCTGGACGACCTGCGGTGGATGGGGCTGCAGTGGGACGAGGGTGTGGAGGTTGGCGGCGACTTTGGCCCCTACCGGCAGACCGAGCGGCTGCAGGCGTATGCCGAACATGCGGAGCGGTTGATCGCCGAAGGCAAGGGCTACTTCTGCTTCTGTTCAGCCGAAACACTGGATGCACAGCGGAAAGCCCAACTCGCGGCTTCGCAGCCGCCCAAGTATGCCGGCACCTGCCGAAACATCTCGACCGCCGACGCGGCGGCGCGGCGGGCGGGCGGCGAACGCGCGGTCATTCGCCTGCGGGTGCCCGAAGGCCGTGAGGTGGCCTTCACCGACGTGGTCCGCGGCCTGGTCACGTTCAACACCGAAGTGATTGGCGACCCCGTGCTCGTCAGGTCGGACGGCATTCCCGCCTACAACTTCGCCGTCGTGATCGACGATGAGCAGATGAAGGTGACGCATGTGATTCGCGGCGAGGATCACATTTCGAATACGCCGAGGCAGATCCTGCTGTACGAGGCGTTCGGCTACACTCCGCCGGCATTCGCGCATTTGTCGCTCGTGATGGGGCCGGACCACGCACCGCTTTCGAAGAGGCATGGGGCGACCTCGGTCCGCGAGTTCCGTGAGAAGGGCTACTTGCCCGAAGCGCTCGTGAATTATCTCGCGCTGATCGGCTGGTCGCCCGGTCAGAACGAAGAGCTGTTGCCGGCCAGCGAGCTGGCGCGTCGTTTCAGGCTCGAGAACGTCGCGCACAGCGCAGGCGTGTTCGATGAAGACAAGCTGGCGTGGGCCAATCGTCACTACCTGAAGCTGTGCGACCCGGCACGGCTTGCCGAGTTGGCGGAACCGCACCTGCGTACCCGTAAACAGATTGTCGGACCGCTGTCGGCCGAAGCACGCACCTGGCTCGCGATCGTGCTGCCCGGCATGGCCGCGTCGGTTGATCGCTTGCCACAGTTGGCCGACCGGCTTGAAGCGGTCTTTCGAACGCCCGAAGGGACGCTCGAGAACGAACCTGGCCTCCCGGAAGTGGCCGCGGCACTGGCCCAGGAACTTCAGGGCGGCTTGAGGCTGCTCGACAAGGACACCTTCCGGTCGCTCGCCGGCAGGGTGAAGGATCGGACGGGACTGAAGGGCAAAGGCCTGTTCCACCCGATTCGCGTGGTCTTGACGGGCGCCGCCGAAGGTCCCGAACTCGACCTGATCGTCCCCGCCATCGACCGCGCAGCCGACTTGCGCGAGTCAGGGTTGGCGCCGGTAGCCAGTTGCCAGGAGCGCGCCGAAGCCGCCGCTCACCGCCTCCGGACCTGATCCCCGATCCCTGATCCCCGATCCCCGGTAAGATGCGCCCCATGAAGCGCCAATTCATGATGTTGGTCCTCGGTGCGATCGTGGCTGGACTCGTTGCCCAGGCCCAGCAGAAGCCGGCGGCGCCGCGCGCAGGGGCCACTAGCGCCGCGCCCATCGACGTCACGGTCCGCGAAGGCACCTCGATGTCGGTGGCCATCTCTCCTGACGGCCGCACGCTCGCCGTTGACATGCAGGGCAGCATCTGGACGCTGCCGGCGACCGGTGGCGCGATGACGCGCATCACCGATCCCTTCAACGACGCCCGTCAGCCAATGTGGTCGCCCGACGGGCGCACCATCACGTTCTTTGCCTATCGAGACGGTGGCTACGACATCTGGTCGATCAATCCTGACGGCACGAACCAGCGCAAGGTGACGTGGGGCACCTTCGATGACCGCGAGCCAATCTGGTCGCACGACGGCACGCGGGTTGCCTTCTCGTCGGACCGCGGCAACATGTTGGGCAGCGACTACAACATCTGGATGCTCGATACGCGCTCGGGCGCACTGACGCAAATTACGAAGGCGCCGGGCGAAGACTTCATGCCCACCTGGTCGCCCGACGACACCGAGATCGCGTTCGTCTCGTCGCGCGATGCTTACGATGGCCTGTGGGTGATCAACGTGTCGACCGGTGCCGAGCGCAAGGTGCGCACGGTGCAAGGCGCGCGCGTCGATTCGCCGTCGTGGGGTCCCGGCGGCCAGTTGCTGTATCACGTGACCGCGGGTGCCGAGACCCGCTACGAGCTTGACGGCAAAGCGATTACGGGTGCCGAGAACGTGTTCGCGTTTCGCGCCTCGTGGCTGTCGGCCTCGGACTTTCTCTACGTGTCTGACGGCAAGATCCGCAAGCGCTCCGTCACCGGCCTGCCCATGCAGACGGTGGAGTTCTCCGCGACGATGCAGGTGACGCATCCGGAGTACAAGCACCGGCTTCGCGACTTCACGTCGGTTACGCCGCGCAAGGCGCTTGGCATCGTCCGTCCGGTAATTTCGCCTGATGGCACGCAGGTCGCCTTCGCGGCCGTCGGCGACATCTACGTGATGCCGATCGGTGGCGCGGCCGTGAACGTGACCAAAGATGTCGCGCTCGACACCGACCCGTCGTGGTCGCCCGACGGTTCGTCGCTCGTCTACTCGTCGGACAAGGACAGCGAACACCTGCAGCTGTGGATTCGCGACATGAAGAGCGGCCAGAGCCGCAAGGTCACCAATCTCCCGACGCAGCCCCAGGGCGCCTCGTTCTCACCGGACGGGAAGCGTGTCGTTTTCTTCAACG
This sequence comes from Acidobacteriota bacterium, assembly GCA_031392125.1. GTDB lineage: Bacteria > Acidobacteriota > Vicinamibacteria > Vicinamibacterales > UBA2999 > 12-FULL-67-14b. Next base: position 5,688 of record JANMUX010000375.1, on the reverse strand, counting down.
TTGACGGTATGTGGCGAGTGGCCGAGATGTCGATCCTCGATCTCGACAGCGGCCGTGTCACCAAGATCCATGACTCGCTGCCCCAGCCCGGCACGCCGTCCTGGTCGCCCGATGGCCGGCGCATTGCGCTGGCCGGCATTGCGCCCATGACCGTCCGCTTCCGCGAGGGCACCAACCAGGTGCAGACGATCTCGGCCTCTGGTGGCGACGTGAAGTGGTACGCGCCAATCCCAATGCTTTCCATCGACTCGCGTGGTGGCGGTGGTCCGGTGTGGTCGCCCGATGGCACCAAGATGGCCGCTATCTACGAGGGCGTGTTGTCCGTGTGGCCGGTGGCGGTCAGCGGAGAGCCCCAGGGCCCGCCGCGTCGTGTCACCTCTGAAAGCGCCCACGCGCCAAGCTGGCAGGGCGATTCGCGGCACATCCTTTACCAGTCGCTCGACCAGCTGCGCATCGTCGACATCGAAACGGGCGAGACCAGGACAGTGCCGCTCAGCCTGACGTGGACGCCGGCGATTCCAAAGGCGCGCACGGTCATTCATGCCGGCCGCCTGCTGGACATGAAAACCGCGACGCCGCGCACCAACGTCGACATCACCGTCGTGGGCAACAAGATCGTCTCGGTCGTGCCCCATGCCGCTGCCAACCACGCCAAGGCGGAGGTGGTCGATGCCTCGAACCTGACGGTGATGCCGGGGCTGGTCGAATTTCACTCGCACTTACAGAAGGACTACGGCGCCGCGCAAGGCCGCGCGTGGCTGGCTTTTGGCGTGACCACCGTGCGCAGCCCGGGGAATACGCCGTACGAGGCGGTGGAGGACCGCGAGGCGAACGAGGCGGGCGTGCGCCCCGGTCCACGCGTGTACGGTACCGGCTACCTGATGGAGTGGAACCGGGTTTATTACAAGATGGGCATTGCGATCTCGAACGTCAGCCAGTTCGAGATGGAACTGCAGCGCGCGAAGGTGCTCGAGCACGACTTGATCAAGAGCTACGTGCGGCTGCCCGACCTGCAGCAGAAACGCATGGTGGAGTTTGCGCACAGCATTGGCGTGCCGGTCGCGACGCACGAGATCTGGCCGGCCGCGCTCGTCGGCGTCGACAACACGGAGCACACCACCGCCACCAGCCGGCGTGGGTACTCGCCTAAGATGGCGACCTCCTCGTCGCCGAACGGTTCGCAGACCGCGTATGAGGACGTCGTGCAGCTGTTCGGCAAGAGCGGACGTATCTTCTGCCCGATGATTTCTGGCGGCGGCGCGCGCAAGTTGTTCACGGACGATTCGGCGCTCAAGCTGGATCCGCGGTTCAAGCTCTACCCGGGTTGGATTCAGCGCCAGGTTGCCGCGCAGCCCAGTGCGTCAAACCCAGGAGGCGGCGGCGACCCGACCGGCGGCAGCGGCAAGATGGTGCTGGACATCATGAAGGCCGGTGGCCTGGTGGTGGCAGGCACGGACACCCCGAACGCGGTCAACCTGCACGGCGAGCTGATGTCGTACCGCATGGCCGGCATGGCGCCGTTCGACGTTCTCAAGACTGCGACCGTGAACCCGGCGAAGGCCCTTGGCCTCGAGGCGGGAACCATCGAAGCCGGCAAGCTGGCCGACATCATCATGATCGACGGCGATCCGCTTGCCAACATCGCCAACACGACCAAGGTGCGGAAGGTCATGGCCAACGGGCGTGTTTACGACGCCGCCCAACTCGCGGCCGGCCGCCAGTGAGCGATATACAGTGGAGGGGTGAGCGGGCCTTCCTTCGAGTTTGGGGTTGATACCTTCGGCGATGTCACCCTTGACGCTGCCGGCGCCATGCGGCCACAGGCCCAGGTGTTGCGTGACGTGGTTGAGGAGGCGGTAGTCGCCGAGCAGGTCGGGCTCGACTGTTTTGGCGTGGGCGAGCACCATCGTGAAGACTTTGCGGTGTCGGCGCCTGAAGTGGTGCTCGCGGCCATTGGCGGGCGCACCTCACGAATCGCGCTCGGGTCGGCGGTCACGGTGCTGAGCACCGACGACCCGGTTCGCGTGTTCCAGCGATTTTCCACGCTCGATGCCCTGACCAGCGGCCGCGCCGAAGTAATTCTCGGCCGCGGTTCGTTCACCGAGTCGTATGCGTTGTTTGGTCACGACATGGCACAGTACGAGTTGCTGTTCGAAGAGAAACTCGCGCTGTTCGCCGAACTGGTGAAGGGTGGCCCCGTGACCTGGAGCGGCCAGACGCGCACGGCGCTCAAGCACCAGCGTGTCTATCCGCCGATTGAGACCGGCACGCTGCGCACGTGGGTCGGCGTCGGCGGCAGTCCCGAGTCGGTGGTGCGGGCCGCGCGCTACGGTTTTCCACTGACACTGGCGATCATTGGCGGCCATCCGCAACGCTTCAGGCCCTACGTCGACCTGTATCACGAGGCGCTCGAGAAATTCGGACATCTACCGCAGCCGATCGCCGTCCACTCACCAGGGCATGTCGCAGCGACCGATGAGCAAGCCCGGAACCAGCTGTGGCCGCACTACCAGCGAATGATGACGCGCATTGGCGGCGAGCGCGGCTGGCCGCCGGTCACCCGCACACAGTTCGAGCACGAGGCCGGCCCGGGCGGCGCGTTGTGCGTGGGGTCGCCGGCCACCGTGGCAGCCAAGATCATCAACACCGTCGCCACCCTGGGCTTGTCGCGTTTTGACTTGAAGTACAGCAACGGGGCGTTGCCCCATGGACAGGCGATTACCAGCATCGAGCTGATTGGCCGAGAGGTGGCGCCGCGCGTGCGCGCCGCGGTGCAGGCGTCATGATCATTTACGGAATCAACCCGGTGGCCGAGGCGATGAAGGCCGGCAAGGTGCGCGAGATCCGGGTCGCCGAGCGCGCCGACGATCGCCTGCAGCGGCTGCTCGACGAGGCGGCACAGCACGGCGTGCGGGTCCGGCGCGTGTCGCGAGACACCCTGGACAACGAGTCGCGCGGTGGCTCACATCAAGGGGTGGTCGCTGACGTCGCCCGGCGGGCCGACGTGACGCTTGGCGACCTGGCGAACCTGGAACACGGTCCGCCACTGATCGTGGTCCTGGACGAAGTCGAGGACCCGCAGAACGTCGGCGCCATCCTCCGGACAGTCGATGCCGCCGGGGCCACCGGTGTGGTCCGCCAGACGCGCCGGGCGGCGGCCCTCGACGGTGCGGCGGTCAAGGCGTCGGCTGGAGCGGTGAATTATGTTGCGGTCGCCGATGTCGTGAACATCGCCCGGTCGCTTGAAGAGCTGAAAAAAGCCGGCGTCTGGACGGTGGGACTCGACGCCGACGCGGAAATGTCCTACTATGAATGGGATCTCACCCTTCCGACGGCGCTGGTAGTGGGCGCCGAGGGTCACGGGCTGCGACGGCTCGTGAGGGAACGGTGTGACCAGGTGGTCAGCATTCCCATGCTTGGCCACGTGGGAAGTCTTAATGTTTCGGCGGCAACTGCGATCGTCTTGTACGAGGCGGTCAGGCAGCGGCGGAGCCGGAGCCGGGGGAGGCTGGAATCTTAGGATTCGGCCGTTTGCACCCCGGAGGAGATAGGAACGTTGTAGAGACAGGTGTCCCTTCCGGTTGCATGGCTGGCACAAGACGTGCTAGCATTCCCGTTTTGTCTAGGCTGGCGTAGCTCAGCCCGGTAGAGCAGCTGATTTGTAATCAGCCGGTCGGGGGTTCAAATCCCTTCGCCAGCTCCATCTTTTTTTGAGCGCGCCGGGCCAGGACGGGTCATCGATCAGGGGTCATCCTACAAAGACAACGGGCAGGTGGCGGAGTGGTCAATCGCAACAGACTGTAAATCTGTCGCCCCAGCGGCTACGAAGGTTCGAATCCTTCCCTGCCCACCACCCTTCGCTCTGAGTGCAGGCGAAGGGTGCCCACCATAGCTCGCGAAGCGAGCGACGGTGGGCCACACGGTACTAGTAAGAGCTTCGGGTGGCAGGCCCTGGAGTGGACGGCCCGAACGGTTGGCGAGCCGCGATAGTAACGAGTAAGAGCTTCGGGTGGCAGACCCCGAAGGCGTGTCAGTCGGGCAAGTAGGGAGCGAGAGGCGGGAGTAACTCAGTGGTAGAGTCACAGCCTTCCAAGCTGTTGGTCGCGGGTTCGATCCCCGTCTCCCGCTCCAGCCTCCGCTCGCGAGATTTCGAGCGAGCTACGGCTGGCAGGCCGGCGAAGGCTGACTTGTCGGCCGAAGCGCCAAGGCGCGAAGGCTGATGTAGCTCAGTTGGCAGAGCACGTCCTTGGTAAGGACGAGGTCACCGGTTCGATCCCGGTCATCAGCTCCATCCTTCGCCCTTAGGTGCGCGAAGGATGCCCACCATAGCTCGCGAAGCGAGCGTCGCGTCGGTGGGCGGCATAGACGGGCTCGGGCTACGGACGGCGAGCCCGCAGATTGAATGGTTAGGGCTTCGGTTGGCAGGCCCAGCCGAACGAGGCAGTAACACTCAACCGACGCCGGCACGAAGCCGGGTCGTAAGGAAGCGAGCGCAGACGAGTCATGGCGAAAGAGAAATTCGATCGGACCAAACCACACGTTAACGTCGGCACCATTGGCCATATCGACCACGGCAAGACTACGCTCACCGCGGCGCTGACCAAGGTTTCGGCCGACAAGGGCTGGGGCAAATACGTGTCGTACGACCAGGTGGCCAAGGCCTCCGAGTCGCAGGGACGCCGCGACGACACCAAGATCTTGACGATCGCCACGTCGCACGTGGAGTACAGCACGGCCAACCGGCACTACGCGCACGTCGACTGCCCGGGCCACGCTGACTACATCAAGAACATGATCACGGGCGCGGCGCAGATGGACGGCGCCATCCTCGTGGTCAGCTGCATCGACGGCCCGATGCCGCAGACCCGCGAGCACGTGCTGCTCGCCAAGCAGGTCAACGTGCCGTACCTGGTCGTCGCCCTGAATAAGGTTGACGCGGTGGACGACACCGAACTGGTTGACCTCGTCGAACTCGAAGTGCGCGAGCTGCTCAAGGGCTACGGCTTCCCTGGCGACGACGTCCCGGTGGTGCGCGTGTCGGCTTTGGGCGCAATCAACGGCGACCCCAAGGGCGTCGAGTCGGTCCAGAACTTGATGGAAGCGCTCGACACCTACATCCCGCTGCCGCAGCGCGACGTCGACAAGCCGTTCCTGATGCCGATCGAGGACGTGTTCTCGATCTCGGGTCGTGGCACGGTGGTGACCGGCCGCATCGAGCGTGGCCAGGTCAAGGTGGGCGAGGAAATCGAGATCATCGGCTTCAAGCCCAGCGAGAAGAAGGTGGTCACCGGCGTCGAGATGTTCCGCAAGCTGCTCGATTCGGGCCAGGCGGGCGACAACGTCGGCGTGCTGCTGCGCGGCGTGGAAAAAGACGACATCGAGCGCGGCCAGGTGCTGGCCAAGCCCGGTTCGATCAAGCCGCACACCAAGTTCAAGGCGGAAGTGTACGTGCTCTCGAAGGATGAGGGCGGCCGTCACACCCCGTTCTTCAACGGCTACCGTCCCCAGTTCTACCTGCGGACGACCGACGTCACCGGCACGCTGAACCTCAACGAAGGCGTCGAGATGATCATGCCCGGCGACAACACCAGCGTGACGGTCGAGCTGATCGCCCCGGTGGCCCTCGAACAAGGCGCCCGCTTCGCGATTCGCGAAGGCGGCCGCACGGTCGGCGCGGGTTCGGTTACC
>JANMUX010000354.1:0-14481 GCA_031392125.1 Acidobacteriota bacterium | reverse complement strand
GACCAGGTCGTAGTCGCGCGCCAGCATGAAGGTATTGATCATGATCCCGGCCTTGGCGCAGGCCGACACCTCGGACAGCGTCTCGCCGATTACGAACGGGTCGAGGCCGAACGGGTTCTTGTAGATGCTTCCGTCACGCTGGGTGAGCGCCGACGGTTTGCCGTCGGTGATCATGATGATCTGCCGCATGTCCTTGCGCTGGCGCTCGAGAATGCGCCGCGCCACGCGCAGGCCTTCGCGAGTGTTGGTGTAGTAGGGGCCGACCCGAACCCGCCCCAGCTCGCGGAGCGGAATTTCTTCGGCGCTGTCGTGGAACAGCACCGCATGCAGGGTGTCGCCCGGATACTGCGTGCGAATCAGGTGCGACAGGGCCATGGCCACGCGCTTGGCCGGCGTGAAGCGATCTTCGCCATACAGAATCATGCTGTGGCTGCAGTCGAGCATCAGCACGGTGGCACAGGAGCTCTGGTACTCGCCCTGCGCGACCATCAGGTCGGAGTAGTCGATGTCGATGCCCGAGGTGTGCACCGCCGGAGCGCCGTCCGGGCTCGTCTCAGGGCTGGCCTCCAGGTTCGCCTGGGCAGCCTCCGACGCGCGCTGCACGGCATTGAGAATGGTAGCCGTCGCGTCGATGTTCATGACATCGCCAAATTCGTATGGCTTCGGCGCGCCGCTGGTCTCGATGCCGGTGGACAAATCGCGCGTATCGTGGCGGCCGGTACTGCTATGGCCCGATGACCCGAGCAAATCGCGCAGCGCGCGGTAGCCGAGGAAATCGAGGGCCTTGTCGGTGACCTCGAACTTCACTTCACCCGGCTCGCCCTCGCCGGGACCGCCGCCCTGGGCCCGTCGTGCCTTCTCGGGATCCAAATTGGGTGGAGCGGTGATGTAGCCCGACTCTTTCATGCGCTCGATGATTTGCTGGATCAGCTGCTCCAGCTGATCGCGCATCTGTTGCTCGTTGCCTTCGGCCTGGTCGCCGAACATCTTCTCGAGGGTGTCTTCAGGCAGCACGCCGCCGTTGAAGAGCGCTTCGAGAATGGCGTCATGCAACGCCTGCATGGTGCGGTCGCTGTCGTCTCCGGTGTCGCGCGGGTTGCCAAAGCCGCTCGACATCAGCAGGTCGGACAACTTCGACATCAGCTCGTCCATGTCGAGATCGTCGAGCAGGTTGGGGACGTATTTTGTGTATTTGTATTTCACGCGACTCCCGATTCTCGACTTCCGGTTCCCGGCGACATCAGTTGTAGTACTTCTTCTTTTTCTTGCCGGTCGGGCTGTCGTCATCGTCATCATCCGGCGTCAGGACCGGCGTGCGTGACTGCTGCTGTTGTTGAGGGCGCCGGACGGGTTCGGCGGCGTGGTAGCCCCGCTCATCGTTGCGGCTAATCTTCTTTTGCGAACACAGCCCTTCAAGGGCGAAGTCGATACCGGCCGCCAGCAGCGGCACCGGCGCGTCTGGGGCAATGCCGACCAGGTGCGCCAGCTCCATCAGGCCCTGCACGCCCCGGGCCTGGCCGACGAGGTCGGCTGACGAAGTGGTGTCCGACAGGCTGAGCGCGCCGCCCAGGTCGAACCACTCGATCACCGGCTTCAGGTCCGAGTCGCGCACGTAGCCATCGAACACATTTGACACGGCTGCCCGCACCAGGTCGCGTGCCACCTGATCGGCGCCCTTCAGCTCGCCTTCGTACTCCAGCTCGAACTTGCCGGTCATCGAGGGCAGCGCGGCGTAGATGTCGGTGACGCGAGCCGCCGTCGGCGTCTCGCCGTTGGCGAGCGCGCGCCGCTCGGCGTTCGAGACGGTGGTCTCGAGCACGCTGATCGGCAGGCGCTGACTGACGCCCGACCGCTTGTCCACCTTGCGCTCGGAACGGGCCTGGAACGCGACCTCCTCGACCACTTCGCGAACGAAGCGGGGGACTTCGATGGAGCTGCCGCGCTCGACCCACGCTTCCTGCGACGTGATCTCGATCGCATCCGTGCGGTTCTGCATGTAATGCGTGCGAATCTCCGCGCCGATGCGGTCCTTGAGCGGCGTGATGATCTTGCCGCGCGCCGTGTAGTCTTCAGGGTTGGCGGTGAAGGCGATCAGCACGTCGAGCGGCAGCCGCACCGGGTAGCCCTTAATCTGGACGTCGCCCTCCTGCAGGATGTTGAACAGGCCCACCTGGATCTTGCCGGCGAGGTCGGGCAGCTCGTTGATGGCGAAGATGCAGCGGTTGGCGCGCGGCAGCAGGCCAAAGTGCATCGACAGCTCGCTGCCCAGCTGGAGCCCGCCCTTGGCGGCCTTGATCGGGTCGATGTCGCCGATCATGTCGGCAATGGTGACATCGGGCGTCGCCAGCTTCTCGACGTAGCGCAGCTCGCGCGACAGCCATCGAATTGGCATGTCGTCACCCTCAGCCTTGACCTTTGCCTGGCCAAACGCCGAGAGCGGTGCGATTGGGTCGTCGTTGATTTCGCTGCCTGGAATCACCGGCAGCCATTCATCCAGCAGCGTCGTGAGCGCGCGCAAGATGCGCGTCTTGGCCTGGCCGCGCAGGCCGAGCAGGATGAAGTGGTGACGCGCCAGCACGGCATTGACCAGCTGCGGCACGACGGTGTCGTCGTAGCCGATAATGCCGGGAAACAACGTCTGTTTGCGGCGCAGCCGGTCCGAGAGATTCTCGCGCACTTCGTCACGCACGGGACGACGGCGCACGTCTCCTCTCGCGATTGCGGCTTTCAGTTGTCCGAGGGTTGCAAGGTGTGGCGAGGACGACATATAGCCATTATGACTCGGCTGGCCGTTGCGACGGTTCAGCCGCCGGCGTGACGGCAGGACCTGCCGCCCGGTCGCGCCTCATGCGAACATACGCCGGTGCCGGTGCCCGTCTTCCAGTCGCCTCGTCCGCTGGTGTTTGCCCACCGGGGCGGCGCGCGTCTCGCCCCTGAAAACACCATGGCCGCGCTCGACCATGGCCTGGCCCTTGGCGCCGACGGCCTCGAGATCGACGTGCAACTGTCGGCGGACGGCGTGCCGGTGGTCATTCACGACAAGAGCCTCGACCGCACGACCGAGCGTGAGGGGCCGGTGCAAGGCCTGACCGCCGACCAACTCGCGCGGGTCGATGCCGGGTATCGCTTCGAAACCGGCGGGGCCTTTCCGTTTCGTGGCCAGGGAATCGGCGTGCCGACGCTGGCCACGGTGCTGGCCCGCCATCGCGACACGCGCCTGATCATCGAGATGAAGGGTGGCGAGCCAGAGCTGGCCCGCGCGGTGGCGCGCCAGGTCCGTCAGGCCGCCGCGGTCGATCGCGTCTGCGTCGGTTCGTTCCATCAACGCTCGATCGTGACCTTGCGCGAGGAAGCCCCTGAGATCGTGACCAGCGCCTCGCAACCTGAGGCACGCTGGGCCCTGCACCGGTCATGGGTGCGCTGGCCATGGATTGGGCCGCGCCCGTACGTCGCGTTCCAGGTGCCCGAGCGCGCCGGGCGACTGCGGGTGGTGACGCCGGCCTTCGTTGATCAAGTGCACAACGAGGGTCAGGTGATCCAGGTGTGGGTCGTCAACGAGGAAGCCGACATCATCCGGCTGCTCGACTGGGGTGTCGACGGCATCATTTCCGATCGGCCCGACGTCGCCGTCAAAGTGAATACTGCGTGGTATAACGAGCGCCAAGCGACCGAATGACGATGACCCCGCCGACCCTGAACGACATCTACACGGCGCGCCAACGCATTGCCCCGCACTTGCGGCCGACACCGCTGCTGAAGCATCCGCTGCTGGACGAGGCAGCGGGCCTGTCGATTTGGGTGAAGCACGAGAACCACAACCCGACGTGCGCCTTCAAGGTGCGCGGCGGCCTCAACCTGGTCGGGTCGCTCAGCAAGGACGAGAAAGCCCGCGGCATCGTGACCGCGAGCACGGGCAACCATGGGCAATCCATCGGACTGGCGTCGCGCCTGCACGGCGTCGCCAGCACCGTATTCGTGCCGGTCGGCAACAACCCAGAAAAGAATGCCGCCATTCGCGCCTACGGGGCGACGGTGGAGGAAGGGGGCCGTGACTTCGACGAGGCGCGCGAGAAGTGCGAGCAACGGGCTGCCGAGACAGGCGCGCGCTACGTGCACTCGGCCAACGAGCCGTTGCTGATCGCCGGTGTCGGCACCTACGCCCTCGAAGTGTTCGAACAGCTGCCGACCGCGGACGTCGTGCTGGTAGCCATCGGTGGCGGCTCCGGCGCGTGCGGGTTAATCACGGTGCGCAATGCCCTCGGCGCGAAGACGCGCATCATCGGCGTGGGGGCGGTCAACGCACCGGCGGTAGAGCGGTCGTGGCGCGGTCCGGAACGGGTGGTGGGCACGTCGGCGGACACTTTTGCCGAAGGCATTGCCACCCGCGTCACCTTCGACCTGCCGTTCGGCATTCTCAAGCAGCACCTCGATGACTTCGTCTCGCTGACCGAGGACGAACTGGCGGAGGGTGTTCGCCTGGCCCTGCGCACCACTCACAACCTTGCCGAGGGCGCCGGGTCGGCATCGCTGGCGGCCGCCATCAAGCTGAAGGATCAACTTCGGGGCCTGCGCGTCGTCTGCGTCATGAGTGGCGGCAACCTGGATCATGCCAAGTTGAAGTGGTTAGTCGGGTGACCACGCTCGAACGCCTGGCCGAGTGGAAAGCCGTCGGCACGATTTCGCAGGAGCAGCACGACGCGCTCTCGTCGCTGGTTCGCCGCGAGCGGGTCTCGGTGTTCGCTGAACTGAGCGTCCTGCTCTACCTCGGCGTGCTGGCGTTCGTAGGCGGTCTCGGCTGGACCATGCGCGCCTATGTCGCAAACCTTGGCGATGCTGCCATTTTGTCGCTGCTAACGCTGATTGTCGCCGCTGCCTTCTACTACTGCTTCGCGAAAGCGGAACCGTATGCGAACACTGAAGTGGAATCGCCGAACCTGGCGCTCGACTACGTCCTTTACCTCGGCTGCCTTGTGTTGTCGGCCGAGATTGGCTATCTCGAATTCCGGTTCCACATTTTCGACAACTGGCACCATCACCTGGCGATCGTCAGCGTCGTGTTCGGCGCGTTGGCCTACCGGTTCGACAATCGCTTCGTGCTGTCGCTCGCACTGTCGTCGCTGGCCGGGTGGCTTGGCCTGCGCATCTCGGGCTTCGACATGGTCGCGGCGGATCCGCTACGGGCGACGGCGCTGCTCTACGGCGCCTTCGTCGCGGGGGTTGGCGTGTGGCTCTATCGCCAGGGGATCAAGGCGCATTTTCTCGACGTCTACCTGCACTTGTCCGCCAACGTGGTGCTTGCGGCGCTCGCTTCCGGCGTGGGCGAGCCCGGTCTTGGCCTGGCGTATCTGGCCGCGTTGCTCTCGCTGTGCGGGGCCGCCGTCTGGCTGGGCATCCAGTATCGCAAGTTTGCCTTCGTGACCTACGGCACCCTGTACGGATACGGCGCGATCAGCTACCGGCTGCTCGATTATCTCGGCGGCCCGACCGCCGTGTTTCTCTACGGCATCGTAACCGGCACCCTGGTCCTGGTCGCGTTGGTCGCGATGGCACGGCGGTTTGGACGGGACGAATGAGCGCCTACGATCCAGCCGATGAACGCGCGATTCGTAGCGGGCGGTTGGTCGAAGACTGGACCAAGTCCGGCTTGCTGACACCGGAACAGCGCGACATCCTGATGCCGCAGCTGGCGGTTGACCTCCGCCGGACCAACAAGTTCCTTCGCATCACGTTATTCGTGTTCGCCGGCATCATCCTGCAGTCGTCACTCGGGTTCATCGCGGTCACGATCAGAGCGGTTGCCAACCAGACTTCTGCGGGCCTGCTGTGTCTCGCGATTGGCGGCGGCTGCTTCTGGCTGGCGACGCAGTTGGTGGGCCGCTACCACCTGTATCGGTTCGGCGTCGAAGAGGCGGCGGCACTGAGCGCTGCCGCGCTGGCGGCGGGTGGTGCGGCACTGCTGGCGCCCGACAGTGGCGCCTGGGCGATCGTGGCCGCGCTCGCCGTTGCGGCGGCCGTGCTCGCCACGCTGTTCCTCCACTTTGGTTTCGTCTACGCGGCGGTGTTCGCCATGGCCGCGGCGGCGGCGTTGCCATTTCAGTTCGGCGATTCCGAAAGCGTCCAACGGGTGGCGGCTGTCCTCATCCTGGCCGGCGTTGCCGTGATGGTGCGAATCACCCGCGACGAACATGGAGCCGAGTATCCCGGCGACGTGCTCACGGTGATTGAGGCGGCGGCGTGGCTCGGCGTCTACCTGCTGATAAACCTGATCGTATCAAGCGGCGTGACGAGCCTCGATCGCGCCTCCACCTCTCATTGGGTCACCTACGCCGGCATCTGGCTGATGCCCGCGGCCGGCTTGTGGTTGTCCATTCGCGGCCGCGAACGCCCATTGTTGTGGGTGAGCATGGCGATGGCGCTGGCGACGTTGTTGACGAACAAGGAATACCTGGGACTCCCGCGGTATGAGTGGGATCTCGTCGTGTTCGGACTGCTGCTGATGGGTCTCGCCGTCGGTGTGCGGCGTTGGCTTGGCTCAGGTGAACAGGGTATGCGGGGTGGCTACACGGCATCGCGACTGCTGGCGTCCGACCAGGCGGCGCTCGGCGGCCTTGCCTTGGTCTCGGCCTCGCACGCCGAGGTGCCGGTGGCGCAATCCGCGCCGGCCCCTGACCCGTCAATTGGCGGTGGCGGCCGCTCCGGCGGCGGCGGCGCAGGCGGGTCGTTCTGATCGCGGCCCCGGCGGCTCACTCACGCGTCCGGACGCGAGTGCTCGGCTTCGCCTTCGCGCTGACGGCGATCACCTACCTCGATCGCATCTGCATCTCGGCGGCGGCGCCGTACATGATGCAGGACCTTGGCCTGACAGTACTGCAGATGAGCGCTGTCTTCAGCGCCTTCACCCTGTCGTATTCGCTGTTCGAGATCCCCTCCGGCTGGCTGGGCGACGTCATCGGCCCACGCCGCGTGTTGATGCGCATTGTCGTGTGGTGGTCGGTGTTTACCATGGCGACCGGCCTCGCCCAGGGGTTCCGCTCGTTGCTGCTGGTCCGGTTTCTCTTTGGCGCCGGAGAGGCGGGCGCTTTTCCCAACTTGTCGCGCAGCCTGTCGCACTGGTTTCCCGTTCGCGAGCGTGGCCGGGCCAACGGCATCATGCTCCTTGGCTCCCGCATCGGCGGCATGCTGTCCGCGCCGCTCGCGCTGTTCTGCATCGCCCAGTGGGGATGGCGCATCACCTTCGGCTTGTTCGGCAGCATCGGCATTGTTTGGGCGGTGGCGTGGTATGCGTGGTACCGCGATCGGCCGGAAGATCACCCGGCCATCACGCCGGCCGAAGTCGCGTGGATCCAGCAGGACGGCGGACCGCCGGGCCACTACGCCACGCCGTGGGCGGCAATGTTCAGGAGCCGGAACCTGTATGCCATCGGCCTGATGTACTTCGCATTCGGCTACGGCCTGTATTTCTATTTCACGTGGCTGCCGACCTATTTGATCTCCGTGCTCGGTTTCTCGACCCTGGCCGGAGGTGCGTTTGCCGCGTTGCCGTTCTTGCTGGCCGGCATCGCCGACGTGGCGGGCGGGTGGCTGACCGATCGTCTCTCGCGCACGCACGGGCTGCGCGTCGGCCGCTGCTATCTCGGATGCGCCTCGTTCATGATTTGTGCGGGGCTGCTCTTTGGGTCCACGGTGATCGACTCGGCGATTGCCAAGGCGGTGCTGCTGGCGTGCGCGCTGGCTTCTGCCGATTTCGCCCTGAGCGCGGCGTGGGCGGTCAACCTCGACATCGCCCCCAATCACGCTGGCGTGGTCACCGGCTGGATGAACACCCTCGGCAACCTTGGCGGCCTCGTTGGCCCGCTGGTGGTCGGCGTCGTCGTCGAGCAGTATCAATCCTGGGCAATCCCGTTCTACATCACTGCTGCACTCTATGTCGTTGGCGGGCTTGCCTGGCTGGTCATCGACCCGACGCAGCCGATCGAAGCGGCGACACCCGTCGTATAGTGACGCGAGTGAGCAGGGGACTTTAGTCGCATGCTGGGCCGATGGACGGGGTTGCTGGTAGCGGGAACCGTGGCGCTGATTGCGCTCGGCTATGGCTACTACGGCAGTGAGTCGCGGCAGATCCGCCGGGAGCGGTACCAGGCGATCGCGGCCATTGGCACGCTGAAGGCCGATCAACTGCAGCTGTGGCGGCAAGCCCGACTTGATCACGCCGCCGCCCTGTCGCGCGCCCCAACCGTCAGCCGCGAACTCGCGGCTCGCCGCGAGCGGAACGACGCCGACCTCACCGCCGCCAGTGCCGTGGTTGACACCGGTGTGCGCACCTACGGTTATGCCGGGGCCTTTGTGCTCGGCCCGCAAGCGGAACTCGTGCTCGCGACCGGAAGCCAGGCCGCTGCTCCGGTGGCCGAGATCAGGGACGTGGCGACGGCCGCACTAGCGGGCAACGACGCGGTGATGGGCGAGTTCTTCCGGGGTGGTGACGGACGCGTGTATGTGGACACGGCCGCTGCGGTGCGCGATCCGCTCGGACGCCCGCTTGGCGTTGTCGTGCTGCGGACCGACGCGCAGAAACTGTTGTTCCCGATGTTGCAGACCTGGCCGACGCCGAGTCCGACGGCCGAATCGGTGCTGGTGCGGCGACAAGGCAACGAGGTGGTGTTCCTCAACGAGATGCGCCATCGTGCCGGTAGCGCGCTAACGATTCGCGAGCCCATCACGCAAACCGACTTGACCACCGTGAAGGCGGTGCTCGGCACGGTTGGGCCGACCGAGGGCACCGACTATCGTGGGGTGTCGGTTCTCGCCGACCTTCGTCCGGTGCCCGGCTCCGACTGGTTCCTGGTCGCCAAGCTGGACGCCGGCGAGGTGTGGGCCGAGGCCCGCTACCGTGCCGGTGTCGCCGTGGTCCTGATCACGTTGCTGATTCTTGGCGGCGCCGGCGCGGTTGCTGCGTTCTACCGGCAACAGCAAGCGACGCAGTTCAAGAGCCTCTACGAATCGCTGCGCGAGAACGACCAACTGCTGCGCGAGGCGGAAGCGGCCGGGCAGTTGGGCAGCTTCGTGTTCGACATGCCGGCCGACCAGTTCAAGAGTTCCGAGAACCTCGATCGCGTGTTGGGCATCGGGTCCGCGCATCCACGCACCGCCGCCGGCTGGCTCCAGGTCGTGCATCCCGGCGACCGTGGCGATCTCGAGGTCTACTTCCAGGGCGCCCTTGCCGTGCGCGCGAATTTCGATCGCGAATACCGCGTCATCCGGCCGTCCGACAAGGCGGAGCGGTGGGTGCATAGCCGCGCGCGCATCGATTACGGCATCGACGGCACACCGCAGCGCATGGTCGGCAGCATCCAGGACATTACCGATGCCCGGGCCGCCGCCCACAACCGCCTGGTTGAAGAGCAGCGCTATCAGCGGCAGCGAAACGCCCTGATCCAACTGGCGTCAAGCGCGCCGCCGCAGGATGACGCGGCCCTGACGATCGCCATTCACCGATTGACCGAGGTGGCGGCTCGCACCCTCGACGTGGAGCGGGTGAGCATTTGGCGCTACAACGGCCCGCGCACGGGTATCCGCTGTCTCGATCTGTACGAACGGGCGGAGGGACGGCATTCGTCGGGTAAGGAAATATTTGAAACCGACAACCCGGCGTACTTCGAAGCGCTGGGCGAGTCCGACGTGCTGGCCGCCGACGATGCCCTGCGCGACCCGCGCACGAGCGCGTTCGCCCCTGGTTACCTGACGGCGATGGGCATCACCTCGATGATGGATGCGGTCATTCGTCTCGGGGGCGGCGTGGTGGGGGTGCTGTGCTGCGAGCACACGGGCCGGGTCCGGCGATGGACGCACGATGAGCAGACGTTTGCCGTGGCCGTGGCCAATCTCGTGGCCATGTCGCTGACCGGTCTCGAACGTGGGCCGGCTGGCCCGCGCGACGCCTATCCGCGGTGACGCCAGCGGATAGCGAGCACGTCGGCGAGCATTCCCAACACGTCGCCGACGCGGTTCACCGAACTCCCCGCATGATAGATGCAGGTTACCGGGAGCTGATCGATGCGGTAGCCGAGCTTGCGGGCGGCGTAGAGCGCCTCGACATCGAACGCGAAACGATCGCTACGATGGATCGCGAAAATCTTTCTCGCAGCCTCGGCGGTAAAGCCCTTGAACCCGCACTGGGTGTCGGCGATTCCCGGCAACACCACCGCCTGGACCACCAGGTTGAAGATCCGGCTCATTAACCTCCGCATGGCTGGCGGTGCGCCAATCACGGTCGCGCCGGCGGCCGTCCGCGAGGCGATCACGACATCGGCGCCCTGATCGAACCGCGCCATCATGCCCTCCAGTCCCTCGACCGGCAGCGAGAGGTCGGCGTCGATAAATACCAGCCGGTCGCCGCGCGCCTCGGCAAACCCACGGCGCACCGAGAAGCCCTTGCCGCGATTGCGGTCGTTGACGATCACGCGCGCGCGCGCATGTCCGCCAGCCGCGGCCCGCGCCGTCGCGGCCGCGTCATGGGTGTCGCCATCGATGACCACGATCAGCTCCCATTCGTAGGCCTGCCCTTGCAGGTACGAGATAACGTGTTCGATGGTGCGGCTGAGCCGTGCGGCCTCGTTGAAGGCAGGAATGACGAGGCTGACCAGCACCTATTCAACCCGCACGTGGCCGCCTTCGCCGACGAAGGCGATTGGCGCCCCCGGCTCGATGCGGCCGCCGAGAATCCGGTACATGAAATATTTGTCCATGGTGGGGTGCACGCCCTCGAACGCAACCCGGATATCGCGCAACACCGGCGCCGTCCGGGCGAGTTCGATTGAGCCAATCCGCATCGTGCGGTATTGCGGATAGCTGAAGAACTCTTTCGACGCCGCGAGCCGCGCCGGTTGCCAGGCGATGACGGCGGCCAGCAGCACAACGCCGATCCACTGGACGGCGGCCGGACGCGCGTATGCGGCCAGCGCGAGTCCAAACGTCAGGGCCATGCCAGTGGTCGCGGTCAGGAACCAATAACTGTCGTAGGAGCGCGTCCAGGTCGAAAACAAGATCGTCGCGCCGGCCACTGGTCCGACGGTGACTGCCAGCAGCGGCAACTCCCGGCGCCATCGGACGAGCACGACGATCGCCACGGCCAGGAATGGCCATTGGAACCGCCAGGTGTCGTGCCCTCGCACCAGCAAGTCTCCGGTCGCGTTCACCACCGAGCGGTAACTGTTCGCGAGCTCGAGCGATTGGGCTTGCGCCATCTGGTTGAGCGCGGTGGTCGGGCCGGCCGCGCTGTCCGGTTCATTAATCCGGACGATGAAATACGGAATCTGCAGCACGACGATCACGACAGCAATCGTGATGGCGATGCTGGCCGCGCGTCGCCATTGCCGGCTGATCGCCGGCTGCGCGACCAGGGTGGCCAGCAATGGCGCGGCGAGAAAGATGGCCGACAAATGAGCCTGGACGGCGAGCCACGCGACCCCGGCGGTGGCCGCGATTCGCCACGCCGCCGGCATCTCGCCCAGCGTCAGGGCGAGCGCCGTGGCCAGCTTGATCAGAGCGGCGGATACTGGTGGATTCCAGATCACCCCTGAAATGCTGATGTCGAATGGCGCCGATGCAATGAGCAGGCAGATCGCGAGCGCCAGCGTCACATGGACACGCCGCGCAAGCGCCAGCAGGAGGCAGGTGTCAGCGGCCGACTGCAACAGCGCGATCCAGATGCCGCCCGCATGCGGCAGGTTGCTGGTGAACGGTCCGACGATCAGCCGGCCAATCCAGAGCAGCCAGTAGTAGGCAGGTCCAAATCCGCGGCCGCCAGCGGTACTCGGGGCGCCGGTCAGCGGCAGATCCGACCACGGCCCGAGGGCGATGGCCCAGTCACGAGTCTGCTCGCCCAGCATCAGGAAGCTGTTGGCGAGGTCGTAGGTTCGAATAGTGAGAACGTAAGCGAACAAGGCAGCCGCGAGGACGAAGTGGAGTCGCGGAGTCTTCATTGAACGGAGATTCTACCTTTGACCTTGCGCAACACTGCGTCGTACATCGCGGGTGTGACGGTTCCTGTGTTGGTATTTTGCCGCGACGGATGGTACATGCCGATCAGGGTGCTGGGGTGCTGGGGTGCTGAAGTGCTGAGGTGCTGGGGTGCTGAAGTGCTGAGGTGCGCGATCGCGCCGTGCCCGAAGGCTGGACGCGGGCGCGGCAGCTCAACTCCGCTACTGATCAGCAACTTCAGCCACGCGTCCCAGGCAATCTTGCCGAGCGCGATCACAATCTCCAGCCGCGGCAACGCGGCCACTTCGTTGGCCAGGTGCACCAGGCAGCGATCGACCTCCTCGGGCAGGGGCTTGTTCGCCGGCGGCGCACAGCGCACGGCCGCCGCGATGTAGACATCTTTCAGCTCCAGTCCATCGTCGGTGCGTTGCGACGTGGCGCGATTGGCAAATCCCGCTCGCATCAGTGCCGACATGAGGAAGTCGCCCGAACCGCCCGGCCCGTCTCCCGTAAACACCCGGCCGGTGCGGTTGGCACCGTGGGCGGCGGGGGCCAGGCCGAGCACCAGAATGCGGGCGCGGGGGTCGCCAAACCCCGGCACTGGCCGAGCCCAGTAGACGTCTTGCCGGTACGCGGCCCGCTTCACCCGGCCGACCTCGGCGCAGTAGGTCCTCAGCCGGGGGCAGCGCTCGCAGCTGATGATGGCGGTCTGAACGGTGGACAGAGCCGGGGGCCGGTGGCCGCGAGAGGGCTTCATGTGTATGCGTTGCAACATGTTACAAGCCGACAGGCCCATCCAGCCGCTTTCATTTACCCTCCACACTCGCTAAAATGGTTCGATTGTCCCAACGACGAGAAGCTCGCTCCTATCAGGAAGGTAATAGTCGGCCATGAGAAATACCGCTCCTACCGATGCCGCCCAGCTCGAAGCCCTCGAAACCCGGGAATGGCTTGATTCGCTGGACGACGTGATGAAGCACGGTGGCGCCGCTCGCGTAGGCAGCCTGCTTCGCGAACTTGGCATCCATGCTCAGAAGTCGGGCGTCCGACTCCCTTTCACGGCCAACACGCCGTACATCAACACCATCAATCCCGACGAGCAGGTGCCTTACCCGGGCAGCCGCGAGATCGAGCGCCGCATCAAGAGCCTGGTTCGCTGGAACGCCATGGCCATGGTGGTGCGCGCCAATCGCGTCGAAGACGGCATTGGCGGTCACATCTCGACATTCGCCTCGTCGGCGACGTTGTACGAGGTGGCGTATAACCACTTCTTCCGCGGCCGCGACAACGGCAACGAAGGCGACGTGGTGTTCTTCCAGGGCCACGGTTCTCCCGGCATCTACGCGCGCGCCTTTCTTGAAGGCCGGCTGTCGAACGAACAGCTGGTGAACTTCCGCCGCGAGTTCGCGGAGGGGGGCGGCCTCTCGTCGTACCCGCATCCATGGCTGATGCCCGACTTCTGGGAATTCCCAACGGTGTCAATGGGGCTCGGGCCGATCATGGCCATCTACCAGGCGCGCTTCAATCGCTACCTGGAAGACCGCGGCCTGAAGCCAAAGACCGACGCCAAGGTCTGGGCGTTCCTGGGCGACGGCGAAACCGACGAGCCTGAATCGCTCGGCGCCATCACGCTGGCATCGCGCGAGAAGCTCGACAACCTGATCTTCGTCGTCAACTGTAACCTGCAGCGTCTCGATGGCCCGGTGCGCGGTAACGGCCAAATCATCCAGGAGCTCGAAGCCATTTTCCGCGGCGCCGGCTGGAACGTCATCAAGTGCATTTGGGGCTCGGAATGGGACGCCCTGCTTCAGAAAGACACCGACGGCCTGCTCGTCAAGCGGATGGGCGAGATCGTCGACGGCGAGTACCAGAAGTATGCCGTCGAGTCGGGCGCCTACGTGCGCAAGCACTTCTGGGGCGCCGACCCGCGCCTGCTCGACATGGTCAAGCACCTGTCCGATGAGCAGCTGAAGAAGCTCACGCTCGGTGGTCACGATCCCGAGAAGGTGTTCAACGCGTTCAAGCGCGCCACCGAGACCAAAGGGGTGCCGACGCTCGTTCTCGCCCGCACCATCAAGGGCTATGGCGTTGGCGAGTCGGGTGAAGGCAAGAACATCAGCCACCAGCAGAAGAAGCTCAACGACGACGAGGTCAAGGCGTTCCGTACGCGGTTCGGCATCCCGATTTCGGACGAAGACGTCAAGGATGCGCCGTTCTACCGTCCGGCGCCCGATAGCGTCGAGATGAAATACATCCAGGAGCGCCGCGCCGCCCTCAACGGCCCGGTGCCGAAGCGGGTCGTTCGCACCGAGCCGATGAGCGTCGATCTCACGGATGCGTTCGACGAGTTTCAGAAGGGCACCGCCGATCGCAAGGCCTCGACCACGATGGTGTTCGTGAAGATGCTGTCGAAGCTTCTCAAGGACGAAAAGATTGGCAAGTTCGTGGTGCCGATCGTGCCAGACGAAGCGCGCACGTTCGGCATGGAGGCGCTGTTCCGCCAGG
>JANMUX010000300.1:0-16648 GCA_031392125.1 Acidobacteriota bacterium | reverse complement strand
TGTAACCGTGCCAGGCCCCGCCAGCTCGACTTTGTCGGAGCCGGGCGCTGGTATGCTCCGGGGTCAGGAGGAAAGCGCCATGACCTCTGTACTAACAGTCGCGTGCCTGATCGCTCTGCTGGCTCAACCGACGACTCACGTCAAGCCGGACTTTCTCGGCTCGTGGACAATGGACCGCAATCGCAGCGAATCGGTAACCACGGAACAAGTGCCAGGACCGATCACACTGGCCGTCAGTCAGACCGAGACCACACTCACTATCGAAACCCGGCGCGGCGACAAGTCGGAGGTCACTAACTATGTGATCGACGCGCGCCCGGATGGCCCCAGCGTAATCGGCGCCGGGACGCGACGCGCGTATTGGAACAGCCCGAAGCTGATCACCGAAGAGGCCGGCAACGTTCAAGGGCAGACCGTTTCCATTCGCGCGAGCCGCTCGTTGAACTCGACTGGTACCGAGATGACCGTGGAAACCACCGTCGCCGTGCAACACGGCTACACCATGCGCGGAGCGCAGACTTACGCCGTCGTCAAGGACATCTACACCCGCGTCCCGAAATAGCTACTCCGCGATGTAGCGCCACGGAGCGGTCGTGCTCGCGCGGTGCCAGATGGTGAAGAACGGCCGGCCGGGTTGCGCCTTGCCGTCAGCACCGGGCGCGTTGGGCACAATGTGGCCAATCGTCACGCCGAAGTCCCCGCTGGCGGCGACGATGGTCTTGAAGTCGGGACCCCACGTGACAGGACTGCCGGGCCCCTGCGACCCGCCACCGACGCCGTCGCCAATGCTCTGGTTACCGACGATGAACACCGGCACGTCTGGTGGGCCCAGGTTGATGGCATCTGGACTGCCGTACTTCGAAAACGCGGGGCCGATACCCATGATCTGGGCGTCGGCCGAAAACGACGTCTCGGCCTCGGCCAGGCTCTTCCGGTACTGTTCGATCACGACACTATCGTTCGCAGGGACGACAATTCTCGCCGGCAGAACGTTCGCCATCGGGGTCAGCGGCGGCAACGACTTCGCCTGACCGCGCTTGTAAGCCGTCACTCGCCAGCCGCCGGCCTGCTTCTGCCAGTAGGCGAGATACTTGAGCGGAGCGTCCTTGCCGTCGGCTGTTCGCAGCGTCATGAATCCAGCAGTGAATCCGTGGCGCCCGTCGCCGGAGATGGCGGCGCGTAGCGGCGTCCACTCGACTTTCGCTCCCGTGTTTGCCTTGTTCTGCCTCAGGGCTTCCACGGCGTTCGCCTTACCCGAGGCGATGCCACCAGCGTGGGTCAGCACGATGTCGTCACCGAACATCGCAGAGAGGCCGTTGACCACGTCGGTCCTGGCACTGGCCACCGAAAACGCGCGATCGGCGGCGAGCAGTTCATCGACAACGGCCTGAGGCGTCGTCTGGCGAGCCTCGAGTGTGGGGAGCACGACGAGCAACAGCAGCAGCATCAGCTTATTCACGCTAGAAGAGTTTGCCGCGGCTGCCGATTTGGTAACTACACGCCGTACTTTTCAGGATCCCACAGCAGGCCGAGCTCCGACGGCGGCGCCATGTAGCCCGCGAGCGCCGACGCGGCCACTACCGATGGCGACGCCAGGTAGCCTTCGCCACCAAGGCCCATGCGGTTCTGCCAGTTGCGATTGAACGAGGTGATCGCGCGCTGGCCTTTCTCGAGCGCGTCGCTGCCTTGTCCAAAGCACGGTCCGCACCACGACGCGCGGATCTGGCCGCCGACGTTGCGGAAGACATCGGCGATCGACTCGCCTCCCAGCCGTGGATCGGGCCGCTCGATCAGCAGCTTGACGCCACCGGAGCCCGGGAACACGACCAGTTCCTTCTGAACTTTGGTCAAGCCCTTGGCGCGCGCGGCGACCAGCACCAGCGCCGCAGACAGCAGGTCGTCGTAGCTGCCGTTGGTGCACGAGCCGATCATTGCCTTGTCGAACTCGATGCGCTCGCGCGCGACTTCTTCGGCCGGAAAGGCATTGCCGGGACTGAACGGCTTGGCGATCATCGGCGTGATGTCGTTGAGTACCAGCTCTTCGTCGATCTCGAACGCCGCGTCGGGCCCGCAAGTGAACTGCGGATACGGCAACTCGTTCATTCCCTTGGCGCGATACCAGTTGTAGGTAATCTCATCAGGGGCAAAGATGCCGTTGAGGGCCTCGGCCTCGGCCATCATGTTGGCGATGGTGTTGCGGAACGCGATCGGCAACTGCTTGTCGGCATCGACCAGTTCCACCGACATGCCCTGAGACTGCTTGGCCCCCCAGCGACGCAGCAGCTCCAGCACGATGTCCTTGCCAGTCACCCACGGACTGAGCTTGCCGCGAAAGGTGACGCGGCGCTCTTTTGCCATGGTGAAGTAGATGTAGCCGGTCGACCAGCCGAATCCGAGCGTGGTGGATCCCACGCCCATGCCCACGGCACCGTAGGCACCGTAGGCGCGGCTGTGCGAGTCGGCGCCGGGAATGAACTGGCCCGGCAGGACGAGACCTTGCTCGGGAAAATAGAAGTGGAAGATGCCGTCGCCGGGCGTTGCGTAGTACGGCTTCTTGATGTCGTGGAACGCAGCGAACTGTCGCCCAATTCCCGTCTGCTTATCATCGTCTGCCTTGCCGGTGAAGACGAAGTGGTCGTTGGCGACCGCAGCCTGGCGCGGGAAGATCGAGTTGCCGCCCGTGATCTGGTTGAAGGTGTGAATCGAGAATGGCGCGGTGCCGTCGGAGGCGGGCAGCAGATCGGCATAGACGCGCAAGGTCGCGCCGGGCGTGACCTCGGCACCCTTGTCCACGCGGTGTGCCCAGACGATCTGCGCGGTGGTTGACATGCGCTTCGCCTGCGCCGCGCCGGGAAACACCACCTCGGGCTCACGCGCCACCGACGCCCGGAACTCGCGCCGGCCAACTGCGAAGATGCCGCCACTCTGGCGAATCTCATCTTCCTTTGCGCTGAGCGGCACCGGCGTGTAGGTCTTGCCCTGCGTGAGGTTGGCGATCTGCCGCGAACCAGTCTGGTAGGTGAACTGGTCGCCGTCCCTGGCGTCGGCGACCGCCTCCGCGCTCTGCACCACGTGCAGGCCGAGGTTGAACGAGTTGCGGCGGAAGATGTCGCCCATGTTGTTGCCGCAGATGATCACCATCTCCAGGCCAACTTCATCGGCAATGGCCTTCAGGCCGGCCGGCGACATCTCGCGCGAACTGCCGATCGCGAAGCGGTCGCCCGCCACCACGAACGTCTCACCGCGATGCACGCGGGCCCGAAAGTCGGGCATCAGGTAGCGGAACGAACCCACCTTCCACCGCTCGTCCAGCGTCTCCAGGCTCTCCGAGACACAGTCGGCTGCCGGGGTGATCTGGTCGGTATCAATGGCATCGAGCTTCTTTCCTGGCTGTTTGGGATCCCAGAGGATCAGGGCCTTGCCGCTGATGGTCCGGCTGGCATCGCCGCCCGCCAAGTCGGCCGCACGCGGCGCGGGCAAAGTCTCGAGCGTGACGCCCGGCTTCAGGATGGCGGGGGTGGCGATCTGCATAACTTATGGATTGTAGCTTGCCGGGAGTCGGGAGTCGGCAACCGGGAGTCTGATGTGGGGCCAGACTTTAGCCGGACTAGAATGCGCCATGCGCTACATCACCTTTGCTTTGACTTTTGCCATCGCCGCGCTGTCGAGCAGCGAGCCAACGGCGCAGGAGAAGATCGACCGCGACATCCAGTGGAAGATTCGCCGCGAAGCCACCGACAACTCGCAGATTCTTCGCACCTTGCACTTCCTGACCGACGTCTATGGTCCGCGCCTGACCGGGTCGCCGAACCTGAAGGCCGCGCAGGATTGGGTCGTGAAGGAGACCACCGCGTGGGGTCTCAAGAACGCGCACCTCGAACCGTGGACGTTCGGGCATCCCGGGTGGGTGAACGAGAAGCTGTCGGTGCACGTCACGTCACCAGTGAAGGACTCGCTCGTCACCGAATCTCTCGCATGGACGCCCGGCACAAACGGCCCGGTCACCGCACAGGCCGTGCAGCGGGTGGTGCCGTCGCAGCCGACCAAGGACGTGCTGACCAGGTTCTTCGAAGACAACCGCTCCAAGGTCAAAGGCAAGTTTGTGATGGTGGGCGCGGCCACCGAGGTGCGCGTGACCATTCTCACGCCTCAGAAACGCCGCGAAGACAACGAGGTGCGCGCGCAGTACAACCCGGACGCACCGGCTGGCGGCGGTGGTCCCGGCGGTGGTGGTCCCGGCGGGCCGGCAAACGCAAACGTCGTTCCTGCCGCGCAAGTGGCCGAGCAGCTGGATCAATTCCTGGTGGCCGCCGGTGCGGCCGGCCGTGTCAACGATGCGGGCCGCGAGCACGGCCAGATCCGCGCCTTCAACAACCGCACCTTCGATATCACGAAGGCTGTGCCCACCGTCGTGATGCGTAACGAAGACTACGGCCGCCTGTCCCGCCTCATGGCCGGTGGCAGCAACGTCGAGCTCGAGATGAACATCGTCAATCGCAGCTATCCCGAAGGCGCCACCGCCTACAACGTCGTCGCCGAGATCCCCGGCGCCGACAAGGCCCAGGAAGTGGTCATGCTGGGCGGTCATGTCGACTCGTGGCACTCGGCAACCGGCGCCACCGACAACGCCATCGGCTGCGCGACCATGCTCGAAGCCATCCGCATTCTCAACGCCATCGGCGTGAAGCCACGCCGCACCATTCGCGTCGCACTATGGAGCGGCGAAGAGCAGGGGTTGCTCGGCTCGCAGGCCTACGTGAAGGAACACTTCGGTATGGTCGAGAACCCGAAGCCCGAACACGCCAACTTCGCCGGCTACTTCAACATCGACTCGGGCACCGGGCGCGCGCGCGGCATGTCGGTGTTCGGCCCCGTCGAGGCCGCGGCGATTCTGCGCCAGGCCACCAAGCCCTTCGAAGACAACGGCTTTTTCGGCGTCAGCGCCACGCAAAGCCGCCGCCGCGGCGGCACCGACTCGACGTCGTTCAACGAGGCGGGCCTGCCCGGCATTGGCATTCAGCAGGACCCAATCGAGTACAACTCGCACACGTGGCACACCAATCTCGACACCTACGAGCGCATCATCGAAGACGATGCGCGGCAGTCGGCGATGGTGATTGCCGCGGCGGTATACCACCTGGCGACGCGGGATGAGAAGTTGCCGCGGCTGCCGAAAGACAAGATGCCGCCGCTGCCTACGCCCTAAGATTTAGCCACAGAGGACACTGAGGACACAGAGCCAACATTTTGGAAATGCGGGTGCACGACAGCTGCCGTTTGCCTGCATTTCGAAAGTATTGACTCTGTGCCCTCTGTGTCCTCTGTGGCTCATTTCCCGACAGCGTAAAGGCGATCGTCGGCGCGCAGGAACAGCTTGCCTGCCGCCGCGGCCGGTGACGCGACGAAGTGGCCTTCAAGTTTGTTGCGCGATAGCACCTCGAAGGCGCGGCCGGCCTTCAGCACGATCGTCTCGCCGCTTTCGCTGACGAAGTAGACCTTGCCGTCACCGGCAATCGGCGATGCCGTGAACACGCCGCCGACACGCTCCTGCCACAACCGCTCGCCAGTCCCGGCATCGGATGCCGACAGAATTCCGTTCTCGCCGCTCATGTAGACCACGCCCTGGTATTGGATCAGCGACGACACGTAGGGCCCGCCGGTCGGTACGCGCCACGCGACGTGGCTTCCGGTGATGTCCCCCTTGCCGCCCAGGCGAATCGCCATGTACGGGCTGCTACGATAGCCGCGGCTCAAGTAGAGAACGCCCTTGTCTTCCATCGCCACCGGGATCGGAAAGCGATTCACTTCCGGATAATGCCAAAGCGAGGCGCCCGTCGCCGGGTTGAACGACTCGACGCCGGTGCTCGAATTGACGATCAACTCCGGCCCTGACGGTCCGGCGATCACTACCGGCGAGCTGTACGATTCGACACCGGCCGGTTTGTCCACCTTCCACTTGACCGCGCCGGTGCGCTTGTCGAGCGCGAGGAGATAAGACATTTGCGAGTGATAGCAGAGCAGAATGAGCGAGTCATCGAAGATGACCGGGGAGCTGGCGTGACCCCAATTGATCTCGAAGGCCGCATAGTCGCGCGCGAGGTTACGAGCCCACACTTGCTTGCCTGACGCATCGAGGGCCACCAGTTGGCCGGTGCCGAACCACGCATACACACGTTCGCCGTCGGTGACCGGGCTGGCGCTCGCCAGGTTGTGCTTGTCGTGCACCGGCGGCAGTTCGCCAACGGCTTCTGTCTCGTGCATCCACACCCGCTTGCCGCTGACCCGGTCAAAAGCTTCGACGATAAAGGCGACAGTGGCACGCTTGGCGCGCCGCGCCAGGGTGCTCTCTCCCGCAGCTGTCGGGTCAACACCCTGCGCCAGGGTTGGATGCCTGCCGTCCTGCCGGCGGCCGTCGCCCGCCTGCGAGGTCACGAAGACGCGGTCGGCCGACACAATGGGCGACGACACGCCCGAGCCTTCAAGCGCTGTGGTCCAGGCCACATTCTGGGTCCCGCCCCAGGTTGCAGGCAAGATTCCCACAGCAATCCCGCTTGCTGCCGGTCCACGCCAATGCGGCCAGGTGTTGGCGGACAAAGAGCCCGCGACGACCAGGATCGCGGCTACAACGATGACAACGCGCATGTGAAGTACCTCTTACTCGACGGCCGGCTTCAGGAAGCGGCGCAGGTTGGAATAGGTGGCGGTGGCGACGATCTCATCGAGGCCTAGCGCCGCCTTGTAATACTCGTCCATCTGGAACGGCACCCAGAAGTCGAGCGCCTCATCTCGCTTGAACGTCACCGTGATCGCGCAGCGAACCGCGGGGTCGGCGGCATTCAACTCGGTCTTCACCACCGTGCCCGAGAACGGATCGATCCACAGCCGCCCGGTCAGGGCCAGGTCACGTCCGCGGGTGGTCTTGATCAACGTCGGCCGCGCCGCTTCGCGATAGGCGGCACGCCGCAACACGCGGCCGTCAATGGTCTCTTCACCTTCATCGGTGAACTCGAAACGCTCGTTCACGCGCGGATGCAGGAACATCATTGCCAACGTCGGAATATTGATGGTGCGGGCGACGTTGCCGAGATTATGTTTCGAGGTGGCGTCACTGAACTTCGCCGCTTTCTCGAAGCGCTCCTGGTCGTTAGCCTGGAACAGCTTCAGCAGCCGATCGTCGCGGTCTCGCAGCTTGGCGCCCTTCACTTCGAAAGCGTCGCGGAACGGCATCCACCCCTCGCCGTCGCCGCCCAGCTGTACCAGCAAGAAGTCCGAGCGAATTATGCGGCGCTCCATGGCGCCGCCGGCGCGCATGCCGCCGCCGGGGTTGCGCTGGCTGAGGTTGTCGCCCGGATTGGGCGGGCGCTGCAGCTCCTGCACGTAGGTCTCTTCGGCGACCAGTAGCGCAAACTTCTGCTCGTACGCCATGACGTAGCGCATGGCGCTGCCGATGATGGTGGTGAAGCCGGAGCCGGGCGTGCTGCCGACCTGGGCATCGACGCTGGCCGACAGGCCCAGCACGAGTAGCGCGGCGAACGATGACAAGGCAATTCGCATGGCTGGGCTCCGTGGCCCATCCTACCGTAAGCTTGAAGATTCCCGTGCGCGCTTCCCTTCGCTCAGAACTGTTTCCGATGCTCCGCCTCGCCGTTCCGGTGGTGATGGCCGAGCTCGGCTGGATGGCGATGGGAGTCGTCGATACCCTGATGGTCGGCCCGCTCGGGCCCGAGGCAATCAGCGCGGTCGGCGTCGGCGCCGCGATGCACATCGCGTTTGCGATTTTCGGCATGGGCGTGTTGCTGGGCCTCGACACGCTGGTGTCGCAGGCGTTTGGCGCCGGCGATGTCCGCGACTGCCATCGCTGGCTGTTCGATGGCCTGACGCTGGCGGCGTTGCTGACCTTGCCGATCCTGGCGGTCTGCGGGGTGCTCGCCTACGCCATTCCCTCGCTCGGGTTTCATCCAGCGGTGGTGCCCGACCTGCAGTCGTACTTTCTCGTCTTGATGTGGAGCACGCCGTTTCTGCTCGGCTATGCGGCGTGCCGCCGCTACCTGCAAGGCATGCACCTGGCGACCCCGGTGATGTTTGCGCTGATCACCGCGAACCTGCTGAACGCGTTGATGAACTGGCTGCTGGTCTACGGCAACCTCGGGTTCCCTGAGTTGGGCGTGCCGGGGTCGGCATGGGCGACACTGATCGCGCGCATCTATATGCTCGCCTCGCTGGTGGTCGCGATCTATTGGACCGACCGCTCGGCCTCCGCCAAGGCTGCCGCCTTCGCCAGGGCTTCGGCGGACAAGACGGCGGACAGTCGCTACGACAGCCTGTGGCGCGTGCCGCGGGCGCTCGATCCAGCCCGACTTCGCCAACTGTTGCGCCTTGGCCTGCCAGCGGCCTCGCAAATGCTGGCTGAGGTCGGCGTGTTCGCCCTGGCGACGGTGCTCGCCGGCACGCTCGACCCGGTCTCGAGCGCGTCGCATCAGATCGCATTGAACCTGGCGGGCATCGCCTTCATGATCCCGCTCGGTATGGGTTCAGCCGGCGCGGTCCGGGTCGGGCACGCCGTGGGCGCGGGCGATCCGGTTCGCGCGGCCGCCGCCGGCTGGACCGCCATTCTCCTCGGCACGGCGTTCATGCTCGCATCGGGTGGACTGTTCGTGGCAATGCCACGTTTCCTGATTGGTCTGTTCAGCAGAGACCCGGCAGTACTCAGCCTGGGCGCCTCGCTGCTGGTCCTGGCGGCCATCTTCCAGTTGTTCGACGGCATCCAGGGTGTGATCACCGGCACGTTGAGGGGTCTGGGCGATACCCGCACGCCCATGTTCGTCAACCTGGCCGCACACTGGTTGCTGGGGCTACCCGTTAGTTACACGCTCTGCTTCGTTCTGGGATGGGGCGTGTGGGGACTGTGGGTCGGGCTCTCGCTCGGACTGATCGTCACCGGCATCGTTCTTCTATGGGCCTGGACGTTGAAGATCAGGCAACACGTCGCGAGACCCAAGCCCCTAATCCCCCAAGCCCCCCAAGACCTTCCATGATCTGCGATTCCCACGTTCACTTCTTCTCGCCGGGTTTCTTCGCCGGCCTCGGCGCCAACCACGACGCTATTGAGCGCCTCGGCTGGGACGACCCGCAATCAGTCGAAGCACTCGCCGGGCGTTGGCTCCACGAACTCGACCACCACGGCGTGAACCAGGCCGCGTTAATCGCCAGCCTGCCTGGCGATGCCGATTCGGTCGCCCAAGCCATCGCCCTCCACCCCTCGCGCTTCGTCGGCTTCTTCATGTTGGATCCGACGCGCGACGATGCGATTGCGTATGCAACGCGAGCGCTCGACGCCGGCCTGCGGACCATCTGCTTGTTCCCGGCGATGCACAAATACGCTCTTCACGACGACCGGGTCGCGAACGTTTTTGAGTTGGCGAGTTCCTACGCGCCACGACTTGTCCGCCGTAGCCTTGGCGAAGGTGGAAGCGCCGCCCCGACGAGCGAAGCGAGCCCTACGCCAACCAAAGGTTGGCGCCCCAGCATCTTCGTGCACTGCGGTGTGCTGTCGGTTGGCGTGCGCCAGAAACTGGGCCTTGCCAGCCCGTTCGACATCCGCTTCGGCAACCCGCTCGATCTTCACGGCGTCGCGCTGAAATACTCGACGGTGCCGATCGTGATACCGCACTTCGGCGCCGGGATGTTGCGCGAGGCCCTGATGGTGGCCAGCTTGTGCCCCAACGTGCTGTTCGACTCTTCGAGCTCGAACTCGTGGATCAAGCTGACCCCAGGGCTGACACTCGAACAAGTATTTCAAACCGCGCTCGAGGTGCTCGGCCCCGACCGGCTGCTGTTCGGCACCGACTCGTCGTTCTTCCCGCGCGGCTGGAATCGCGAGATTTACGAACGGCAGAAGGCCGCACTCGACGCGATTGGCGCGAAGGCCGAGGACCAGCAGCGAATCTTCGCAGGCAACTTCGAGCGGCTGTTCCGTTAGGGCCTCGCTGCGCTCAGTGGGGGGCTCGGCGCTTCCACTTTCGCCGAGGCTACGACGGACAAGCCGCGCCTCGTAGGGGTCGGCCCTCACGGGCCTCCCGGGGCTCGCGGCTTCCGCCGCTCGTGGGGATACAATGCCACCACTCGTTTACGGGGGCACAGCATGGCAAAGAAGAAGACCAAGACGAAGGCTCGCGCGGCCGCGAAACCCGCTCGCACGGCATCCACCAGGAAGACAGCGAAGAAGCCGGCCAAGAAGGTTGTCAAGAAACCGGCCGCGAAGAAGGCGACTCGCAAGCGTGCCGTCAATCCGCTGTTCGCGCCCATGAAGGGCGCTGAACGCCGCGATGTCGGCCACGTGCGCCTGGAGGTTGGCCGCGCCGGCGCCGCCCGCGTCAAGCGGATGATCTACCCGGTTGGCTTCCGGTGGTCGGTGGACATGAAGCCGGCAGTCGGCACCGATCTCTGCATGCACGCCCACGTCGGCTTTCTCGCGCATGGCGAGATTCACATCGAATATGCCGACGGCTGCATTGTCGAGCACAAGGCGCCGCAGGTCATCGCCATCGATCCGGGGCATGACGGATGGGTCGTCGGCAAGGAGCCCGTCGTGTTGATTGAATTCGATTTCGAGCGCGAGACCGTCGAGCGCATGGGGATGCCGGGCACGCACCGGCACGACTGACATGAACAAGTTGATCCTGGTTCTCGCGCTCCTGCTGGTGCCGGCGTTGCCCGCCAGCGCGACCTTCTCGATTGTCGGCATCGATCCGGTGACCGGCGATCTCGGCATTGCCGTGGCCTCGCGCTACTTCGCTGTCGGCGCGGTCGTGCCGTGGGCCGATGCCGGGGTTGGCGCCGTGGCGACGCAGGCGGGCGTCAACGTGGGCTACGGCCCGCGTGCGCTCGAGTTGCTGCGACAAGGCCTCACGGCGCAGCAGGTCATGGACCGGCTGTTCCAGGAGGACACGTTTCCAGGCAAGGACGGCCGCCAGCTCGCCATCGTCGATGCCAAGGGTAACGTCGCGGTGTTCACCGGCGACGCCGCCAATGCGTGGCGCGGTCATGTCAAGGGCAAGACCTGGTCGGCACAAGGCAACATCCTGGTCGGGCAGCATGTCGTCGAGGCCATGGGGCGCGCGTTCGACCAGACCAATGACGAGCTCGCCGAAAAGCTGTACGCCGCTTTGAAGGCGGGCGACGATGCGGGCGGCGACAGCCGCGGACGGCAGTCGGCGTCGATTCTGGTGGTGCGAAAGGCCGGCGGCCGCAACACGAACAACGATCGCTACGTGTTCGTCAACGTCGACGATCATCCGGACCCGATGAGCGAACTGCGGCGCCTGATGAACCTGCAGATGACCATCAACCACGGTGGCGCAGTGAACCGTGCCCTCACCGCCAGCGACTTTCAGAAGGCGCTGACGTCGGCCGAGAAACTGGCGGGCTATCAGCCGCTGGATGCGGCGACCCACGTGCGGGTGGGCTTCATCGCTCATCTCGCCGGCCAGCGCGAGCGCGCGTTGTCCGCGTTCACGCGCGCCAGGCAGCTCACGCTACCGGCGCAGCTCAAGGCACTGTGGGATGGCCAGTCGTCGAGGACCCCGGCCTTTGCCAAGGTGCTCGAAGACAAGGCGTTTGTTACATCGGTGCTGGGCTCGCCATAGCCCCGCTGGCTCGCGGAACTGTCTACAATGTCGCTATGCGCACATTCGCTGGACTGGCGGTCACCGCGCTCCTGGCCCTGACCGCGGTCGCACCGGTCTGGTCGCGCCAGTTTCGTGCCGGCACGGCACTGGTGCTGGTCGATGTCGTTGCCACGCGCGCCGATGGCAATCTTAATCGCGACCTGAAGCGCGACGACTTCCAGATCTTCGAAGACGGCAAGCCGCAGGAGGTCAAGCAGTTCCAGATCGTGGACCTCGAGACCGTCGCCGCCGATGCGGTCGACCCGCCTGGCGTCTTCAGCAATCGCGCTGAACCCGGCGCGGTGTTCGCCGTCGTGCTCGACGACATGAACATCGACGCGAAGCACACCGCACTGGTGCAGAGTACGGCGCGCAAGTTCGTCGACGAGCAGATTCGCCCTGGGGACTACATCGGCGTGATGCGCACCGGCGCAAATTCACCGCTGCTCCTCACCACCGACCGCGAGCTGGTACGGCCGCAGATCGCGCAAGCGATGGGCCGTCGCGACATCAACGACGTGAGCAGCCTGACCGGCGCCGCCGGCGACACGCTACCGGTCCCGGGCGCGAATGCCGGGCAGATGCCGGACTTCAGCGCGCTGGGGCTGTTCGACAACTCGCCCGCCGCGCGCATCCAGGCCGAGCAGAGCCTGCTGACGTTGCAGCGCGTGGTCGAGTACCTGGCGCCGATCCCTGCGCGCCGCAAATCCGTGCTGCTGTTCAGCCAGGGCGTGGCGTTCGACTTGGAAGCGTTCGCCGCCGACAGCAACTCGCGCAGCTTCGAGACCATGCGCCGGCTGCTTGCCGCGGCGCGCGAGGGTAACGTGGCGGTCTACACCGTCGACCCGCGCGGTTTGCAGGGCTCAACCGATCCCTCGATCGGCGAGAAGCCCGTGCCGGTGACCCGCGACGCCGGCATCGACACGCTGCGCGACCTGGCGACCGCCACCGGCGGCCGCGCCGTTGTCAGCAGCAACGAGATTCCTGCAGCCTTCAATCGCATTTCGCGCGAGAACCGTTTCTACTACTTGATCGGCTACGAGCCATCGGACGCGGGCTCAAAGACCCGCGCCAGGCAGATCGAGGTCAAGACCCGGGCGCCAGGGACATTGCTGCTCCATCGGCGCGCCTACTCGCCGTCGGCCGCCACGGCGGTGGCGGCGGTCACCAACCGGGCGCCCATCGCGTCGCCTTTGCCAGTGTCGGAGTTCGCTATCACGATGGCGCCGGTGGTGTTTCCCGACCCCGCGGGCGGGGCGTCGCTGGCCGTGCCGTTTGAAGTTGGCGGCAACCTGCCCGGCAACGACACGGTGAAATACACGATCGTGGCAATCGACGGACAGGGCGTGCAATCGGGCCGAATGACTGGCAGCGTGCGCGTGTCGGATGGCGTCGCGAAGGGCATGGTTCGTCAGAAGCTGGCACCGGGCCGGTATCAGTTGCGGCTCGAGGCCGTCATCGACGGCCGTGGGACCTCGCTCGCCCTGGCGAACGTGTCGATGCTCGCGCCCAGCTCGGCCACGCCGGCCTGCGGCGGTTTCATGCTGTTGCAGCCTGAAGGCGGCACGCCGCGACCAAACGTGACCCGGCAAATTCGAGCCAACCAGCCGGTGATGGCGGCGATTGTGCTGTCGGCACGCGACCTCGCCAACACCACGCTCGCCCTCGTGGTGCGGAGGCCGGGCGCGCCAGAAGCGGAGCTGCCCCTCGGGCGTCCGCAGAGAGTCGCCAACGGCCTCTGGCGCCTGGAGTCCGGCATACCGCCCTCAACCTTCAGCGGAGATGTCGAGCTGATTCTTCTCGCCAACGAGCAACCGGTCCCAGGGTGCCGGACCGAACTGAGCTTCGAGTGACAGGCACGTCTATGGCTACGACCCGGTTCACGTGTATTGCCGTTCTGCTGGCCGGCCTGGTCGCAACCGGCCACGCCGGTGCGCAGGCTCCGGCGGCGACGGCCGATCCCGGCAGCCTGGCGCCGTTCTACGCCGGTGTCACCGATGCCGATTCGCTGACACGGGTCGTGAATGACCACCTGGCGGCCGCTCGCGACAAGCTCCTGCAATTGACGTCGGCCACCAGCCGGCGCACCGCTGAACGCACGCTGCGGACCTACGACAACGTCCAGGTACATCTGGTGACCGCCAAGGATCTTCTGGCGGTCGTCCGGCAGCTGCATCCGGATGAGACGATGCGCACGACTGCTGAGAAACTCGGGCAGGCAGTCGATAGTTTCGAGACCGAGCTGGCGTTGAATCGTGCCGCATACGCCGTGCTCTCCGGCATACGCGCCAATGGCGCTGCCGAGGATCTCGCCCGCTACCTGAAGCTCGAACTCGACGACTATCGCCGGGAGGGCGTCGACAAAGATGCCGCGACCCGCGCGAAGATCAACCAGCTGCGCGACCTGCTGGTGCGGCTCAGGCAGGTCTTCGATCGCAACGTTCGTGACGGCGCGCGCACGCTGACGGTGTCGAACGCCGCGGAGCTCGCGGGCCTCCCGCCCGACTTCATTGCGGCTCACAAGCCCAGGGCCGACGGCACCATCGTGCTGACCACCAGCGCGTCCGACTTGCAGCCGGTGATGCTGTACGCGAAGAGCGATGACCTGCGCCGCCGCATGCTGCTGGAATCGCAGAACGTCGCCCACCCGGCCAACCTCGACGTGCTGAAGCAGATGGTTGCGACGAGGTCGGAACTCGCGCGCACGCTGGGCTTCAAGGACTGGGCGGCGTACGACTTGTCAGGACGCATGGCAGCGACACCCGAGAACGCCTCGGCATTCATCGACCGCGTGGTGACGGCATCGGCGGCGAAGGCCGATGCGGACTACCAGTTGATCCTCGGCCGCAAACGGCAGGATCAGCCTGGCGCCACCACGGTCAACGCCTGGGAGCGCCGCTATTACACCGAGCTGGTCCGCCAATCGAGCTACAACTTCGATTCGCAGGCCATGCGCCCATACTTCGCCTACGAACGTGTGCGCACAGGTGTCTTCGCGGTCAGCAGCCGGCTGTTCGGCCTCGAGTTCCGTCCGGCGACTGGCCTGCCCGTGTGGCACGCGTCGGTCGAACCCTACGAGGTCTTCGAAAGCGGCAAGCTGATTGGCCGCATTTACCTCGACATGCATCCCCGCCCCGGCAAGGGCGGCGGCGGCGCCGCGGCCGCCACGGCGCGAGCCGGGATTCGCGATCGCCAGATTCCGGAGGTAGCGTTAATCTGCCGTTTTCCCGGCGGCCAGCCGGGTGATCCCGGGCTGATGACATTCGACCAGGTAACGACGTTCTTCCACGAGTTTGGCCACCTGATTCATGCGGTGGCGTCGGGACGGCAGCAGCGCTGGATCGGGCTGACGCGCGTGGCCGAGCGCGACTTCGTCGAGGCGCCATCGCAAATGCTGGAAGAGTGGGTATCGGATCCCGCAACCCTGGCGACGTTCGCCACGCACTACCAGACCAACCAGCCGATCCCGGCCGCGCTGGTGCACCAAATGCGGCGCGCCAACGAACTTGGTCGTGGCTACGACATCCGCCAGCAGATGGTGTTCGCGAAGTTGTCGCTGTCGCTGCACGATCGCGACCCGAAGAACGCGGACGCGATGGCCATCTACAAAGACCTGATGAACCAGTATCTGCCGACGGCATATCCCGAGGGCACGCACTTTCCAGGGACGTTCACGCAGCTTTCCAATCCCCAGTACACCGCGTCGTACTACACCTACATGTGGTCGCTGGTAATTGCGAAAGATCTGTTCAGCGGCTTCGATTCGCGGAACTTGTTGGCAGCCGGGCCAGCTCGCCGTTTCCGCAACACCATTCTCGCGCAAGGCGGTGCCAAGCCCGCGGCCGACCAGGTCCGCGACTTCCTCGGCCGGCCGTTCAGCGTTGCCGCGTGGGAGGCCTGGCTCAATCAGGCTACGCCTGCGCCTGCGACGCCCTGAGCGCCGGGGCAGTGTAGAGTGGGTCTAATGGCGGGCATCAAGCGCCTTCAAGCCGTGCCGGTAGTCTTCGTCTGGATAGCACTGTGCTTCCCAGGGCCCGCAGCCGCCTTGGGCACGACCAGCGTCCAGGTCCGCGAGGCCGCATTCGCGGTCGTCCTGTGTGCCCCCTGTGGCCCTGACGCGCAACTGGTTCGCGCCAAGGCGAACAAGCCGCTCGTCTTTTCGAGCGCCTGCGTGGCGCCGCCGCAGACATCGGAAGCACTCGCGCTCGGCGCGGTGCCCCTTCGGGTCTGTCCCGCTCACGCGGCCCCCAACTTCCGTCTCACCTGTCCTCCTCTCGCTCCGCGACCACCGCCAGCGGCCTGACCCCTCGTCAGCCCTGTGTAGTCGGGAGTTCAACAAGAGAGGAAAGTCATGTCCAAAAAGAAACGTACTGCGGTGACCGGTTTGATTGTCATGCTGCTGGCGAGCGTCCTGAACGGCCAGATGCCACTCGAGATCCGGGCGGCCTCGTCCAATCCGATGTCGGGATGGCGTGAGATGAAGGCACCCGGCGGTGCGGGGGTGTGGGTGTCGCCGACCGGTCAGCTCACATCGGCAGACATCGCGCGGGCCGAGGTGCATACGCTCGCCAACGGTGAACCGGCCGTAGCCGTCGTGTTCACAGCCGAGGGCGCGAAGAAGATGGCGGCATTGTCGGCGGCGCAAATGAGCCGGCCGATCGCCATTCTGATCGACGGGCGGCTGGCGTCGGCGCCGATCGTCCGCACCACCATCGACACGCATGCGGTGTTGAGTGGTGGGCCCGGCGGGCTGACCGACACTGAGGTGAGACGCCTGCTCTCGGCCTTCAAAGTGAAGTAGTGGAAGTGAAGTAGCGTCAGGGGGCACCTGCGGTTCGCCGCGCGCAAGCCGCAGGTGCCTCGTATCCGACCGAGCTATCCCTTCGGCACCGGCTTGATCGACGGGAACAAGGCGCCCGAGCCCACCATGTCCTTGACCAGATCCGGCAGCTTGGCCACCACCGCGTTCGCCTGATCGATCA
>JANMUX010000285.1:0-13282 GCA_031392125.1 Acidobacteriota bacterium | reverse complement strand
AATCGCGTCCGAGAAGCGGCGAATGTGTTCGAGGGCGGCGCGCACGTCGGGCATGACGTCCTGGCCGTCGACCAGCATCGGCCTGGGCGAACGATTGCGCAACGCGACGTGGAGCACGGCTCGATTCTCGGTGGTGTTGATCGGCTCACCGGCGAACATCTGGTCGCGCAGGCGCTCGACGCCGGTCTTGCGCGCCAGTTCCACCAGCGCCCTCATGGCATCGTCCGTGACCAAGTTCTTTGAGTAGTCAACCTGCAGGTGTTCGCCGACCTTCAATGAGAACCGCTCAGCGCGGCCGGGGTCGGCCGCGAATAGCTCGCGCAGGTGCTGACGCGGCGCCCATGCCGCAAGTGAACGCAGGCCAGCTGCGTCTGACGCCGGTACGGCTTGA
Source organism: Acidobacteriota bacterium (assembly GCA_031392125.1). Taxonomy (GTDB): domain Bacteria; phylum Acidobacteriota; class Vicinamibacteria; order Vicinamibacterales; family UBA2999; genus 12-FULL-67-14b. The sequence continues at coordinate 12,891 of JANMUX010000285.1, read as the reverse complement.
TCCCAGGCGCGAAAGCCGCCTTCGAACGCCCGGTCGTTGTGGCCGCGGCGGATGTCGGCAGGGAGGTCGGTGAACAGGCGGACGTTGCCGCCGCCAAGCACGACATATTCGGCCGCGACCGCCGCGCGCAGCAGGGCCGTGGCTTCGAGCACCCCCGCTCTCCAGGCCTCTTCACCGAGGGCGTTCAGGCCGCGCTGGCCCAGCAGGTCCTCAAAGGTCTTATCTTTGAAAGGCAGGTGAGCAAGCTCCAGTGCCACCACCACGCCTTGATCGACCAACGCGGTTCCGAGGCCAGAGCCGAGGCCGAGAAACAGCATGCGGCCGCCCTCGTCGCTGCCGAGCGCCTGCATGGCGGCATCGTTCATGATCTTGACCGGCACGCCGAAGGCGGCTGCCCAATCAAACCCCACCCATCCGGTGCCCAGGTTCCAGGGCTCTTGCATCACGACTCCGCGGAGCACCGGACTGGGAATGCCGATGGACACTGCGTCGTAGTGCCAGTCGCCGGTCTGTGCCTGGGTCCCGGCGACCACCTGCTGCGGCGTAAACCCGTCGCCTGAATTGAACTTCCGCGTCTCGGAGCTGCCGGTGTGCATCAGTTTGACGTGGGTGCCGCCCACGTCGATGACCAGAACGCGCATGGACCTAAAGCATACCCGCACCTCACGTACCTGAAGCACCCTAGGCACCCCGGGCGGCTTGGCACTATCCTTAACCATGTCTCTTCTCGACTCCCTGAAGCGGGTCACCACGGTCGTTGCCGACACCGGTGACATCGAGTCCATGCGGCAGTTCCGGCCACAGGACGCCACCACGAATCCATCGTTGTTGCTGAAGGCGGCGCAGCTACCGGCCTATCGTCCGCTGGTCGAAGCGGCGCGCGCCGACGCCGATCGCCTCGGGTTGCCCGACGCCCGCCGCACCGAAGCGTTCATGGATCGGCTGGCGGTGAATTTCGGTCGCGAGATCCTGAAGATTGTGCCGGGGCGGGTCTCGACCGAAGTCGATGCGCGGCTCAGCTTCGACACCGTGGCCACCATCGCGAAGGCGCGGGAGTTGATTGCCCTCTACGAAGCCGCCGGGATCGGGCGCGAGCGCATCTTGATCAAGGTGGGCAGCACTTGGGAAGGCATTCGCGCAGCGGCCGACCTCGAGCGCGAAGGCATTCATTGCAACCTGACGTTGCTGTTCAGCTTCGCCCAGGCAGTGGCGTGCGCCGAGGCGGGTGTCACCCTGATCTCGCCGTTTGTCGGCCGCATCTACGATTACTACCGCAAGGAACGCGGCGCCGAGATTCCCGCCGACGAAGATCCGGGGGTCGTGTCGGTGACCCGCATTTATCACTACTACAAGAAATACGGCTACCAGACACAGGTGATGGGAGCCAGCTTCCGTCGGGTAGAGCAGATCACCGGTCTCGCCGGTTGCGACCTGCTCACGATTAGCCCCGAACTGCTCGAGACTTTACAGAAGACCGATGGCGAGGTTACGCCGCGGTTGACACCGGCGGCGGCTCGCGCTTCGACCGACGAGAAAATCACGCTCGACGAGAAGAGTTATCGCTTCCGGCACAATCAGGATGCGATGGCGGTGGAGAAGTTGTCGGACGGCATCCGTCGGTTCTACGAGGACGCCCGCAAGCTCGAACAATGGGCCGCGGCAGCGGTTGCCACGACATGACCCCGCCGCTTCGATCGGGGCCGGTCATCGAACTGCCGGACAGTTCGCCGCTTCGGCAGCTGCAAGATGCGCCGGTGCTGGTGGTCTTGCTTCGCTCATTTGGCTGCACGTTCTGCCGCGAAGCGATCGCGGACGTGGCGGCGGTCAAGCCGCAACTGGATGCTGCCGGCACCCGCGTGGCGTTCGTTCATGGCGCGTCACCCGAGGAAGCGGAACCCTGGTTCGCCAAACATCAGCTGACCGATGTGGTGCAAGTCAGCGACCCCGGTCTCGAACACTACCGGGCTTTCGCGCTGGGACGAACCGGCGTGCAGGCGCTGATCGACCCGGCGGTGTGGGTACGCGGCGCGGTGTGCGCGTTATCGCACGGCTTCGGGCCGCAGCCGACTGAACTGATGCGACAACTGCCAGGGGTGTTCGTCGTGCAGGGAAATGAAGTACTGGCCGAATACCGGCACCAGTCCCCAGCCGATCGCCCCGATTACCTTGCGCTGACCCGCCGGGCGTTACAATAGACACGCGACCCCTAGCGTTAACTTTCCTTGGAGGCTCCATGACGGCTCGCCGCTTGGCGGTTTGTTTGACCCTGGCCCTCGCCACTTCGTCCGCTGCTTTTGCTCAGGCCCCTGCGCCGCCGCAACAACCGCCTGCCAAGCCCGATGAACCACCGATCTACGAAGAGCAGGTGGTGGTGACCGCGTCGAAGGTCGAACAGCAATTGGTGAACGCGCCGGCCACTGTCTCGGTGGTGACAGCCGACGTGATCGCGTCCACGCCGGCGACCAATTACGCCGAACTGTTCCGGTCGGTGCCAGGCGTCAACTTGTCGCAGACCTCGGCGCGCGACTTCAACCTGACCATGCGCGGCGCCACGTCCACGCTGGCCACCTCGACGCTCGCCCTGCTCGACGGCCGCAGCCTGTATCTCGATTTCTTTGGCTTCGTCGCCTGGGACCTGCTGCCTGTCAATCCCAACGAGCTGAAGCAGATCGAAGTGATCCGCGGACCGGCGTCCGCCGTCTGGGGCGCCAACGCCATGAACGGCGTCGTCAACTTCATCTCGAAGACGCCGCGAGAGCTGAACGGCAACAGCGCCACCGTCACCTTTGGCTCGTTTGACCGCACGGCGGAGCGCGGCGAGCGGCTGGATGCCGGCACCATGTTCGGCATCAACGGCACGCATGCCCGCGCGGTGAATGACCGCTGGGCCTACAAGATTTCCGCGGGCGGCTACACCTCGGACGCGTTCCCGCGCCCGACTGGCGCGATTCCCAACGGCACGGGTACACAGTACCCCGCGTTCGCGAACCAGGGCACGACCCAGCCAAAGGTTGATGGCCGCGTCGACTACGACGCGCCGGACGGCAACTACAAGCTGGCCTTCGCCGGCGGCTACTCGGGCACCGACGGCATCATTCACACCGGCATCGGTCCTTTCGACATGACCGGCGTTGGCGTCACCTACGGCACCATGCGCTACGCGCGCAACGCCTTCAAGTTCAACTTCTTCACCAACATGCTGAACGGCGACGCCTCGGGCCTGCTGGCCATCGGCGTCGACGGCAGGCCGATCCTGTTCCAGTTCGACACCAAGACCTACGACTTCGAAGTGGGCAACATCAATACCTTCGGCGGTCGTCACGTGCTGAGCTACGGCGGCAACGTCCGCTTCAACAGCTTTGACCTGTCGATTGCGCCGCGCGGCGACAACCGCACGGAGTTGGGCGGCTACGTGCAGGACGAAATCTTCCTGAACAACTTCCTGCGCTTGAGCCTGGGCGCCCGCATCGACAAATACGACAACATCGAAGACCCGGTCTTCTCGCCGCGGGTGGCCGTCATCCTCAAGCCCTCTGCCGACCACGCCCTGCGACTGTCGTTCAACAAGGCGTTCCGCTCGCCCTCGCTGATCAACAATTTCCTCGAGACGCGGATCGTCAATCAGCTGAACCTCGGCGCGATCAACCCGGCGCTGAGCGGGGTCATCTACAACTTCCCGGTCAGCGCGACCGGTAACGAATCGCTCACCGAAGAATCAACCGAATCGTTCGAGGTCGGCTACACCGGCATCATCAAGAACCGCGCCACGCTGTCGGCGTCGGTCTACTTCACCAAGAACGAAGACGAGATCTTCTTCACCCAGGTTGGCCGCTACCGCGCCTCGGCGCCGCCGCCCGGCTTTCCGCTGCCGCCGGTCATTCTCGAAGTGCTGCCGCCCGCCTGCACGTCGGCGATCTGCAACTCGGGCGGCCTGCCCTCGGAGTTCAGCTACCGCAACCTCGGTTCGGTGAAGAACAAGGGCTTCGAACTCGGCATTGACGGCGCGGTCAACCAGGCGCTGAACCTGTTCGCCAACTACTCGTACCAGGATCAGCCCGATCCCGACTTTGCGCTGTCGGAGGTCAACCTGCCGCCGCAGAACCGCTTCAACATCGGGCTGAATTTCAGCGAAGGCCGGTTCCTGGGCAACCTGTCGGCCAGCTACGTCGACGACGCGCTGTGGCAGGACGTGCTCGACTCGCGCTTCACCGGTCCGACCGAGGCCTACACGCAGTTCAACGGCGCTTTCGGCGTGAAGTTCGCCAAGGACAAGATCACGGCAACGATCAAGGGGATCAACCTGACCAACGAGGACATCCAGTCGCACGTGTTCGGCGACATCCTGAAGCGTCAGATCATGGGCGAACTGCGCTTCGTGTTCTAGGCGGATTGGGCGGCACTAAAGTGCCGCCCTTCTGGCACAGAGCGCTGCATACGCCTGCGGCGTGTTGCAGCTGATAAAGCTGTCCAGATCCGGGTCGATGTCGCGGAACACCGCCGCATCGACCCGTTTCGTTTGTACCCGATCGAGCAGCGCCATCACACGCCGCTCGCCGGTCGCCAGCAGTTCCTGCCCGATGGCCCCCACGTGCTTCCGGTAGACCGCGCAGAGCGGGCTGGCGTGTCCATCCGCGACGGCCACGCAAACGTCGGCATCGCCACGTAGTGCCGCAAGCCGCGTCAGCACTGCTGTCCTGATCAAGGGCATGTCGCAGGCAATGATGAAGTTGACGTCGGTGGCCGAGGCTGCCAGGCCGGCGACAATGCCGGCAAGCGGACCCAGGCCGGCGACGACATCGTGAACGACGAGGGTACCGGCGGGTATGGCCTGATCGGCGCGCGCGACGACGACGACGTCATCGGCGACCGCGCGCACGACGCGAATCGCGCGTTCGATCATGGTTTCGCCGTCAATGGTGAGTGACGCCTTGTCCTTTCCCATGCGGGTGGAGCGTCCACCGCACAGCACGATGCCGGTGGCGCTCATTTCGCGAGCTTCTCGATCGCCGCCAGCAGATTCGCGCCCTTGTGGGCCCGTAGCTTCGCCCACAGGTCGCCGGTCTGCCCGAGGCGGGCGGCTATGGTGTCAATGGTGAAGTCCTGCGGCGCAGGGGAGTCGTGGACTTCCTGCCACGTGAGCGGCGTTGACACGCCGGCAAATGCGCTGGCGCGCGCGCTGTATGCGCAGGCCAGCGTTTTCCCCTGGATGTTCTGCAGGTAATCGACGTAGATCGTGTTTTCTTTCCGCTTGCGCACTGCGCGCTCCACGGTGGCGACCTTCGGGTGTTTCGTCGACACCAGGGTGGCGACAATCTGGCAGAACAGCATGCCCGCCTGGTACGGCGTGCCTTTGGGCAGCGGGATGAAGATGTGCAGGCCCTCGGAGCCGGAGGTTTTCGGAAACCCCGGGACGTTGACGCGATCGAGCTCCTCTTGCACCCACCGCGCGACAGCCAGGATCTGCTCGAAGGTCGCGCCGGGCTGCGGGTCGAGATCGATGGCGACCTGGTCGGCCGAGTCGAGATCGTCCATGGTCGAGAACCACGGGTCCATCGAAATCGACGCCAGCTGCGCCATGTAGAGCAGGGTCTTGAGCGATCCCCCGATCAACCGCGACGGCACATCGTCTTCAGGCAGGGACTCACTGCGCACGCCCGCGGGTGGCACCTCCGGCGCGCGGTGCTGGTAAAAGAACGGCGCGTCGACTCCGTTGGGCAGGCGCTTCATTACGAGCGGCCGGTTGTCGATTACCGGCAGGATGTACGGGGCGACTCGCACGTAATGCCGAATGAGATCGCCCTTGGTGTGCTTGCCTGCGGGCCAGAAAATTTTGTGGAGGTTGGTCACCTCCAGCGTGTCGCCATCGGGCAGCGTCAGCTTGCCGTTCTTGCGCGCCTTCTCGAAGTCGTGCAACTGGGCTAACAGAGACTCCACCTGTTGGCTGGTGACAGTCTCTCTCGCGGCGAGTGCAGTCTTCGTCGTTGCCTTGTGTGGCGAGGTTTTCGGGATCGTGACTTGGGCGGCGGGCTTGTCATCCCGCAGCCCTAAATAAGCAGGATGCCGCAACCGCCCTTCGTCGGTCATCTCGGCATAACGCACCTGCGCGATCAGCACCGGCTTGACCCAGTGAGTCGTGTCTTTCGCCTTGGGCTTGATCGTGAACGGGCAGGTCGGCGTCTCGATGCGCTTCAGCAATCCCATCAGCCGGTCGAGCTCCGCACCGGTGAATCCGGTGCCGACGTCGCCGACATACTTCAGCGTGCCAGACTCGTCCCTGGCGCCAAGAATGAGCGCGCCGAAGTGCACGCGCGTGCCTTGCGGGGCAGTCCAGCCGCCGATTACGAACTCGTCCTGTTTCTGGAGCTTCAGCTTCATCCATTCAGGGCTGCGCTTGCCGGTGCGATAAGGGGCGCGCGCGAGCTTGACCAGCAGGCCCTCCCACCCTTCTTTCACCGCTCGCGCCATCAGCTCTTCGCCTGTGCCGGACGATTGCTCGGTCAGCCTGATCGTGGTGGATGGCGGCTTGTGCGCGTCGAATAGGGCTTCCAGCCTCGTGCGCCGGGCGCTTAGCGGCAGCGACCGCAGATCGTCCTGGTTGTCGCGCAGCAGGTCGAACACGATCAGTGCCGCCGGTTGCTCGGTTGGCGATAGCTGCGCCTTGTTGGATCGATAGCCTGGGACAGAAACGTGAATCCGGTGTTGCAGCTTCTGGAAGCCGGCGGGCCGTCCGTCGCCGTCGAGCGCGGTGACTTCGCCGTCGAGCACCACGATGCCCGGCAAGCGCCGTCCCCAGTCACCAACGGCGTGAACGAGATCCGGGAACTGCGCAGTCTTCTCGTTGCCGTTGCGCGACCACAGCCGCACGGCAGCCTGGTCCTGGCCTGGGATCACTTCAACGATGGCGCGAATGCCGTCGTACTTGGGTTCGTAGACGAAGCCGGCCACCGTGAGCGCAGGCGGCTGCGCCGGCAGCGTTGCCAGCATGGGCCGCAGATCTTTGGCTACGAACACGGGAAGATGCTATCTCAAGCCCCGAGCCCTGAAGACCTCAAGACCTCAAGAGTATCGATCATCAAACCACGGTTCGGCCGTGTCCGAATACCCGCGTTCTTCCCAGAACCCCAGCCGGTTGCCGGCGAGGAACTCGATCTTGCGAATCCACTTGGTGCCCTTCCAGGCATAGAGCTTGGGCGTGATCATCCGGCACGGACCGCCGTGCTCCTGCGGCAACGGCTCGCCCTCCCAGGTGTGCACCAGCAGCACGTCGTCTTCGACTGCGCGCGCGAGTGGCAGGTTGGTCGTGTAAGGAATGCGTGTGCCCGGCATGTGGTCGTAGCCGGTGCAGAGCACGTGCGTCGCGTTAGCGGCCGGCACCGCAAGCTCCGCGAGCGTGCGGAACTTCACGCCCTGCCAGCGATTGTCCATCCGGCTCCAGGTGGTGACACAGTGAAAATCGCTCACGTCGTCGGCCTGCGGCAAGGCAAGGAATTCGTCCCAGGTGACTGAGAAGGGGTTATCGCACAGACCGCCGACCTCGAGCCGCCAGTCACGCTGGGCCACGGTCGGCGAGTCTCCTAAGTCGAGCACCGGCCAGTTGGGCACCTGGCGCTGGCCGATTGGCAGCTTGGGCATGCCGTGGCGATTGGTCGGGCCACTGCCTTCAGGTGCGCGGCCCTCGAAGGGCGGTACGACGGCAGGTCGCAGCCCCCGTTGTCGTTCGATGTAGCGCAGCCTCTTGGCAACCAGAGTGTTGTCTTCCATGGGTATCAGGGCCCGTTGCTTGAATAGATCATCCTCAATTCGAGGGATCAACGCCAAAGCCGCCGGACCCCTGTATTATGGCCGCCATGCGATTCGAGTTCGTGGTCAGGTCCGGCAAGGAAGTCGGTCGGACCCTGGCGGTCAATAGCGGGCAGACCGTCGTCCTGGGTCGCCTCAAGGGCTGCGACGTGGTTGTCGATGACGAAGCCGCATCGCGCCGGCATTGCACCATCACCGTGCGCGACGGTGTGTGCGTGATGGCCGACCTGCAGTCGGCGAACGGCACGTTTGTCAACGAGCACCGGATGGCGACGACCGAGCTCGTGAAGAGCGACAAGATCCGCATTGGGTCCACGGTCATCGAACTGCTCGACACCAACTCGCCGGGGTCCGCGGTGCGCGGAACCCACATCACCACCTCGCTCAGTATCGTCGAAGCGCGTAGTCAAACGCTGGTGCAGCGCGCGGTCGATCCGACCAAGCTCGAGTTTCTGTCGCAGGTCTCCAGGCGCAAGGACGACGCCGACCTGCTGGCGTCGGCGCAGAAGTACTTGACGACGTTGCACAAGGTGTCGGACATCTTGTCGCGCGCCACCGGTGTCGAGGCGTTGTTCGATTCCATTCTGTCGGCGATTCTCGAGGTCAGCGGCGGCGATCGCGCGGCCATTCTCATGCGGCCGCCCGATGGCACCAGCTCCGACAACGCCGTCGACATGGTGGCGGTGCGCACGACCGACGGCAGCTCCTCCGGCGCGGTGACCTTGTCGCGCACCGTGGTCAACGACGTGCTCGAGAAGGGCATTTCGGCATTTACCGACGACGCCCTGGCTGACGAGCGCTATATTGGCGGCGAGAGCATTATCCGGCAGCGCATTCGTTCGGTGATGTGCGCGCCGATGCGAACGACCGACACCATTCTGGGCGTCCTCTACGTCGATAGCCGTGCGGCCCGTGAGTTCAGCGAGGCCGAGCTGGAATTGCTGGCCGCGGTGGGGAACCAAGCCGGCATTGCGCTGCATCGCGCCAAGTTGATGGCCGAAGTCGAGCGGCTGTTCCTCGACGTGATGAAGGCGATCGCCTCGATTATCGACGCCAAGGACGGCTACACCCACAAGCATTCAGAGCGCGTCGCCGCGTTCGGCGTCAGGCTCGCGCATCACCTGGGCTTCGACGCCGACAGCCGGTCAGTGGTGGAGTTGTCGGGCCTGCTGCACGACGTCGGCAAGATCGGCGTCCCCGATGCCATTCTCAACAAGCCCGGCAAGCTGACCGAGGCGGAGTTCAAGCAGATGCGCCTGCATCCGTTGCACGGCGCGCGCATCCTGTCGAACATCCAGAGCCAGAGGGTGGTCAGCCTGCTGCCCGGCGTGAAGTATCACCACGAGCGGTGGGATGGCACGGGCTATCCGGAGGGGTTGGCCGGCGAGGAGATTCCGCTGCTCGGCCGGCTCCTCGGCGTCGCCGATTTTCTCGACGCCCTGACTTCCGATCGCTCCTACCGCAAGGGGCTGACGCTTGAAGAGGCCGTGCAGATGATGAAGGACCTTGAAGGGAAAGCGTTCGACCCGGTGGTGGTCAGGGCCGCAGTCGAACTGCACGAGAAGGGCGAACTGGCCTTGCCGAGCACGCCCAATATCGATGTGATAAAGGTCGAGAGCTAACCCGGTTTCCCGACGAACAGGCTTCTCGCGGTCAGCGAATCGGGCCGCAGGCTCGACGACTTGGCAAGGCGCTTCACGATTGGCGGCAAGTCAACGCGGAGTTTCCACTCATCGGCGCGGCCGCCGATCAGCAGGAAGGCCGCAGCCCACTCTTCCCACCAGGGCGAAATGCGCAGCGAGATCGGTTCGACCACCAACACGGCGGTGCCGCGCGCGATCGCGGCCTTCAACTCGCGCAGGAGGTCTTCGCGCTCCGCCGGCTTCAGTTCGTTGACGACGAAAGCGGCGACCACGAAGGTGGCGTTATCTGGAATGCGCGTGCGGCCGGCAAAGCCGCGCCGCACTTCCGCGTTCAGCCCGAGTGCGCGATAGGTGAAGCGAGCTTCATCGAGCGTCCATGGATGCGTGTCGAGCCCGAGGACGCGCGAGTGTGGAGTCGTGCGCGTGGCGATGGCCGCGCCGGCGACACCGGTGCCGCAGCCGAGATCGACCACCAGTCCCGGGGCCGTCGGTTGCTCGATCCGCTCCGCAATGGCGCGGATCAACTCGAAATGAATGGGGCCGTAGTAAAGGGCGAACGCGGCGCGCTTGCCGGCGCCGTCCAGTGCCTTGTGGTCAGCGAGGGCGCTTTCGCGGCGCTCGACGTAGGCCGACGACAACGCCCGCAGCGCGCGGGTCACTTCGCTGAAGCGAAGGTTCGCGAAGTGCCTTGCCTCGAGCTCGCGCAACCAATCGTCAATCATCAATCGGTCGCTCGCTGATTGGAAAATTTGGGGTGAGTGACGGGATTCGAACCCGCGACGGCCGGATCCACAATCCGGGGCTCTACCCCTGAGCTACACTCACCACGGGGTCAGAAGATCCTGATTGTAGCAAATTTCCCGTAATGATCCCTTTTCTTGGGCCGTCCGACCCGTTTCCGCCGGTCGAGCAAGCGCTAGTCGCGCCAGATGGTTTGCTAGCTGCCGGCGCCGACCTCACGCCGGGCCGCCTCGTCGACGCCTACCAGCACGGCATCTTTCCCTGGTTCAACGAGGGTGACCCGATTCTCTGGTGGTCGCCGGATCCACGCATCGTGCTCGCGCCCCGCGACTTTCATGTCTCGCACTCGCTCAGGAAGCGGCTGAAGGATCACCGGTTCACGGTCACCGCCGACCGCGCGTTCGCGGCGGTCCTGGACGAATGTGCCGCGCCGCGGGCCGACGAGGGCGGCACCTGGCTGACGCCGCACATGAAGGCGGCCTATCTGACGCTGCACGAACAGGGCCTCGCGCATTCAATTGAGGTCTGGATGGACGGGGTCATGGCCGGCGGTGTCTACGGTGTCTCACTGGGCCGGATGTTCTTTGGCGAGTCGATGTTTTCTCGGCGCACCGACGCGTCGAAGATTGCCCTGGCCTACCTGGCGGCGCAGCTGGATCGCTGGGGCTTCCCGTGGATCGATTGCCAGCTCGAGACCGATCACCTGCTGTCGCTTGGCGCGGTCGCGCTGCCGCGCCGCGCGTTTGTCGCCGAGGTGGCGCGCCTAGTCCGCGAGCCCGCGCCGGGCTGGACGCTCGATCCCGACCTGCTTACCTGACCACTTGGATAGATTGCGGTCGCGCGTCCGGACCCCTATGATCAGGATGTGGCCGTTCCGAAGACAACCGACGGGGTGCAGACCGAGTCACGCGCCGACGAGCGGGTCGAAAACCCGCGGCTGTGGCGCGTGCTCCTGCACAACGATGATTTCACCACCCAGGAATTTGTGGTGTGGGTGCTGGAGACCGTCTTCAACATGCCGCACGCGGAGGCGTTCGCAGTGATGATGCACGTGCACCAGGCGGGGGTCGGCGTGGCCGGCCTGTTCACCCGCGATGTCGCTGAGACCAAGGTCAAGGCTGCGCAGACACTGGCGGAGCAGCACGAGTTTCCGTTGCTGGTCACGCTCGAACCCGATCCAGAGGGAGCCCGCGCATGAGCCGCACGCCCGTCCCATTCGCCCCCGATACACTCGAAAGCATTCGGCGCGCCTTCCGCGTGGCGGCGGAACGCCGCCACGACCTGGTCAGCCTCGAGCACATGCTCCATGCGCTGGTCGAGGACCCGCAAGCGCGCGCCATTCTCACCTCGTGCCGCATCGACCTGGACGCGTTGCGCAAGGATCTCGAAGAAGTCCTGGAGCGCGCCTTTACGCCGGTGCCCGGCCGCAAGGCGGTGAAGCCCGAATCGACTCTGGGGTTCGATCGCGTGGTCGAACGCTCCGTCGTCCACGCCGCCTCGTCCAGCGCGCAACAGGTCGAGAGCGGTGCGTTGCTGGTGTTCCTGCTGCAGGAAGAAGACAGCCACGCCGCGTATTTCCTGCGGAAGCAGGGTCTCGACCGCATCACGCTGCTGCGCGCGATCTCCCATGGCGGAGAAAAAGAGGGCACGGTCGCCCCTGACGGCGGCGAGGCCGGCGTCAAGGATCCGCTCGAGACCTACGCCACGGATTTGGTGGCCAAGGCCGCAAAGGGCGCCATCGATCCGCTGATCGGCCGCCAGCTGGAACTCGACCGCATGATCCAGGTGCTCTGCCGCCGCCGCAAGAACAACCCGTTGCTGGTGGGCGAGCCGGGCGTCGGTAAGACTGCGCTGGCCGAAGGCCTTGCCTTGCGTATTCACCAGAACGAGGTGCCCGAGCCGCTTCAGGGCATTCGCATGTTCTCGCTCGACATGGGTTCGCTGGTTGCCGGCACCCGGTATCGCGGCGACTTCGAAGAGCGTGTCAAGCAGGTGCTGGACGCGCTCGCCAAGCACCAGCACGCCATTCTGTTCATCGATGAGATCCACACCATGGTCGGTGCCGGCTCGGCGTCGGGCGGGACGATGGATGCCGGCAACCTGTTGAAGCCGGCTTTGGCCTCGGGCGCACTGCGTTGCATTGGCTCGTCAACCTTCGCCGACGTGAAGCAGTCGTTCGATAAGGATCGCGCGCTGTCGCGCCGGTTCCAGAAGATCGAAGTGCTGGAGCCGACCGAGGCCGAGACCATCGCCATCATCACTGGGCTCAAGGCGTCGTACGAGGACCATCACGGCGTGACCTATTCCGACGAGGCGATCGAGGCGGCGGTGGCGCTGTCGACGCGCCACCTGAAGGAGTTGCACCTGCCCGATAAGGCCATCGACGTGATCGATGAAGCCGGCGCCGCCGCGAAGTTGCGGCCGACCGACAAACCTGAGGGTTTGTCGCCACCTGCGGACGCGGGGACATCGTCACCTGCGGACGTGGGGACGAGCCTTAAGGTTCGCCCGACCATTACCGTCGCCGACATCGAGCGGATTATCGCCAAGATGGCCCGGGTGCCCGTGCAGGCAGTGTCGAGCGACGACAAGACCGCTCTCAAGAACATCGAGAGCGAATTGCGCGCCGTGATCTTCGGCCAGGACGCGGCCATCGACGAGGTCGCGTCGGCGATCAAGCTGTCGCGGTCGGGCCTGCGCGCCGCCG
>JANMUX010000218.1:0-20687 GCA_031392125.1 Acidobacteriota bacterium | reverse complement strand
GCGATGGCGGCCATCACGCTCGCCGCGTCGCAGGCGCAGGCGCCGGCCGCCACCATCTTCGAAGGCGCGCGCATCATCGTTGGCGATGGCAGGCCAGCCATCGACAACGCGGTGTTCGTGGTCCAGGGCGATCGCATCACTCAGGTCGGGACGCCAGCATCGGTCAAGGCGCCGGCTGGCGCCACGCGCATCAACCTGACCGGCAAGACGGTAATGCCGGCCATTGTCGATGCGCACGTCCACACCAGCACCACGCAGCCGGAACTGACCGACGACCTGCGACGCAGAGCGCAGTTCGGCATCGGGGCGGCGCTTAGCATGGGGCTCGACGGCACCGAGGCGCCGTTCGCCCAGCGCGCGCAGACCACGCCTGGACTTGCGCGTCTATTTCTCGCCGGCCGCGGCATCACCGCGCCCGAAAAAGGCCGCACCGAAGTCCCCCACTGGATTACGACCGAAGCCGATGGCCGCAAGGCCGTGCAGGAGCTGGCTGCGAAGAAGGTCGACCTCGTCAAGATCTGGGTCGACGACCGGGATGGCAAGTTCCCCAAGTTGACACCCGCGCTCTACGGTGCGGTGATCGACGAGGCGCACAAGCACCAGCTGCGGGTGGCGGCGCACATCTTCTCGCTCGAAGACGCCAAGGGCCTGTTGCGCGCGGGCGTCGACGCGTTCGCCCACGGCATTCGCGATCGCGACATCGACGAGGAGGTCGTCGGCCTGTTCAAGGCACGGCCGAACGTCGTGCTGATCCCGAACATGCCGGATCGAGGGGTGGTCGTCGACTACGGCTGGTTGCGAGGCAAGATTAGCGACGGCGAGCTGCAGAAACTTCAGGCGGCGGCCACCAATCGGCCGCAGGCGCAGGACACCTTCGGCATTCAGGCGCGAAACCTCGCGAAGCTGTCAGCCGCGGGTGTGACGATTGCGATCGGCACCGATGGCAATACGCCGTGGGCCCCTCACGTGGAGATGGCCGACATGGTGGCGTCGGGCATGACGCCGGCGCAGGTGATTGTCGCCGCCACTCGCAACGCCGCGGCGTTCGTGCGGCTCGCGAACAGCGGCACGATCGAGGCCGGCAAGGCTGCGGATTTCCTTGTGCTCGACGCCAATCCACTGGACGACATCACGAACACGCGCCGTATCGCGACGGTCTATCTCCGCGGACTTGCGGTCGAGCGGTAGCCCGAGCGGCGGCACGGCTTCACACCGTGCCGCCAGCCGTGCTGGTGCAGTCGCCGTCAGTGTTTGAGGCGCACGCGGATGCCGTGCGCGTCGGCACGATTCACACCGGCGGCGTCGACGTTCGAGATGGGGATCAGGCCGCGCACCTGCATGTCAGCACCGCCACTCTTCAGTTTCATCACGAGCAGGCCCGGCGTCGAGCCGGTCGATGAGTGGGGGTCGCCACTAAGCGGGATGGCGCCGCGCAGCGAGCCGTAAAAATACTTGCGGTCGGGAGACTGGCCGATCAGATCGACCGTGGGGTCGGCGCTGAAATCCGACAGCAGGCTGACGGTGTTCACCCGCGTTCCGCTCTCGCTGTCGAACACCTCCGCCACGTTGGCGCCGCGGTCGAACACCCAGACGAACTTGTCATCCTTGGAGACCGCCGGACCGTGGGCATCGCGGTCGGCGGCGGCCGGGTCGGTAAACAGCAGCTCACGGGCCGGCACGTTGGGCAGATTGCTGGCGGCGTAACCCGTCAGGGGGAACCGGAACACGGCGAACTCATCCTGGTTATTCGCCGTGCCGCCGCCACCGTCGGCAAACACCCAGCCTTTGGCCTCGATGAAGCCACAGCCGTTGGCGGGCACATTGAGCCGATCGTATTCGCCGACGATGGTCATCGGCGTGGCTGCCCAGTCGACCATGAACAAACCGCCGCCACGCATGCTGACGAAGGCCGGGCCGTTGTTGGAGGCCACAAACGGACAAATCGGCGCGTTGTCCGGCCGCAAAACGGGATCCTGGCGCGCCGCGCCATTGGGGGTGAGCCCGTTTGCGAGATCGACCGCGTCGGCCGGGTTGTAAGTAAACGAGTTGGTGGCATAGCCGGTCGCGATGCGCTCGAAGCGCTTGCCGTTCTGGTTGGCGACCAGCAGATAGCGGTCGTCCTCGGTCGGCCAGCCGGCATGCGCCTGCCTTGCCCCTCCGACCCCCGCCGCCATCCGGAGACACTCCACGGGCGTCCGGGTCGCCGCGTCAAAGAACACGACGTGGCCGCTCGCGACGAAGGTCAGGGCGGCATGGGTGTTGGTCTTGTTAAACACAAGCATGTGCGGCCGCACCGGGTTGGCCGCCGTTCGGCTCATGCACAACGCGGCAACCGCGCCGCCAAGATCAACCGATGCCACCGGTGCCGCTGTGGCCGGATTACTGGTCTCGAGCTGGCGGCCGTCGTAAATGTGAATGGTGCCGCCATAGGTCAGACCGTTGCTATTGCTCTGATCGACCAGCCAGACTTCGTAACCCTTGTCATTTGCACTGATCGTCGGCGCGGCGAGGCCGGCCACCAGCACCCCGGCCGCCACACGGCTCCACGCACTACCCAGGCATCCCAACATACGCATCCATAACTCCTTGTGATGAAACCAAAGATCCGCATGATAGCGCAGTCAAGCTGGCGCTCTGGTCACCCGTGGCCGGTGTGTCGAGGCCGACTGCGGTCGGCATCGCGCCGATTGGAAATGTTCCAGGCCTTGTGAAGCACCGCGGCGATCGCCTCGAGCGGGCGCCGCAGCGCCGACACGCGCCGCCACGCGAGCACGATGGTCCGCGACGGCGCCGGACGCTTGAACGAGCGCACGGCGAGCTGGCCGCGCCGGTTCTCGACGGCCACTGCCATTCGCGGCAGCAGCGTGACACCCGCGCCGGCGCCGACCATTTGCACCAGGGTTGACAGGCCGGTCGCGCTCAACGCGGCCGCGCGGGCGCCGGTCGCACCGCAGAAGGCAAGCGCCTGGTCGCGAAAACAGTGACCGTCGTCAAGCAGCAAGACTGTGGCGCCATCGAGGACAGCCGACGACGCCGGAGCGGCGTTCTTCATCAAGGGATGGCCCGGTGCAGCAGCCAGCACGAAAGGGTCGTCGCCGATCAGCGCATGCTCAAGGCCTTCCATGCGCGCGTCAAGGGCGAGAATCGCAGCGTCGAGCCGCGCCTCGGCCACCTGTTTCAACAGCACCTGGGTCTTGTCTTCACTCCAGACCATCTGCAGGTCCGGCAGCGCCCGGCCAACGACCGGCGCAACTTCTGGCAACAGGTATGGGCAGACGGTTGGAATCACGCCAATGCGCAAGGTGCCCCGAAGCGGGTCGCCGTGTTGACGCGCGGTTTCGGTCAGGTCGCCGGCCGCCAGCAGCACCTGGCGGGCGCGGACGATGACCAACTGGCCGGTGGCCGTGACGCGCACGCCTCGCGCATCGCGCTCGAAAAGCTGGACACCAAGCGCCTGCTCCAACTGCGCCACCTGCGAACTGAGCGAGGGCTGTGACACGCCGCAGGCATCGGCGGCCTTGCGAAAACCGCCTAGTTCAGCAACGGCGACCACGTACTGAAGCTGGCGCAGCGAGTACGGCTTGGTGTCCCAGACAGCCATAGCCACAGACTATCATCTCGACACAAACGATATCTTTGAGACGGGGTGGGCTCGTCCGTATACTGCAGGGCTTAGGAGAACGTCAGAACCCATGTCGACTGAAACCAAGTGCCCCTTCAATCACCTGTCCGGCCGCGGCCGCTCGAATCGTGACTGGTGGCCCACCCAGCTGCGCCTCGATCTGCTGCACCAGCATTCCGCGAAGTCCGATCCGATGGACCAGGACTTCAACTACGCCAAGGAATTCAACAGTCTGGACCTTAAGGCGGTGAAGCAGGAACTGGCGGCGGTGATGACCGACTCCAAGTCGTGGTGGCCGGCGGACTTTGGTCACTACGGGCCGTTGTTCATCCGCATGGCATGGCACAGTGCCGGTACGTATCGCACCGGCGATGGTCGCGGCGGCGGTGGCAGGGGCCAGCAGCGCTACGCCCCGCTCAACAGCTGGCCTGACAACGGCAACCTCGACAAGGCCCGCCGCCTGCTGTGGCCGATCAAGCAGAAGTACGGGAAAAAAATCTCGTGGGCCGATCTCCTGATTCTCACCGGTAACGTCGCCTTGGAATCGATGGGCTTCAAGACGTTCGGCTTTGGTGGCGGTCGCGCCGATGTCTGGGAACCGGACCAGGACGTGTACTGGGGTGAGGAGACGGCGTGGCTGGGAGGCGACCAACGCTACTCGGGTGATCGCGAGCTCGCCAATCCGCTCGCGGCCGTGCAGATGGGCCTGATCTACGTCAATCCCGAAGGCCCGAACGGCAACCCGGATCCTGTGGCATCGGCCCGCGACATCCGCGAAACCTTCAAGCGCATGGGCATGAACGACGAGGAGACCGTCGCGCTGATCGCGGGCGGGCACACGTTCGGCAAGACCCACGGCGCCGGCGTTCCCGATCATGTCGGCGCCGACCCCGAGAGTGCCGGCATCGAGGCCATGGGCATGGGTTGGACCAGCACGTTTGGTTCCGGCCTCGCCGGCGACGCCATCACCAGCGGTCTCGAAGTCACCTGGACGACGACGCCCACCAAGTGGAGCAACGATTATTTCACCCACCTGTTTGGCTACGAGTGGGAGTTGACCAAGAGCCCCGCCGGTGCCCATCAGTGGCAACCGAAGAATGGTGCGGGTGCGAACACTGTGCCGCATGCGCACGACGGCGCCAAGCGGATCGCACCGAACATGCTGACCACCGACGTCGCCCTGCGGGTTGACCCGGCCTACGAAAAAATTTCACGGCGGTTTCTCGAGCATCCCGATCACTTTGCGGACGCGTTTGCGCGCGCCTGGTTCAAGCTGATGCACCGCGACATGGGTCCGAAATCGCGGTACCTCGGTCCGGAAGTGCCGAAGGAAGATTTGATCTGGCAGGACCCGGTGCCAGCCGTGAATCATCAGCTGATCGACGCGAAGGATATCGAGACGCTCAAGAAGGACATCCTCGCGTCGGGGTTGACCGTTGCGGAGCTGGTGTCGACGTCGTGGGCATCTGCCTCCACCTTCCGCGGCTCTGACAAGCGCGGCGGCGCGAATGGCGCCCGCATCCGCCTGGCTCCACAAAAGGATTGGGCAGTCAACAAGCCGGCGCAGCTGGCCAAGGTGCTGGCGACGCTGCAGGGCATCCAGACGTCGTTCAACCACGCGCAACCGGGCGGCAAGCAGGTTTCGCTCGCCGACTTGATCGTGCTGGGCGGTTGCGCCGGCATCGAGCAGGCCGCCAGGAACGGCGGGCTGACGGTGACGGTGCCGTTTACCCCGGGACGCACGGATGTGTCGCAGGAGCAAACCGACGTCGAGTCGTTCGCGGTGCTCGAGCCGGTGGCGGACGGCTTCCGCAATTTCCAGAAAACCCGCTATTCGGTCTCGCCAGAGGCCTTGCTCGTCGATCGGGCGCAGTTGCTGACGCTGACCGCACCCGAGGTCACGGTGCTGGTCGGCGGAATGCGTGTGCTCAATACCAACGTCGATGGCTCAGCGCACGGCGTTTTCACGCAGCGTCCGGGGGCGTTGACCAACGACTTCTTCGTCAACCTGCTCGACATGCGCACGTCGTGGAAGGCTGCGTCGGAGGCCAACGAGCTGTTCGAAGCCCACGACGCCGCCACCGGAGCGCTCGAATGGACCGGCACGCGGGTCGATCTCCTCTTTGGCTCGAACGCCCAACTGCGAGCGGTCGCCGAGGTGTATGGCAGCGCGGACGCGCAGCAGAAGTTCGTCCACGACTTCGTGGGGGCGTGGACGAAGGTCATGAACCTGGACCGCTTCGACGTCGCATGAGCGAGCCTATTGCCCTGGACCTGTCAGACCTGGTCTTCCATTCGGCCCGCACCGGGGACGTCGATACGCTTCGACGCTCCCTGGTCGCGGGCTTCCCGGCCAATGCCGTGAATCCCCGCGGCGATTCGTTGCTGATGGTGGCCGCCTACCACGACCGGCTCGGCTGCGTGACGGCGCTGCTCGAGCACGGCGCCGATCCGAACATTCGCGACAACCAGGGACAGGCGCCGCTGTCGGGCGTCGCGTTCAAGGGCTTCGTCGAAGTGGCCACGGCGCTGCTCGATGGCGGAGCTTTTCCCAATGCGGCCGCCAACGACGGCCGGACGCCGTTGATGGTGGCCGCTGCCTTCAATCGCAGCGAGCTGGTCCAACTGCTGCTGGCGCGCGGGGCGAAGCGCGAGCTCCGAGACGACGCCGGCGTCTGCGCGCACGACATCGCGGTATCGATGGGCGCGCCCGACGCCGCGCGATTGCTGACGCAAGATCACTCGTAGCCCGCCTCCGTCCGGCGCCTCGTACGTGCCGGCGTGGTAACTTTGATTCTTCTGTATGAAGAACACAGCGGATGCGGTAATCGTGGGCGGCGGATGCATGGGCGCCAGCACGGCCTGGCACCTTGCTCAACGCGGCATGACCAACATCGTCCTGGTCGAGCGCGAGGCACAGTTGGCCGCGGGCTCGACTGGCAGGAATGCCGGCGGTGTGCGTCACCAGTTCTCGCATCCGGCCAACATCGAAATGTCGATCGAATCGATCGCCATGATGGCGCACTTCGAGGAGGTCGTCGGCACGCCGATCGACTTCCACCAGGATGGCTACCTGTTCCTGCTTTCCAAGGCCGCGCACGTCGCCACCTTCCTGAAGAACGTTCAGTTGCAGAAGTCGCATGGGGTCGATGTCCGGTGGCTGTCACCAGCCGAGGCACGCGACCTGGCGCCCGGCCTGGATGTCACCGGAGTGAAAGGGGCGACCTACTGCGCCGCCGATGGCGTGGCCGACCCCAACGGGGTGACCGCCGGCTTTGCCAAGGGTGCGCAGGCCAAAGGGGTCGAGATCATCCGCGAGACCGAAGTCACGGGCATTCGCGTGAGCGGCGGGCGGGTTGCCGAGGTGCAGACGTCACGCGGCAACATCGCTACTCCGCTGGTCGTGAACGCCGCCGGCCCCTGGGCCAAGTCGATTGGCCGCATGCTGGGTGTCGACGTGCCGGTGGAGCCGGAGCGGCGGCACATCTTTATCGCCTCCCCTCCAGCCGGGGCCTCGTGGGACGATCCTGGTAACGCCGGGCGAGTGCCGGCGAACAAGCTGCTGGTGATCGACTTCGACAGCAGCTTCTATTTCCATCGCGAGGGCGGGGGCCTGCTCTTCGGCATGGGCGATCCGGAGGAGCGACCCGGGTTCGACATCACCGTGCGCTGGGACTTCCTGCCGAAGGTGATCGAGGTCGCAATGCAGCGCCTGCCGGCGTTGGCCGACGCGGCCGTTTCGCATGCGTGGGCCGGCCTGTACGAGATGACGCCCGACCATAACCCGATCATCGGACCGTCGAGTGATGTCGAGGGCTTCTACACGATTGCCGGGTTCAGCGGACACGGCTTCCAGCACGCACCGGCGGCTGGGCGCGTGCTCGCGGATGTGATCGCGGGTCGTGATCCGAAGTTTGACCTGTCACCCTTCGCGCTGGAACGCTTCAGCGCTCGTACTACCAGCGCCGAAGCGAACGTCGTTTAGGGCGCGGCCACGCAGCGTGCGGTGGCAACGGGCGCCTGGGATGCTAGTGATGACGCCGCGGCGGCCATTACCGTGCCGGAGCTGGCCAGTTGGTCGAAGGCCACCTGTTGCAACGCTTTGACCTCGGTCCTCGACAGCCCCAGTTCGAACGCCGAGCACTCGCGATCGCCGAGCGACCGCGGGTCGCGTCCAGTGACACTTCCGAAGATCACCAGCGCCTCGAGATAATAGCCATGCGTGCTGGCGTGGTAGTTGTCGTAAGTCCAGAGATTGACCTTGCCGGCGTCAATGCCGTCGTAGGGATTGCCATCCGCGACACCCGCCTGAATGGCGCGCGTCCAGGCTTCGCCCACCGGAATAACCGCCTTGGGTTTGGAGGCCACCGCGGCCTGGTCGTAGGCGGTTCGAATATCGCGGGCCATGACGTCGACCGGCTGCCCGGCCCAGGCCCCCTTGGCTGGATAGACGTGATCGGCGCGTGCCCACGTCGCCATCAAGAACAGCGCGACGCCGGGATTCTTGGCGCGAAGAACGTCGGCCATCTGCTTGCTCGTGGCCACCAGCTTGGCAGGGTCGCGCGGCTTGTCGGCATCGAGCAGGCTGAAGCCGTGCATGACCACGGTGTCCCACCCGCGTTTGCCGATCACGTCGAGCTTGTTGGCGAGATGGAAGTCAAGTCCGCTGCCGCCACGGGTTTCAAGGGCAACTTCGTAGTCGAGCCCCGCTTGCTGGGTAAAAGACTTGAAGAGTGCCGGTACGCCGCCAATGCCCTCGCCGTACAGGTCGGACACCGTGCCAGCGCGGTAGAAACGGACCGCCGAGCCTGAGCCGAAGAGAAAACTGTTGCCGATGAACAGAATACTCCTGGCCGCCTGGGCCCCAGTGCCTGGCGTCGTATTTGCGAAACGACGAAAAAAGCTGGCGCTGTTCCACTGCGGACTGGTTGAGCGGTTGGCCACCGCTTGCACGACCGCAAGGTAGACCTTACCGAAGTCCTCTGCAGCCTGGCGGTTGATGGGCTGCGCCAGGTCGTCGCTCGGCGCGTGGTACCGCTCGCTGCGCCACTTGAGCACGGCCTGGTGCTCTGGCGAGCCCTTGACGAAACCCACCTTCAACGACAGCGCCGGGACGCCGGTCTTGATGAAGCTGTATTGATCGCTGCGAATGAAAGCATTTCGCTCGGGCTCAGGGTCGGACAACACCTCGAGCGCCAACGGCCGGGCGACCCGCTTCAGGTCGTCGGCGAGATCCGATTCTTCCAGCCCCTGCACCACCAGACTCTTCAGGGGAAAGAGCGGAAGGAACATGTCGGTATTCAGGTTGGCGACGATCCTTCCGCCGGCTGTCGACGGACGATTGGCAAAGTAGCGAGAGCCCAGCAGACCCTTTTCTTCGGCCGTCACCGCGACAAACACGATCGACCGCCTGGCTGCTCCAGCCGCGGCAGCCGCGGCCGCCGTCTCAATCAGCGTCGCGATGCCCGAGGCGTTGTCCATGGCGCCGTTGTAGATGCGATCGCCGCCAATCGGCTCGCCGACGCCGACGTGGTCGAGGTGCGCGGACACGGCGACATACTCATTTCGCAGGGTGGCATCGCTGCCGCGAAGGACGCCCACGACGTTGTCTGAATCGATGGTCTTGGCATCGATTGTCACCTTCACCCGCGCCGTCGCTGGAATCTCGAAGCGCGGCAACACCTTGCCATCGTTCGAGAGGGCCAGCAGTTGCTTGAAGGTATGGCCCGAACCGGTGAAGAAGCGCTCAGCACGGGCCGGGTTGATGGTGACCGCCGCCTGCTGGCCCAGGGTTTCGTCGAGCGCGGCATCGGCAATGGCCAGCGCCGGCATGAAACGCGACAGCTTCGAGCGGTCCCACGGGATGTCCTGACCCTTCGGGTTCTGGATCGCGAATACGCCAACCGCGCCGGCCTTCTTCAGGCACTCCCAGCGGATTGACTGGTAGTGCGCGAGCAGCGGTCCGGGAATGTGAGAGGGCCCACCAGTGAGCAGCAGCACGATCTTTCCCTTGAGATCGAGGCCCGCCAGGTCGTCGTGCTTCGCTTCGAATACTTGTAAGCCATATCCCGCAAACACGATCGGCGCTTCCACGCTCGGGGCCGGCTCGATGCGCATTGAAAAGGTTGCCTCCTCGCCGAGCTCTACGCTTTCGATCGCGCCGCCCGGACGCACCAGCGCCAGGCTCGATTGCGCCTCGACGATGCGACGCGAGCGGAAGCGAATGGGCTGGAAGTATCCATCGGTGCCACCCGGTGAGAGCCCCGCCTTCTTGAACTCCGCGGCGATGTACTCAGCCGCCTTCCGGTGTTCGGGACTGCCCGTGTCGCGGCCATTCATCGAGTCGTTGGCCAGGAACTCAACATGTGCCCACCACTTCGCGGCGGGTTCCTGCGCGATCACCGGCAGGGAGAACACACAGAAGGCGATGGTGGTCAGGAGTCGTAAGTAGCTGTTGGTCATTTGTGTCTAATCGGTGATGAATTTGGGGCCTGGCTTACTTCTGTGGCTGTCGCACGCCCATCAGCGGCCGCCACTCGGTGCCCTGCCTGGTGGCCTTGCGCGTCTTCATGTCGAAACGATCCCCGGCGCCCATGAAGTAGAAGCGACCGCTCGCGCCGGCCACCGGCTTGTCGCTGTAGATCACGGCGTAACTCTGCCCGATCACGTCGAACTGGTCGCCCTCGACGACGATGGCGGTGTCCTCGTCGAGGCCAATGCCGAGTAATTCAGGGTGCTTGTCGATGACCTCCAGCATGTCGAACTGCCGGTTGCGGCGCAGCAGGTGCTGGTCGACGGCCGCATTCTTCAGGAAGCCGAGCCCCACGGTGTGGTCGCCAATCATCTTCTCGTTGCTCTTGGTGTCGCCGCGCACCATGAACGAAGTCAGGATCGATGCGCCGGCGGATGAGCCGCCAATTACGCCACCTCTCGCCAGGACGTCGTTCAGGGCGCGATGCGTCAGGGTGTTCAAGTAAGAATCGGCCAGCCGCCACTGGCGTCCTCCGGCGAAGAAGACACCGCGTGCGGCCCGGATCGGTTTGACGAAGGCCTCCGTGTCTGCCGTTTTCCGGTCGCGGGTATGAACAACGGTGAGGTTGGTTGCACCGTTCGCGCGCCACTGCTTGAGGCCAGAGTAGTACTGGTCATACTCCTCCGCGTCACCGGCGGTGGGAATGATGACAATCGGCGCATCGGGGCCGCCAGCGAGATCGATGAATCGCTTCACGATGGCCGGGTCCTGCATGTTGCCGCCGACGATCACCAAAGCGCCCTTCTCTGGCCCCACCGTCTGGGCCGACAGTGACGCGCCGCAGAGCAACAGGACGATCGCGATGTTCTTCACATTAAGTCCCGCCACGTGTCATTCCTCCCGACAAGAGTCACCCTCGCGACACCGATCACTTCCCGTCAGGTTGCTTGTAGATCTTCCCGTTCTTCATCACGAACTTCACGTCGCGAAGCGCGCGCAGGTCGGTCGACGGGTCACCAGTGACGGCAATCAAATCGGCGAATAGGCCAGACTTCACCCTGCCGATGCGCTCAGCCTGGCGGAAGTAGGTGGCGTTGCCCGACGTGGCCGCGACCAGCGCCGCCGGCGGCGTCATGCCCCATTCCACCATCAGCTCCAGTTCGCGCACGTTGTCACCGTGCGGGTAAACGCCGACGTCGCCACCGAAACACATCTTCACGCCGGCGGCGAGCGCCGCCTTGAACGTCTCGCGCTTGCGCGTGATGCGCGCCGGCTCCGGATCGACGCCTTTTTTCCACCCGGCGTATTGCGAGGTCGCGTCGCCGGCAGCAATGGTCGGGCAAAACGCGACGTTCTTCTCCACCATCAACTTCCAAATTTCGGGAGTGCCCTCGTCGCCGTGCTCGATCGTCTCGACGCCCCCCATGATGGCCCGCCGCATGCCTTCGGGAGACGAGGCATGGGCGACGACGGGACGGCCGCTGCTGTTGGCGGCCTCGGCAATGCGCTGAATCTCGCCAAGCGTGAAGCCGGGCCGGGTCTCGCCATTCGGGCCCCAGCGATAGTCGGCGTAGATCTTGATGAAGTCCACGCCACGCGCGATCTGCCCGCGCGCCACCCGCACGACACCGTCAAGGCCGTCGGCTTCTTCCGCCCCCTGCGGCACGCTGACTTCAGGCGCAAAGCCCTTGGGCGCGTAACTGCCGGTAACGACCATCGCCGGCCCCGAAACCAGCATGCGCGGACCAGGGACAATGCCCTCATTGATCGCCTGACGCAAGCCGACATCCGCGTACCCGGCGCCTTCGCTGCCCAGGTCACGAACGGTCGTGACACCGGCCATCAGCGTGGCAAGAGCGTGGTTGACCCCTCGGGCAACGCGAAGAGCCAGCGGCTCTCTCAACACCTGATCGTTCCAGGAGGTTTCGTTGTAGGGGTGCAGCAACAGGTGGGAATGGCCCTCAATCAGCCCAGGCATCAAGGTGGTGCCCGGCAGGGCGATCGTCCGTGCGCCGCCCGGAGCACTGGTCGCTGCCGGCGGGCCGGCGGCGATGATGCGATCGCCGCGAACAACCACCACCCACCCGCTGTGCATGGTCTCGCCGTCGAATACGCGATCGGGTTGGAGTACGAAGGCCGGAAGGGTCGATTGCGCCGTGGCTGCGGCGGAGAACAGCAGGATCAGAACGGACAGTAGGAACGAGCGCATGGAGCGCAAGTATACTGCCCGCCCGTCGGCAGACGAGCGGGCAGCGATGGGTTACCGAGGCCCTTTATACGGGGACGGGGGCATCGCTCCGGTCCTGGCTGAGCCGGCCTTCTTCCACGCGTCGTATCGCTTGCGCAGGGTCTTCACCGGGTTACCGCTCTCGCCTTTCACGGTGTTGTCGTCGGTGACGCTGAGATACACGGAATACTGACCGTCGTTGTGCGTGGCGCCGGCGGCATCGCCTTTCTCGGCAATGGCGATGTAGGCGACATACGAGGTTCGGTCGTCGCACGGCACGAAATCCATGACGCTGACCCCGCAGTTGCAGCGATGGTCACCGCCGTTGGTGTCGGCGCCTTCCATTGCCGCCATCACCCGGTCGGCCATGGTGCCGGTCGCGCGCGTAAACGCCAAGGCGGCCTGGTGCACCACGGCGTCGCCAAGCAGCGTGTTGCCCTGCACCTGGTAGTAAACGTCACCTACGCGGCCGCCGAAATAGAGCGACGACACCGAGTTATTGGCGCCATTGAACCCGACGCGGTTGTTCTGCGGCGTGATCTGCTTGCCATCGGGAATGGCAAGAATGCCAAACTGCCGCCGCTCGATCTGGTTTTCGGGCTTGCGGGCGGTCTCGTGCTGCTTGAGCAGGTCGAGAATTTTCGCCGGGGGCGTCCCCTTCTTGAGTTCGGCGTAGACCAGCATCTGGTTCTCGCGGGTATTGTCGGCACCGGCCTGGCAGGCAGCGACGCCGATACCAGGCACGATTACGGCCTGCACGTCCATCAAGTCGCGCGAGGGGTTGGGTTGTCGCTGCGGGAAGCCTTGCTGCCGCACGCAGGTGGCCGAGGCGATGATCACCTGGCCGGTTCGCGCGTCGACGGCGATCACCGACCAGGTCGCAAAGGCTGGGGCATGGGCCGCCAGCGTGAAGGCGAGAGCGAGAAAGAGGCGTCTCATGAGTGACTAATCTCCGTTAGAAGCGATAGCGGCCGCTGATGCGGAACACACGGGCCGCGGGAATCGGGTTGGCCGACGCGGCGTCGATGCCGCCGCTTGACAAGGGCTTATTGTAATTGGGGCCGTTGGTCGTAATACGGCGCAGGACGACGCTTGAGTTGGCCAGGTTGAAGACGTCGAACATCGCCTCGAACGAGTGGCCCTGGCGGATTGAGACCGTTTTTGACAGGCGGAGGTCCGACAGCTTCACCCAGTCGTAGCGCCCGGCTTGCCCTTCGACGGTGACGTTGACCAGCGTGTTCAACGCATCGCGCACCTGGACCACGCGGTTGAAGTACTCGCCCTGCTGGGCGGTGAAAGTGGACGACACCAGCATCTTCCACGGCAGGTTGACGGTGCCGCTCAGGCGCACGCCCTGGTAGGTTTCCGGTAGCTCCGGCGTATTGATGCCGCCGGCCAGCACCACGCCGTAGGCCGCCTCGTTCGGGTTCCGGGGCGCGATGTTCTTCAGATCCCGCTTGTCGATCTGATACGACGCCAGCATCGACCAGCCGTTGGTGTGGCTCTTGCTGAACGTCGTTTCGAAGGCGGTGAAGCGGTCATCGCCTTCGCCGGGAGCGGCGTTGGTGAACAGTGACTGCACCTGGCCGAAGCGCGGATACGACCGCGGCACGGACCACACGCGGACGACGCCGTCGTCGGCGGTTCCGGCGATGTTGTCGCGGCCCGGGTCGATGCCCGTCGCCATGTCGGTGAAGGCCTCGAACGGCAAGGCGACGTTCAGTTCCTTGCTGCCGCGGTAGTCGCCCTTGCGAACCACGTTGAAACGCATCGACATGTCTCGGCCAAGCCCGAGGTCGACGCCCCCCGTGTACTCGATCAGATACTCGCCCTTCAGGTTGGGGTCGAGGCGGCTGTCGCGGCCCTGGCCGGTGACGCCGGTCAGGTTGGCGGCAATCGGCGTGTACGGAATGCTGCCATCCCACCGTGTGTAGGTCGAGACCAGCGTGGCGGCGGGGTTCACGGAGTTAGCCACCGGCCCGGAGGCCGCGTTCACGCCAGAGCCGTTCGCGGAGTAGCGCCCGTAGCTCGCCTTCAGCGCGACCCGGCCGGAGCCGGTCACGTCGTAAACCATCGACAGCCGCGGCGACCAGGCGTTGTAGGTCGGGAAGCTCTTGTTCTCCGGGTAAATCCGGGCCGTCGCGAACGGTCCGCTGCCGTCATTGCCCTGCTCGGGCAGCCACGACGAGTAGCGGTCGAAGCGGATGCCGGCGTTCAGCGTGAGCTGGGGCGTAAGGTTGACGCTGTCATTCGCGTACCAGGAGTTGTAGCGAATGCCGGCGTTGGTGTTGTTGGGATACTCGAACACCTGCACCGAGTCGGGGCGCTGGAAGAAGCTGGTATCGCCAGGCAGGCTCCGATAGCGGTAGATCTGCTGGTTGGGGTAGCCGTAGCTCTCGACGTAGTTCGTGCTGTGGTAGCCGAGCACGCCCGACTTGATCTCGTGGTTCATCTTGCCGATGGTGCGGTACCACGACCAGGTGCCGTTCCAGCCCCACCGGACCGGCTCGCGTTTTACTTCCAGAAACGCGCCGCGCGTGTGGGTGGTGGTCAGGTCGGTGATCCGTACGTCGTCGGTGTTCGCGTAATCGGGCCACCAGTAGCCCGAGCGATTGAAGCTGGTATCGAGCGTCATGCTCTGGCTCATGATGCGGGTGAACTTGATGGCCGGGCCGATCTGCGTCCAAGCCACCTGGTTCTGTGTGGCCTCGGCTGGCAGGAACGTGCTGGCATTGCGATAGGGCTGCCACTTGCGATTGACCTGTTCGGTCAGCTCGAACTTGTTGTTCTTCGACAGCTGGTAGGTCAGCTTCAGCGTTGGGTTGTCCAGGCGCGTGAAGTACTCGACCTGCTCGTTGGTCTTGGTCGAGATGAAGCCCGGGATCAGCAGACCCGAGTAGTTGTAGCCATACGCCGCATAGAACCACAGCTTGTCGCGCAAGATTGGTCCGCCCAGGTCGAGGCTGACGTCGTTGTAGCGGGTGAACTTGTTGTTGCCCGGATCGAAGCCCTGTTGACGCAGCGAATCCGTGACGTTGTTACCCTGGAACGCGCCGTCCTGCCACGCCAACAAATAGGCGCCGGCGAACTTGTTGCTGCCTGACTTCACCACGAAGCTGAGCGTGGCGCCGGGGCTCTGCGACTCGGCGCCTTTGGCCGCACCGGACACCGACACTTGATCGTAGGTGTTGTAGTCGCCGAAGAACTGGTCCCAGACGACGCCGTCGAACTTAATCAGCTCGCCGCCGGTGCGGCCATATGACCGGGCGCCCGTGGTGGTCGAACCACCAACCGTGTTGCCACCCACGTCGAACTGGGTCGGCGACAGGCCGGGCACCAGCCGCGCGAGGCCGCGAATGCCGCGGCCATAGGGAAGGTTTTCCATCTGCTCTTCGGTCCAGTTGACCCCGACCGTGGTCGACTGCAGGTCGATGGTGGGAGTGGAACTGGTCACCGTAATCGACTCGGCGAGGGTCTCGAGTTGCAGGGGGCCGTTGACCGTCGTGGTCGCTCCGGCGTTCACCACCACCGACGCGACCGCCAACGTCCGGAAGCTGGTGAGCTGGAACTTGACCTCGTAAGTGCCAGGCGGCAGCTGACCGAAGCGGTAGGTGCCGAGTGTGTCAGTGACAGCCTGGCGCGGCCCGCCGATCATCGCCGGGCTCGAAATGCTGACATCGACACCGGGAAGAATCCCTCCGCTCGTGTCCAGCGCGCGACCGGTGATGGTGCCGGTGGTGGACTGCGCTGCGGACGGCACGGCCGCGAGCAGGAGCACGCTCACCGTCGCGACGAATCTGAGTACCTTCATGGTCATGGTTTTTTCTCCAGGGTCTCAGAACGAACCCAACTTCGGGCGAGAGTAACAGAAATGTCATGTCCGCTTGCATAGCGAAATAGTTATGGCTCCATGCCGCGGTTGTATACTCCCGCCCTGCCATGGACGCCGCGGACCTCTCGCCAATTCCAGCGTCCGAGCGCAGCCAGCCGGCCTTTGACCTGTTCCTGATCTTTGCCGCCGCCAACGTGGTGGCGACCACCCTGCAAACCGGCGCGGTTCTCGCATCGCGCTACGGCAGCACCGACGCCATGATCCTCGTGCTCGCGGGCGCAGTATTTGGTGCGCTGCTGGTCGCGCTGCTGGCCCCGGTGGGCTCGCGCTTCGGGGTGCCGTCGATGATTGCCGCGCGGGCGCCGCTCGGGTTTCGTGGAGCGCAGTTGGTGTCGGGCCTGCTCTACCTCACGAACTTCGCGTGGATTGCCGTCAACAACACCATCGCGGCATCGGTGTGCGCGCAGTTGCTGGGAGGCGAAGCGAGCGCGCGCATCTGGGCCGCGTTACTCGGTCTGCTCGCGACGGTGATTGTCGCCCGCGGCCCTCGCGCGGTCGGGCTTGCCGATCGCATTGCCGTACCGTTGATGGTGATTGCGGGTTCGGTGCTGACGTGGGCCGCCTTTACCCTTCCGCCGATCGTCGACACCGCGAGCGCGCAGCCGCCGCCTCCCCTGCTGTGGGGAATCGACGTGGTGATTGGCTACCAGGTGTCGTGGCTGCTGATGTTTGCCGATTACTCGCGCTACACACGGTCCGCGCGCGCGAGCGCGACGGCGGTGTTCGCCGGGCTGGCCCTGCCCGCGCTCTGGTTGATGCCGGTCGGCTGGAACCTGGCGCGCATCGCCGGCAGCGACGACCCCGGCGCGATGCTGGCGGCCGCTGGCGTGGGGTGGTGGGCCGCGGTGCTCGTCGTGCTGGCGACGGTGACGACCAACTTCGTGAACATCTACCTGTCGTCACTCGCGTGGCGGACGCTCGCGCCGCGGTCGACCGGCGCCGGTTCGGTGTGGGTGATCGGCTTGATTGGCACTGCGCTTGGTTTGATCTCCTCGGCCTGGCTGACACGGTTCGCCGACCTGATGGTGCTGCTGGGATCAGTGCTGGTGCCAGTCGGTGGCATTTTCCTCGCACACTTCGTCGTACTGCGGGCCAAGGTGGATGTCGAGCGGATCTACCAGCCCGAGCTGATGCCGGCATTTACCACCGCCGGCCTGGCAGCGTGGCTGGCCGGCTTTGCCGTCTACAAGGTCGCCGCGCCGATTGGCGCGACGCTGCCGTCGCTGGCCACCGCGATGATCGTGTTCTTGGTGATCAGAAGATTCCAGCGCGCTTGAGGCTCGCTGTCGGGTTGAACGCGATCACGATGTCGAACCGCTTCTGGATGTTCACCGGGAAGTCGGTCGCGAAGGCCTGGGTGTGGAACGCCTGGACCGTCAGTTCGGGAATGACCGTGACGGTCCAGATCGAATAAAAGCGCGTGCCGGTTTCGTAGCGGTCACCGTTGAACGGCCCCTCGGTCGAGCCGTAGAAGCGGTCGACCGACATCACGCCGGCGGTAGCCGCGAGCCGCTTCCAACGCATGTCTGCTGAGGCGTTGAATCCCTTGCCATCGACGCCCGATACGCGCTGGTAGGCCTCGAACCGGGCCTGTGTCAACACCCGCAACGATTCCGGCAGTCTGAAGTTGATGCCTTGGCGCAGGATGTCGCGGCCGTCTTCATAGGTGTAATCGACAGAGGCCAGGGTGCGGGTGCCCATGCTGAACGCCACGAGCGCCTGCCCGTAGTTCCAGTCGTCCATCCTGTCGAACCGCTTGAAGACGTTTGGCTCGCGGTAGTCGCCGAAGTAGCCGGTGGTGATAGCCACCTGCCGGAGCCAACCTTTCCCCGGGCGGAAGGTCACGCGCTCGCCTTCGATAAACGCGTCGTTGTCGTAGGCCACGTGTTCACCGAGTTCGCCCCGGTTGATGTGCAAGCCGCCAGCTTGAAACTCAAGGCCTTTCACCGGCTCGGCCTGCGCGAACAGTTGCTTGACGTTGAACACGGTTGAGACTGTGCCAATGCCGCCGCCGGTGTTGTTCCAGCTCGAGGGGAAGCTGGCGCCGCTCGAGGCGAACCCATTGATGCTGTATCTGGCAGCCTGGTCGAACAAGAACCGCGCGCGAATCTGCGGCTGCCATTGCAGCGTCGAAGAAATGACCCGGCCTGCACTGTTCTCGAACCAGCGAAAGCGTCCGCCCAGCGATAGTTGCTGGACGTCGAGCCAGCGTCGAATCGGCGGCGGCGTCACCACGGGTGCGGCGTCGGGTTGCGATTGCGCCAGAGCCAGCGAGGCATTGAAGCCGAGAACCAGGCCCAGGACGGCAACTGTGCGGCGAATCACTGACGTTATAGTGCCTGAATGCGTCGACCTGTGGGTTACACGGATGTTACATTTGCTACGAAAACGTAAATCATGAAGACAACCGACGTCCCTCGGCGGCTGATTGTGAGCATAACCGGCGCCAGCGGTTCGATTTTCGGCGTGCGCCTGCTCGAGATGTTACGGGGTTCCGGCATCGAGACACACCTCATCATGAGCCGGTGGGGCGCGCGCACGCTGGTGCACGAAACCAGCTACACACCCGAACAGGTCAACGCGCTCGCCTCGGTGGTGCATCCGCTCACCGACCAGGGCGCGTCGATCTCCAGCGGATCCTTTGTCACGATGGGCATGGTGATAGCGCCATGCAGCGTGCGAACGCTTGCCGCCATCGCACACGGCCTGGGCGACAACCTGATCCACCGCGCGGCCGACGTGATTTTGAAGGAACGGCGCAAGCTGGTACTCGCGGTGCGAGAAGCGCCGCTCAGCGAGATTCATCTGGAGAACATGCTGAAGCTCGCGCGCATGGGGGTGGTCATCGCACCGCCAATGCCGGCGTTGTACAACCGGCCGGCCACCATCGACGACATGGTGAATTACACCTGTGTGCGTCTGCTGGATCAACTCGGCATTCACGTGGACACGTCGAGATGGGCCGGCCTCGGTGAGGGTTCGCTGCGCTCGTAGGGCTTGGCGCTGCGCGCCTCGTGGGGCTCGCAGCTTCGCCGCTCGGCGTGGGGAACTCCCCAGGAGGCGCGAAGTGCCGACCCTCACGACGGCCGAAGGCCGAGCCCCACGGCGAGCGAAGCGAGCCGCCCTCACCAGATATAATCTGTGCTTCAGTTTGTCTCCGTTTGCACCTGAGGTTTGGTCCCATGAATTATTGGAAGGTTGTTCGTGCCATCAGCGCGGTCGCGCTGTCGGCCCTGGTCTTCACGTCGGGCTCCTCGCCCAAGGTCGCGGCCCAGGGCGACGCCAACCAGGTTGTCCCGCTCAACGCCTACAAGGACCTCAAGTGGCGCAGCGTCGGCGCGACGCGCGGCGGGCGGGTCACCGCGTACTCCGGCGTGCGTCAGCAGCCCCACACCTTTTATTTCGGCGGTGTCGGCGGCGGCGTCTGGAAGAGCGATGATGCGGGCATCAGCTGGGCGCCGGTGAGCGACGGGCAGATCGCCACCGGGTCGATCGGCTCGATCGATGTCGCACCCTCGAATCCGAACCACGTGTGGGTGGGCACCGGCAGCGCCGCCATCCGTTCGAACGTGATCATCGGCCGCGGGGTCTACAAGTCCACCGACGCGGGCAAGAAATGGGAGTTGATGGGGCTCAAGGACTCCGGCCAGATTGGCGGGATCAAGGTGCACCCGTTCAACCCCAACACGGTGTGGCTCGCAGCGCTCGGGTCGCCGTTTGGTCCGAACGACGAACGCGGCATCTTCAAGACCACCGACGGGGGCGCGACGTGGAAGAAGACCCTGTTCGTGAACAACGAAACCGGCGGCCGCGATGTCGAGGTCGACTGGGAGAATCCCGACATCCTCTATGCAGCGATGTACAAGGGCTTCCGCAAGGGCTGGGACATCATCAGCGGCGGGCCGGCCAGCGAAGGCGGCATCTTCAAGTCGACCGACGGCGGCGAGACCTGGAAGAAGATCAGCGCCGGCTTGCCGGGCAAGCTGGTTGGCAAGATCGACATCGAGATCGCGCGCAGCAACCCGCGCGTCCTCTATGCCATGGTCGAAGCGCCCGGCAATGAGGGCGGCCTCTATCGATCGAACGACGCCGGCGAGACCTGGGCCAACATCAACGCCAGCCAGCGCCTGCGCGCGCGGCCGTTCTACTTTCATTACGTCAACGTCAACCCGAAGAACGAAAATGAAGTGTGGGTCAACGAGCTTGGCCTGCAGAAGTCAATCGATGGCGGCAAGACGTTCGTCTCGGTCGAGACGCCGCACGGCGACAACCACGGCATGTGGTTCAACCCCGACAACCCGAACATCATCCTGCAGGTGAACGATGGCGGCGCCAACGTCAGCCTGAATGGCGCGAAGAGCTGGTCGTCGATCCTCAACCAGCCAACCGCCGAGTACTACATGGTGGCGGTTGACGAGCAGTATCCCTATCGCCTGTACATGCCGCAGCAGGACAACAGCACGCTGATCATCCC
>JANMUX010000156.1:0-5090 GCA_031392125.1 Acidobacteriota bacterium | reverse complement strand
CGCCAATCTCCTTGGCGGCCTCCGACAACATCTGCACCGGCCGCGTGATCCGCTTGGCGAGATATAGCCCCATCCACGTCGAGCCAACCAGGATCAGCAGCGTCACCATGACGAAGAACGAGACGTAGACCCCGGCCAGGGGCTGCTTGAGGACGCGCAACTGCGTGTAGTCCTCGTACGCCTTGGTCATGCGCCGGGAACGCTCGGCGCGCTCGCCCGACAGGTATTCGCTCACCACCACGACACCGGTGACCTGGCCGGCGGCGTTGCTGATGGCCTCGCCGACGTGCAAGAGCTCTCCCCCGCTCGCCAGTTGCTCAAGGACGCTCGGCGTGACCTCGGTGCCGGCAGCGGCGCGGCTGGCGAGCCGGTCGGCCGAACCCCGCACCCATCCCTGCGGCATCGACGGGGAAGCCACATCAACGAGCGACAGCACCTCGACCTGCTGGCCGGGCCGGCGATTTGCCCGGTAGACCTGCACCATCGCAACCCGCGGTCCGGTGACTTCGGGCACGACCACGTTTTGCACACGCGTCATGTCGGTAGTCGTCAAGTCGACCCTGCCCAGTTCGCGCGCCAGGCGTGACGCCTGCTCGGTGACCAGCCGTTCTCGTTCCTGGTAGTAGTCGGCGGCAATGCTGTTGGCGCCGGCCAGAATCTCTTCAATCGGCGTGTTGAACCACCGGTCCACGGCCGTCAGTACGACGCGGCTGCCGACAATCAACACCA
This sequence comes from Acidobacteriota bacterium, assembly GCA_031392125.1. GTDB lineage: Bacteria > Acidobacteriota > Vicinamibacteria > Vicinamibacterales > UBA2999 > 12-FULL-67-14b. Next base: position 4,361 of record JANMUX010000156.1, on the reverse strand, counting down.
GCACCGCGGGAATCACGGTGAGCCCGAGAAACGCGAGCACCAGCTTGGCGCGGAAGCGTCCCAGCGGCAGGCCGCTGCGGCCGTCGAAGATCGACTTGATGACGTTGCGCGCGAGCACGAATCCCAGCGCGACGAGCATGGTGATGTTGGTGGCGTAGAGGGCGTAGAGCACCACCTCGGTGAGGAAGTCGGGCGACAGCGTGGAAGTGCGATCGGCCAGCCAGACGATGCCGCCAAGCGCGGCAAGCAGCAGGACGATGCCCGCCAGGATCAGCGGCGGATTATCGCGAAACGGGCGGCGCGGCGGTCCTGCCACGGGCACTTTGACAGCCGGCCTCGACGCGGAACTCAGGGGCTTGGCGGACGCCACGCGCGGCCTATTCCTTGCTGCCTCGTAAGGCGCGCGCTTCCTGGACGAAGTCGTCAACGTCGCGGAAGTCGCGGTACACCGAGGCAAAGCGTACGTAGGCGACCTGGTCGAGGCGCTTCAGTTCCTGCATGACGAGCGCGCCCAGGTCCCTGCCGGGAATCTCCCGCTCGGGCTTGTCAATCAGGAGCTGCTCGGCCATGTCAGCAATCTCCTCGATGTCGGCCACCTTGACCGGTCGCTTCTCACACGCCTTGAGCAGCCCGCCGATCAGTTTCTGGCGCTCGAACCGCTCGCGCGTGCCGTCCTTCTTCACCACCATGTAGGGAATCTCGTCGATTCGCTCATAACTGGTGAAGCGCTTGCGGCAGGTGTCGTTCAGGCACTGCCGGCGACGGCGAATGACGTCGCCCTCGCGGCTCTCGCGCGAATCGACCACTTTGTCGCCCAGTTCACCGCAGAACGGACATTTCACCCGAGGTCTCCTCTCGCCAAGCCACCGAGCTTCAGCCCGTCCTGGATAATAAAGATCAAGCCCACGATCACGACCGGCACTACCGAGATGGCATGTAGCACAATCGCGGCGCCCACCGCCGTATCGTTGTCGGCGCCGAAGAACGACGTCGCGCCAAGCCTGAACGCTTCATGAAAGCCGCCGACGCCGCCCGGTGTCGGCACCGCGACGCCAACCACCAGGGGCGCGAGCATCAACAACCCGCCCGTGAACGGCATGTTGATGCCGAAGCCGACCGCGACGCCCCAAATCCCCGCGGCGATCGAGAACCACAGCACCAATGACCAGCCGAGCGCCGCCAGCACACGCAACGGGCTGCGGACCACGGCAAAGCCCTCCGCAAAAGTTTGCGCCAGCTTCGCAATCATTGCCGCCACGCGCGACGGCAACACCCGTTCAGCCTTCAGAATCCACGCGTGCAGGCGCTCCGGGTGTCCAGCCATGAAGAACATCACGGCCAGGGTGCCGATGGCCACCGGCGTCATCAGCAATGCGCCGTATCGAATGGCGCTGAACAACCCCGAATCGCGGGCCTCCACACCTGGGTCAAACCACAGCAGGAACGCCGCCAACAGCAGCAGCACGGCGACCAGATCGAGAATGCGCTCGACGATGATGGTCGCGAACGTCGCCGTGGCGCTCAAGCCCTCGCGGCGAGCCAGCAGGAACGGTCGAATCACTTCGCCGGCGCGGGCCGGCAGCACTGCCGACGCAGCAAAGCCGATCACGGTGGTCCGCAGCACCATCATGAAACGAGTCGGTCCGAGCGGCGCCAGCAGATACTGCCAACGCTCGGCGCGAATCAGGAAGGTTACGCAGGTCAGCGCCAGTGACAGCAGCAAGTAATCAACGCGCGCCGCCTTGACCGAGGTCATGACCTTGTCCAGGTCTGCATTTCGCAGGAACAGGAACAGCAGCCCGACCGCCAGACCGACAACAACCAGGGTGCGGAGAACGGTGCGCAAACCACCGTCCATACTACATGAGGTATCGCGGTCCCGGCGCACCCCAGCACGTTGGCGTCTTGCGCCCAAGTCGACACGCCATTACCATGTTGCCTGCCTTTCACACGAGCGCCCGTGCCTTCACAACCTCTCTTAGATACCCAGCTTGATGGCTTGTCCCTGGTGCGCCGCGGCAAGGTGCGCGACGTTTACGCGATCGACGATGCGCTGATCCTCGTGGCCACCGATCGCATCTCGGCCTTCGACTACGTGCTGGGATCGGGCATTCCAGACAAGGGCCGCGTGCTTAACCAGTTGTCGGCGTTCTGGTTCGCGCGGACCGGCCACATTGTGCCGAACCACATGCTGTCGATCGACGTGTCGGCCTATCCGGCGGCGGCGCACGCCTACGCCGCCCAGCTCGAGGGCCGCTCCATGCTGTCGCGACGCACCACCCCGCTACCGGTGGAATGCGTCGCGCGCGGCTACCTGTCGGGCTCGGGCTGGAAAGACTACCAGGCCACCGGCGAGGTGTGCGGTATTGCCCTGCCTGCCGGGATGCGGGAATCGGACCGGCTGCCTGTGCCGCTGTTCACGCCTGCCACCAAGGCCGACTCGGGTCATGACGAGAACATCAGCGAAGAGGCGGCGGCCCAGGTGGTTGGTGCCGACCTGCTGGCGCGCCTGAAGACGCTCACGCTGGAGCTGTACGCCCACGGCGTCGCGCACGCGGAAACCAAGGGCATCATTCTCGCCGACACCAAGTTCGAGTTCGGGCTGACCGATAGCGGCGAGTTGTTGCTGATCGACGAGATGATGACGCCCGATTCGTCACGCTACTGGCCAAAGGATCAGTACGCGCCGGGTGGTCCCCAACCGAGTTTCGACAAGCAGTACGTGCGCGACTACCTCGAATCGATCAAGTGGAACAAGCAGCCCCCCGTGCCCTCGCTGCCTGCTGACGTCGTCGACGGCACGCGCCGCAAGTATTTGGACGCCTACCGCCGTCTTAGCGGGCAGGAACTGGAAGTCTCCTCCTCCGCCAAGGCTACGGAGGACAAGGGCCGTGAATAAGCTGCTCGACCAGTTGGTCACCGAAATGGTCGCCCGCGGGCTGCATTTCACCGACGCCCAGCGCGAGTTCGAGAAGCGGTTCATCAGTTGTGTCATCGAGAAGCACGACGGGAATCTCTGCAAGGCCGCCGACACCCTCGGTGTGCACCGCAACACCCTGACCCGCAAGACCAAGCAACTGAAAATCCGCGTGCGCGCGCTGTAGGCGCGAGGCCCACCTCGACTGCACCGAAAGGCGCGGGTTGACAGCGTTTTTGGCAGCCGATACTATTAGCAGTCGTTCGCATCGACTGCTAGCTGACAAGGCGGTCGACTGCCAGAAACATCACGCTACACATAACCAGCTACGTTAGAGACGGAGAGCAACACATGGCTTTAAGACCGCTCCACGACCGCATCCTCGTGCAGCGCACTGAGGAAGAAGAACAGAAGGTTGGCGGCATCATCATCCCGGACTCGGCTAAGGAAAAGCCGCAGCAGGGCAAGGTGACGGCTGTCGGCGCTGGTAAGGCTGACAAGGACGGCAAGCGCATCGCGCTCGACGTCAAGGAAGGCGACACCATCCTGTTCGGTAAGTACTCAGGCCAGGAAGTGCGAGTCGACGGCGAAGATTACCTCATCATGCGCGAGGACGAAGTCCTGGCGGTGATCGAGGGCGGGAAAAAGAAGTAAGGACGGAGATTCATTCACATGGCTAAGCAGATTATTTACGGCGAACAGTCCCGCCAGGCGATCCTCCGCGGCGTGAACCAGCTGGCCGACGCGGTCAAGGTCACCCTCGGCCCCAAGGGCCGGAACGTGGTCCTCGACAAGAAGTTCGGCTCCCCCACCATCACCAAGGACGGCGTGACGGTGGCGAAGGAAATCGACCTGAAGGACCCGCTCGAGAACATGGGCGCCCAGATGGTGCGCGAAGTCGCGAGCAAGACCTCGGACACGGCCGGCGACGGCACGACGACGGCGACCGTGCTGGCGCAGGCGATCTACCGCGAAGGCGCCAAGAACGTGGTGGCCGGCGCCAACCCGATGGAACTGAAGCGCGGCATCGAGAAGTCGGTCGAAGTGATCACCGCCGAAATCAAGAAGATGGCGAAGCCGGTCAAGGGCAACATGATTGCCCAGGTCGGCATGATCTCCGCCAACGGCGACGAGACCATCGGCAAGATCATCGCGGAAGCGATGGAGAAGGTCGGCAAGGACGGCGTCATCACGGTTGAAGAAGCCAAGACGCTCGAGACGACGCTCGACGTAGTCGAGGGCATGCAGTTCGACCGCGGCTACCTCTCGCCCTACTTCGTGACCGACCCCGAGCGCATGGAAGTGGTGCTCGAGAACCCCGTCATCCTGATCCACGAAAAGAAGATCAGCTCGATGAAGGACCTGCTCCCCGTACTCGAGCAGGTGGCGCGCCTCGGCCGTCCGCTGCTGATCATCGCCGAAGACATCGAAGGCGAAGCGCTGG
>JANMUX010000094.1:0-16403 GCA_031392125.1 Acidobacteriota bacterium | reverse complement strand
CGGGAACCGGGAGTCGATTCCTTACCCGACTGCCGCCCATCGATTCGACTCCCGACCCAGCGTCTCCCGACTCCGACTCCCGACTCCCGTCTATAATTAACTCCAATGGATTTCCGCCTCAGCGACGAGCAGGAACTGCTCCGCAAGTCTGTCCGCGAGTTCGCCGAAGCCGAAATGCGCCCTCACATCATGGCGTGGGACAACGCGCAACATTTTCCGCACGAACTGCTCCCTAAGCTTGCCGGACTCGGGCTCATGGGCATCCAGTTTCCCGAGAGCCTGGGCGGCGCCGGCATGAGCGCCGTGGACTACTGCATCTGCATCGAGGAGTTGGCTCGCGTTGACCCGAGCGTGTCGCTTTCGGTCGCAGCGCATAACGGTCTCGGCGCGGCGCACATTTCGATGTTCGCCACTGACGCGCAGAAGCAGCAATACCTCGTGCCGCTGGCCAGGGGCGAGAAGCTGGCGGCCTGGGGCCTGACTGAACCGGGCTCAGGCAGTGACGCGGCCGCCATGCGGACCACGGCGGTGGCCGATGGCGATCATTTCGTCCTGAACGGATCCAAGGCGTTTATCACCCACGGCACCTCGGCCGACACCATGGTCGTCATGGCGGTGACCGACAAGACGAAGGGCCCGAAGGGCATTTCCGCGTTCATCATCGAGCGCGGGACCCCTGGCTTACTGGCCGGCAAGAAGGAAGACAAGCTCGGGATGCGGGCCAGTGAGACCGCCGAAGTGATCTTCCAGAACTGCCACATTCCGGCATCGCAGCTGGTTGGCGATCTCCACCAGGGCTTCATCCAGACCCTGCAGGTGCTCGACGCCGGCCGCATCGGCATTGCCGCGCTGGCAGTCGGCCTCGCCCAAGGCGCGCACGAGGCCAGCGTCAGTTACACCTCGCAGCGCCAGCAGTTTGGCCGCGCAATCGCGTCGTTTCCGTCGATTCAGGAACGCCTCTCGGCCCACGCTTCGCGCGTCGAGGCAGCGCGCCTGCTGACCTATCGTTCGGCGTGGCTGAAAGACCAGGGCCGGCGCATGACCCTCGAGTCGGCGATGGCCAAGCTGTATTCCAGCGAGATCGCCGTGCGTGCGTCGGAAGACTGCGTGCAGCTGCACGGCGGCTACGGTTTCGTGAAGGACTACCCAGCCGAGAAGTTCTTTCGCGACGTCAAGCTGCTGACCATCGGCGAGGGCACCAGCGAAGTGCAGCGCCTGGTGATTGCCCGTCAGTTGCTGGCCGCCTGACGTGACCGCATCTTCAAGCCTTGCCGATCGGGTGCGGGCAGGCGACGTGCGGGCCATCGCGCGCGCCATCTCGCTGATCGAGGACGAAGCGGCGGGCGCGGCCGGCCTGGTCCGCGATATCTTTCCGCACACTGGCCGCAGCTATTTGATTGGCGTCACCGGCCCACCGGGTGCCGGCAAGAGCACGCTGGTTGACAAGCTGACCGCGACCACCCGCGCGATGAATGAAACCGTCGGCGTAATCTGCGTCGACCCCACCAGCCCGTTCACCGGCGGCGCCATTCTCGGTGACCGCGTGCGCATGCAGGCGCACACGCACGACGAGCACGTGTTTATCCGCAGCATGGCGACCCGTGGACACATGGGCGGCCTGGCGCGCGCGACCAGCGATGCCGCGCTCGTGCTCGATGCGGCCGGCAAGTCGCTGACGATCATCGAGACGGTGGGCGTCGGCCAGGACGAAGTAGATATTGTTCGCACGGCTGATATCTCAATTGTCGTGCTCGTTCCCGGGACGGGAGACGACGTGCAGGCGCTGAAGGCCGGGATCATGGAGATCGCCGACATCTTCGTGGTGAACAAGTGCGACCGCGACGGCGCCGACCGCATGGTGACCTCGATCGAATCGAACCTGGCGCTGCAAGCGTATGGGGAAGGCGAGTGGCGGCCGCCCATTCTGAAGACCGAAGCCACCACCGGCAACGGCGTCGCCGAGCTGTGGGCGACCATCCAGCGGTTCCGCACCCACTCCGGGAATGCCAGGACGCGCCGCCTGAAGGCCCGCAACGAGTTCCGCCTGCGCGACCTGTTGACGCACCGCTTCATGGAGCTGGTCGAGCACGACCTGTTGGGCGCCGGCGAGTTCGAAGCCCTCGTCGCCAGGATTGCCGCTCGCGAGGTGGACCCCTACACCGCCGCCTCGGATATTCTGTCGCGGGCCCTGAAGGCCAAGCCGTGATGAAAGCCGTGCTCGATCACATCGGGATCGCCGTAAGCGAGTTGCCGGCGTCCCTCGCGTTCTTCCGCGACACGCTCGGGCTGCACCTCGAAGCCAGCGAGGAGATCGCCTCGCAGAAGGTGCGGGCGCATTTCCTGTCAACCGGGCGATCGTCGCTGGAGCTGCTGGAGGCCACCGCCACCGACTCGCCCATTGCGAAGTACCTCGACAAGCGCGGTCCCGGCATCCACCACATCGCACTTCGCGTCGACGATAACCAGGCGGCGCTGGCTCACCTGAAGGCGCGCGGCATCCGGCTGATTGATGACCAGCCCAGGTCTGGCGCCGAAGGCGCGCTGGTGGCGTTCATCCACCCGTCTTCGGCTCACGGCGTGCTGGTGGAGCTGAAGCAACCGGCCCCGGCGGTTCCACTGTTTCGAACCGTCGGCCGACACGCGCTCGGCAGCCTCGAGCTGATCACGCTGTCCGACGGCTTCCTGCGCCTCGACGGCGGCGCCATGTTCGGCGTAGTACCGCGCACACTGTGGGAGAAGCGCCTGCCGCCAGATGATTCGAACCGCATTCCGCTGGGCATGCGGCCGCTGATCGTGCGGGGCGACAAGACGATGATTATCGACGCGGGCTGCGGCGACAAGATGGACGCAAAGAGCGCGGCCATCTACGGGCTCGACCGCGGCTATCACCTCGACCACGCGCTCGCCGAGGCCGGCCTCACCCCCGAGGATGTCGACATCGTCGTCGCCAGCCACCTGCATTTCGATCACGTCGGCGGGTTCACCGCGCTCGGCGCGAACGGTTCAATCGTCCCGCGGTTCCCGAAGGCGCGCTACGTCGTCCATCGCGGTGAGTGGGATGATGCGACGCACCCGCACGAGCGCAATCGCGCCAGTTACCTGCAGGAAAACTTTGTGCCGCTCAAGGATGCGGGTGTGCTGACGCTTGTGGACGAGGGCGCGGAGATTATGCCGGGCGTCAGGTTTCGCTGGTCCGGAGGCCACACGCCGAACCACCAGGTGTTAGTGATCGAATCGGGAGGAAGAACCGCCGTGTTCACCGCTGACATGTACCCCACCACCGTTCACATTCCCGACCCGTGGGTGATGGGTTACGACCTGTATCCGATGGACACCCTGGCCTTCAAGCGCGCGTTTGCGAAAGAAGCCGTCGAGCGGGAGTACCTGCTGTTCTTCGAGCACGAGCCGTCGATGGCGGCTGGTTACTTGCGCGAGAAGGACGGGAAGCGATTCGTCGAGCGAGTGATCTGATGGCTTTCCGATCGATATCGAAAGCGCGGCGTTCCGATGGAACGCCACCCGTAGCCGCGCACAGTGAGAATGCCGCATATCTCGGTTGCGGTTGATACGTTCCACTAGAGGAGACCGTGATGTCCGTGCGGATTGGAATCATCGGGGGCAGCGGCTTGTACGACATGGCCGAACTCACCGACCGGGAAGAGAAGGTCCTGTCGACGCCGTTTGGCGAGCCGTCGGGACCATACGTGGTGGCCACCTTGCGTGGCAAGCGCGTGGCGTTCCTGGCGCGCCATGGCGCCGGCCACCGCCTGACGCCGAGCGAGTTGAACTACCGCGCCAACATTTTCGGCATGAAGATGCTGGGTGTCGAGTGGATCATGTCGGCGAGCGCGGTGGGCAGCCTGCAGGAGCAGTATCGTCCCATGGACCTGGTGTTTCCCGACCAGTTCATCGACCGTACGCGCGGGCGCATCAGCTCGTTCTTTGGCAACGGCCTGGTCGCGCACGTCGGCTTTGCGCATCCGCTCAGCCACCACCTGTCGGCCCTGGCGGCTGATTGCGCGACCGAGGTGGGCGCCAGCGTTCACCGTGGCGGCACGTATGTCTGCATGGAAGGACCGCAATTCTCCACGCTGGCAGAATCGCAGCTCTACCGATCGTGGAATGCCGACATCATCGGCATGACCAATCTGCAGGAAGCCAAGTTGGCGCGCGAGGCCGAGATTGCCTACTCGACCATGGCGCTCGTGACCGACTACGACTGCTGGCACCCCGATCACGACGCCGTGACCGTGGAGATGATCATCAACAACCTGACCCAGAACGCGAAGACCGCGCAGCAGGTGATCGCGCGGGTCGTGGAGCGGCTCGACGTCGACGCGCGTGATCCTGCCCACAGCGCGCTGGCCACCGCCATCATCACCAGGCCCGACGCCATTCCAGCAGCAACCCGGCGCGATCTTGCGCCCATCATCGGCAAGTACATTAAATGAAACTCATCGTCACTGGTTCGATCGCGTTCGACTACCTGATGTCGTTCCCCGGCAAGTTCACCGAGCACTTCCTGCCGGAGCATATGCACCGCGTGTCGCTCAGCTTCCTGGTCGACTCCATGGACAAGCGCCGCGGCGGCTGCGGCCCGAACATCGCCTACACGCTGGCGTTGCTTGGTGTGCGCCCTTACCTGATGGCGACGGCCGGGCAGGACGTGACCGATTACAAGGCGTGGATGGATGCCGCCAACATCGACACCTCGTTGCTGAAGATCGTCGACGGCAAGTTCTGCGCGTCGTTCTTCTGCAGCACCGACCAGGCCAGCAACCAGATCGCGTCGTTTTACACCGGCGCCATGGCCAACGCCGGCGAACTGTCGTTCCGCACCGTGCCCGGCATGGCTGACGGCCTGGTGATCATTTCACCAAATGATCCCGGCGCGATGGTCCAGTACGCGGAAGAGTGCGCAGCGATGGGCATCAAGTACATCTGGGATCCCGGTCAGCAGTGCGCGCGCATGGAAGGCGATCAGCTGAAGGCCGGCGTGACCGGCGCCTTCATGGTGATCTGCAACGACTACGAGTTCGAGCTGATCCGCCAGAAGACCGGGATGGGCGAAGCCGAGATCCTGAAGCACGTGCCCCTGCTCGTGGTCACCAAGGGTGAGAAGGGCTGCACCATCCACACACCGGCTGGCGCGACCGACGTGCCGGCAGTGACGCCGGACCGCATCGAGGACCCGACCGGCGTCGGCGATGCGTTCCGAGGCGGCTTCATGAAGGGCATGGCGATGGGGGCCGCGTATCCGGTCTGCGCACAGATGGGCTCGGTGGCGGCGACCTATGCTCTCGAGCACCTCGGCGGCACCTCACATGCGTATACTTGGAAAGAGTTCTCGGCGCGTTACGAACAGCACTTCGGCACCCTGAAGGCATAACACCATGATTGGTTCCGTCATTCTCGCCACCGGCGCACTCCTCGCGATCTCGGTTGGTACATCGGTCCTTCACGGCCAGACACCGCAGAAGACCACTAACAGCGCGGTCTATACGACGGTGCAGGCCGATCGCGGCAAGGCGGTCTTCGGCGAGAAGTGCAGCGCCTGTCACGATCCGGCGCGCTTCACAGGCGCCCCCTTCTTCGAGGCGTTCGACGGCAAGGCGCTGAAGGAAGTGTGGGACATTGCCAGCGGGACGATGCCCGAAGACAACCCCGGCAGCTTGAAGCCGCAGGAGTACGGGGACATCATCGCGTATATCCTGCAGCTGAACGCCTTTCCGACCGGCGCGACCGAGTTGCCCGGCGACGCCGGCGCGATGGCGAACATCAAGATTGAAAAGCCGGTGAAATCCGGTGCCGCCAGTCAGGTGGCAGCGGTGCCAACGGCCCCTGCGCCGGCGGCCGGTGCCAAGTCGGTGAAGACCGGCGTCTATACAGCGGCCCAGGCCGACCGCGGACAAGCGCTCTACCGCAGCAAATGCGCGAGCTGCCACGCGCCCAATCGCTTTACCGACGACCTCTTCTACACGAGCTTCGCAGGCAAGCCGCTGTGGGAGATGTTTGACGTGATCAGCGACACCATGCCGGAAGACAACCCGGGCAGCATGAAGCCCGATGAATACGTCGACGTGATGGCGTACCTGTTGAAATTGAATAACTTTCCCACCGGCAACACCGAGCTGCCGATGGGGAAGCAAGCGCTGAGCGCGATCGTGATGGAGAAGCCTTAGGACGACACGCCGGCGGCCACCTTGGCTCGCGCCGCGGCGGTAATCCTCGAGTATTTCGCCTGCATCAATAAGTACTCCGTCTGCAGGAGGCGCACCTGCGCGTCGTTGAGTTCGGCCGACGTGATGACGCCGTTCTCATACGACACCTGGGCAATCGACACGCTTTCGCGCGCCAGCTCGAGGGCCTTCTCCTGGGTCGCCACCACTTCTGCCGATGACTCGAGTGCCGTCCACGCCGACTCCAGTTCAAGCCGCGCGTTGTCGATGGCATAACGCAACCCGTGCTCGGCCTGTCGCATCTGCGACTGGGCAATACCGCGGCGGGCGGCCGCGCCTGGCGCCGCGAACAGCGGCACGTTCACGCTCAAGCCGAACGTGTAGCTCTGGTTGTCGCGCGACAGGAAGTTGTTCAGCCCATCCTGCTGGTACTGCATGTTGCCCGTGAACGAGAGACTGGGCTTCCATTCGCTCTGTGCCAGGTTTGACGCGTACTCGGCCGCATGTCGACGGGCGGTGTAGGCTTGCAGGTCGGGCCGCTTCGGTAGTTCGCTGTCGAGTACCGCTCGGGCCTGACCGACGACCGGCTCGTCGAGCGATCCCTCGAGCTTCAGGACCTGGGTCTGCGGCATCGACAGCACGCCACGCAGCGCCTGTATCGACGTGTCCACTTGCGCCCTGGACTGGATGCGGCGGGCCTTTGCGTTGGCGAGCTCGACCTCGGCTTGCAACACATCGAGGCGCGCGACGGTGCCACCCTCAAACCGCGCCTTTGCCAATTCGAGTTGCCGTTCGGTGAGGCGTACCTGTTCATCGGCCACTGCGACGCCCCGTTCGTTCATCAGCGCCGCGTAGAAGGTCTCGACGACCCGGTATTCGATCTCCTGTCGCGTACGATCCAGTTCCAGCTTCGACGCGTCGAGCGACGAGGTGGTGATGCCGTAAGCGCTGTTCAACCGGCCACCCGTATAGATCGGCTGGTTGATGAACAGCTGCATGCTGTTCTCGCGGCTGAACGCCGCCTGGAATGTCTGCTCTTCGGGACCGAATACCCCGGCCGGAATGCGGATTACGGGGAACCGCTGCGATGGCAGGTAGTTGTAGCCGAGACTGACCTGCGGCAGGAAGTTGGTCTTCGATTCCTGCACACGGGCCTGCGTTTCGACCACGCGCTCTTTTGCCACCTTCAGGCCTTCGTTGGCGGAGAGTGCGCGCTCGAGCGCCTGGGTGAAGGTCAGCGTCACTGTCTCGGCTGGACGAACCTGAAGGTTCGTCCCCACGACGTTGGGTTGGGCGAACGCGCTCGTGGCTGACAGCAGCCAGCCGACCATGGCCACGAGCAGCACGACGCCGGCGACGCGCACCGCCTGCGGCACGCTGGCCGACGGTTGCGCGCGCCACGACTTGACGCGCTCGACCATGCGGGCGAGCAGCAGGTACGCCACCGGAACCACTACGAGGGTCAGCAGCGTCGAGGTATTCAGGCCGCCAATCGTGGCAATCGAGATTGGCGCGCGGAACTCGCTGCCTTCGCCACTGGCCATGGCCGACGGCAGCATGCCCAGGATCATCGCGATGGTCGTCATCAGGATCGGCCGAAGGCGAATCGGGCCGGCCTTGAGAATGGCGTCTCTCACGTTCATGCCTTCCTTGACGTACTGGTTGGTCAAGTCGACCAGCAGGATGGCATTCTTCGTCACCAGGCCCATCAACATCACGACGCCGATCATGGCCGGCATTCCGAGATTCTTGCCGGTCAGCAGGATGGCCAGCAGCGCGCCGACCAGCGCCAGCGGCAGGGAGATCATGATCAGGAACGGCTCGAGGAATGACTCGAACTGCGACGCCAGCACGATGTAGATGAAGGCGATCGCGAGCAGCAGGGCGAGGCCCATTGCCGCCGCCGACTCCTGCATCATCTCGACGTCACCGGCGAAGCCCCACTCGAAGCCCGGCGGCATCGGGATGCCGGCCATCACCCGCGAGACATCGGCGGTCACGTCGCCGAGCGGGCGATCTGCCAGCTGAATGCCGATCTTCGCCTGGCGGACGCGCTGCTCGCGGTCGATGCTGGTCGGACCGACTTCCGGCTCCAGGCGGACGATGTCGCGGGCGCGCACCACGGCGCCGGTCTGCGAGTAGAGCGGCGTGCGCGCAATCGCTTCGAAGTCGTTGCGGAACTCCGGCGCCAGCCGCACGCGGATGTCGTACTCTTTCTCGTCCTCGCGCAGGCGCGTCGGCACGATGCCTTCGACCATGCCGCGCAACTGCATCGCCACGGTACCGACATCGAAGCCGAGGTCGGCCGCCAGCTCGCGGTTGACCCGGGCCGCCATCTCGGGCTGGCCGGTCTCGAGCGAGCTGTCGACGTCGACAGCGCCTGGCACGCCCTTCACCTTGGCGACAATCTCCTCGTTCAGGCGCTGCAGTTCCAGCATGTCGTCACCGCGCACGAACACGTTCAGCGGCGCCTCGGCCGGCGCACCCTGCATGAACTCCGGATCCGCCACCGTCATCTTGAGCAGTGGAATCTGCTGGAGACGGGTTCTCATGTCGTCCTTGAGCGCCAACAGGCCGCGTTCGCGCTCGTGCTTCTTGCCGGCCTTGACGCGCAGCGCCGCCTTGAGCGGATTACCCTCGACACCGACCGTCGAGAAGATCTGCCGTACTTCGGGCATCGCCTTGACGGTCTTCTCGACATCGGCGACATACGCCACGGTCTGCTCGAACGACGTGCCGGGGGGCACCTCGATGTTGACCACGAACTCGCCGCGGTCTTCGACCGGCACGAACTCGGTGCCGATGATGGCGAGCGTGGACATGCTGGCGAAGAACACCACGGCAGCGGTCGTCACGATTTTCCACGGGTGCTCGATCGCCCAGCCCAGCAGGCGGTGATACTGGTGATCCAGGCGGTCGTAGTAAGCGCCCACACCTTCCAGGAAACGGCCGAATCGCGTGCGCGTGCGCTCCTCCAGCGGAATGAACCGCACGAAGCGTGACGACAGCATCGGGTCGAGCGTGAACGCCACCAGCAGTGAGATGGCGACCGCAAACGCGATGGTCAGCGCGAACGACTTGAAGAACTGGCCGACCAGGCCGGTCATGAATCCCACCGGCAGGAACACCGCCAGGATGGTGAAGGTGGTGGCCATCACGGCGAGGCCAATTTCCGAAGTGCCGCGTTGGGCGGCGGTCATCGGATCTTCGCCCATTTCCATGTGACGGTAGATGTTCTCGCGCACCACGACTGCATCGTCGATCAAGATGCCGATCACGAGCGACAGCGCCATCAGCGTCATCATGTTGATGGTGAAGCCAATGACATACATGAAGAAGAACGTGGCGATCACCGACGTCGGCAGCGCCAGCGCGGTAATCAGCGTGGAGCGCCAGTCGCGCATGAACACGAAAATCACCAGCACGGCCATGAACCCGCCGAAGATGATGTGGCCGCGGACATCGTTGACGTTTTCTTTAATGGCGTCAGCGTCGGTGTGCACGGTCTTGATCCGCAGCTGCGGGAACGCCGGCGCGGCCTTGGCGAGCGCGGCGTCGACCTTGGTCTGCACGTCCACCGTGTTGGCGCCCGACTGTTTGCGCACCGAGAACGACACGGCGTCGGCGCCGTCAAGCCGGGTCGTCGATAACCGATCTTCGTAACCGTCGACCACCGTGCCGACGTCCTTGACCCGAACCGTTGAGCCGCCGGCCGAGCGCAGGATCACGTTCTCGATCTCGGCCGCCGATTCGTACTGGCCCTGCGTGCGGAGCGAGACGGCCTGACCGTCGCGTTTAATCTGCCCGCCGGGCACATCCAGGTTATCGGCGGCGAGCTTGGCCGCTACTTCGGTCAGCGGCAGGTTCAGCGCCTCGAGGCGGCGCGGGTCGAGGTCGACGTGCAGCTCGCGCACTTCGCCGCCGTTGACCTCGACGGCAGCGACGCCATCGATCTGGCCAAGCAGCGGCTTCAGGTCGTCCTCGACCATTCGCCTGGTGACGTCTGACGGCAGGTCGGAACCGACCGCATAGGTGGCAATCGGCAAGGCGGCGACGTCGAAGCGCTGAATCGTCGGGTCCTTGATCTGCTCGGGCAGCCGCTCGCGGATGGCTGCGACTTTCTCGCGGACCTCGGCGGCCGCGGCCTGCGGATCCACCTCGAGTCGCAGCTCGACGCCGACGCGCGAGAATCCCTCGGTCGAAGTCGAGACCACGCGCTTGACGCCGGCAATGCCGGCCACGGCGTCTTCGATCGGCCGGGTCACCAGCGTTTCGACTTCCTCGGGTCCGGCGCCGGGGTAGACCACCGACACGTTGACGAACGGGAAGTTCACCTCTGGGAAGAGGTCGATGCCAAGGCGGGTCATCGAGACCGCGCCGAGCACCATGAAGCTCACGATGACCATCGTCGCGAAGACGGGTCTCTTAATTGAAGTATCGGAGATCCACATGATTGACTCTTGGTTCTGCTCTTGACGCTCTAACGCGCGGCGATGCCGCGGACTTTCGACCCGGGCGGAATCTGCCGGCGCGCATCGGCCATCACGGTGTCGCCGGCGGCCAGCCCGCTGACGATTTGCACGCGGGTGCCGTCCGACAAGCCCTCGGTGACGACGACCGCCGAGATGGTGTCGCCCTGGACCTTTTGAACGACCCGCTTGCCGTCCCTGGTCATGACGGCCTCTTTCGGCACGAGCACCGCGTTGGCGACTTTCGATTCGATGATGCGAGCGGTGGCATACATGCCCGACAGCAAGGCGCGATTGCTGTTCGGCACCCGCACGTCGATCATGAAGTGGCGGTTGCGCTCATCGACTTCGGGCGCGATGGCGGCCAGTTGGCCTTCGAATGACTGACCGGGCTTGGCCTGCACCGAGACCAGGGCCTTGAGACCTACCCGCATGCGGCCGGCTTCGAGCTCCGACACGCCGGCTTCGAGCTTCATCTGGCGCATGTCGGCCACGACCACTACCGGCAGGTCGCCCGGAATCGCGCCGGCGTCGTAGTTGCGTTCAACCACGTAGCCAGTGACCGGCGAGGTAATGGTGGCGTTGCGCTGCACTTCGCGAGCGCGCCGCAGGGCAGCTTCTACCTGCGCGAGGTTGGCGGCGGCGAGGTCACGCTGCGCCACCGACGAACGATGGGCGGTCTGCGCACCGTCGAGCCGCTGGCGCGGGAGCGCACCTTTCTCGAACAGGTTCTTGGCGCGGTCATGTTCGAGTATGGCGTTGGCCAGTCCGGCCTCCGCGGTTTCCAGGGCGGCCTTGCCGACTGCAACCGTCGCAACCGCGGCGTCGGCCTGGGCGTCAATCTCGCGCCGGTCGATCGTCGCAAGGGTCTGGCCGATGGTGACGGCATCGCCAATGTCGACCAGCATGCGTTCGATGGTGCCGGGGAGCTTCGGCTTCACGGCGACGCGACTGAGAGGTGTCAGGGTGCCGGAGATCTCAAGCGCCGACTCGACCGCGCCCACCGTTGCAGTGACGATGGTCACGTCGACCACCGCCGGTGCAGGCGAGGTGGTTTCCGGGGCGGCTTCGGTGGTGGTCGAAGCGCCGCAGGCGGCGAGTGCCGACGAACCGAGAATGAGGGCAACAGCAAAAATCTGGATGTGGGGAAATCTACGCTTCATGACGGCTCGCTCCAGCAGGCACATGAGCGCCTGCGATTCCTTCTTCAGCACACTTACAAGACACAAAGGTGGTGGCGACGCCGGACTGCAACCCGGCGATCGTCACGTTCAGCACGTCGCGCGCGAGCGCGTCGTAGTCTTCGGCCGAGGCGAGGCGGTGGCGAATGCTTACCACCGCCGGGCCGATTAAGCCGGCCCACAACATGTGCATGGCGGCGTCGGGGCTCAGGCTCTTTGGGAAGGCGCCGGCGTCGATTGCCGTTTGGATCGCGTGGACGGCGTTAGCCAGCAGCTGCTGCAGGAACTCGAAGCCTTCCCACTGCTGGGTGATACGCGGCACTGATCGGTCCACGAACATCAGCAGGAAATACTCCGGCTGCTCCTTGGAGAATTCATAAAACGCCCACCAGCAGGCGCGGACGTTTTCCAGCGGGTCGCCCGAGACCATCGCCGCGCGAACCTTCGCGTCGAGCCGATGAAAGCCTTCCTTGGCGAGCGCGAGGAAAATGTCGTCCTTGCTTGGGTAGTAGCTGTAGATCGCAGCAGGGCTGTATTCGATACGTTCAGCAATCTTGCGAATCGAAACGCTCGGGTAGCCTTCGGCAAGGAAGAGCTCACGTGCCGCATCCAGAATCGAGTCGGTAATCGCTTGTCGCTCGCGGTCGCGGCGTTCTTCTATTCCCATAATGAACAGTGTTCAGTCTTCAAATGGTGTTAGACGCAAAGGGCGTTTGCCAAGTTCCAAACGTCACAAGGAAGGGCCGGAAAGTGGTAAAAAGGCAGGGAATTGGCTAATTTCAGCGGTTTTCTGGCGGCCCTTGCGTACTCTGCCGGTGCCGTCATTTGCCACCAGTTACCGGAGCGCTCGTTTTTTCTGGCTGGCCGCCAATGGCCGCTGTGCGCTCGATGCTCCGGTCTGTATGCCGGAGTGGTTATCGGAGCAATCGGCTGGGCAATTATTCGACGGGTGCTGTCACGCCGGCATTGGGGCAGCCGCCAGGCACTCGCAGTGCTTGCCCTGATGGCCGCGCCGACCGCGGTGTCGTGGTTCGGAGGGTGGCTGGGTCTTTGGGAAGGCACCAACGCCATTCGAGCGGCGCTCGCGTTGCCGCTTGGCATCACAGTGGGCGCCCTTGTCGCTGCGGTCGCGGCAAAAGACCTGAGGTAAACTCGCTGTCGTGCTGCCGCCGGTTGTCTGTCTCGTGTCGTGGCTCGTGCCGGGGGCCGGTCACTTGATGCAAGGACGCCGGCAGAAAGGCGTGATCTTCCTGGTCGCGCTGCCGGTCATGTTCGCCATCGGCCTGGGCCTGAGCGGCCGCCTGTTCCCGTTCGTGTTTTCCGAGCCGCTCGTCGGGCTGGCAGCGCTGGCCAATGTCGGCATGGGTCTGCCCTACGTGATCGCGAAAGCGCTCAGCCTCGGGCAAGGCGTCGTGACGGCGGCCTCCTACGAATATGGCAACGCCTTCTTGATCGTGTCAGGCCTGTTGAACACGCTCGTCGTGATCGACGCATACGACATCCGCTTGGGCCGCAAGTAATGACCACTCACTTCGGGCTCCTGGTGCTGTTTGCCGCCTTCGTATCGCTAATCTTCGCGACGATTGCCAAAGACACGCCGAAGGAACAGGCCAGGCTGGGGCTGTCGCTGATGGGCAGCTTCGTCGGCGCGGCCCTCGTGCTGGGCTGGCTGATGCGCGCGCTGCCGCTTTGATCCTGCTCTGGGCGCCGGTCGCCATGTATATGGCGGCGATCTTCTATGGGGCCTCGCTCAGCAGCGTTCCGGGGCCGGTCGAGTCGTTCTCAGACACGGTGCTTCACGGTGCCGGCTATTTCGGCCTGGCGCTGGTTACCTTGCGCGCGGTCGCCGCCGGGCATTGGAACAGGGTGACGGTTGGCGCATTGGCCGTGGCTTGGTGCATTTGTGTCGTACACGGCGCGGCGGTTGAGTGGATGCAGATGTACGTGCCCACGCGATCGGCCGAGTGGCGCGATTTGGCCAACGACGCAATCGGGGCAGGGCTGGCCCTCGCTGCCGCCGGGGCGTGGGGTATCATGAGGGCTACGTCGCGGGCCGAGCCGAACAGCTAAACAGCGCCTGCGGACAGGGCTCTCCATGACCTTTGAAAACCTTTCTTGCACGATCGCAGACGGCGTCGCCGTCGTGACCCTCGATCGCCCCAAAGTCCTCAACGCACTCAACAATCAGACGCTCGCAGAGCTGGCCTCCTGCATGGCTGGCCTCAAGGTCGATCCGGACGTGCGGGCGATCATTCTGACCGGCGCGGGTGAGAAGTCGTTCGTGGCCGGGGCTGACATCAACGAGCTGGCCGCGTTGTCGCCGGTCGAGGGCCAAGCGCACGCGAGGCGCGGCCAGTCGATCTTCGACGCCATCGAGCAGCTCGGCAAGCCCGTCATTGCCGCGATCAACGGTTTCGCCCTGGGTGGCGGCTGCGAACTCGCCATGGCTTGCACGATTCGATTGGCGGCTGACACCGCGCGTTTTGGCCAACCCGAAGTGAACCTGGGATTGATTCCCGGCTATGCCGGCAGCCAGCGGCTGCCGCGGTTGGTTGGCAAGGGCATCGCCATGGAGATCCTGCTGACTGGCGACATGCTGAGTGCGCAGCGCGCTCACGAGATCGGGCTGGTGAATCGCATCGTGCCAGCCTCCGAGCTGATGCCAGAGGCCCAGAAGCTGGCACAGGCCCTTGCGGCCAAGGCCCCGATCGCGGTCCGCTTCATCCTCGATGCCGTGAATCAAGGTGTCGAAGCACCGTTGGCGGTCGGCCAGCATCTCGAGACCGCGCTGTTTGGCACCATCGCCTCGTCTGAAGACATGCGCGAAGGGACCAAGGCCTTCCTCGAGAAGCGCAAGCCAGTCTGGCAAGGCAAGTAATGCGCATTGCCATCGTCGTCGCCCGGTTCAACGACTTCATCACCGAGCGCCTGCTCGAGGGCGCAACCGCGGCCCTTGCTGATGCCGGCGTGACGGGCGATGCCGTGGAAGTGGTGCGGGTACCGGGTGCGTTTGAGGTGCCGATGGCGGCGCAGCGCATCGCCGAGACCGGGCAGGTGGACGCGGTCGTCTGTCTCGGATGCTTGATTCGCGGCGCGACCCCTCACTTCGAATACATCGCATCAGCGTGCGCGCACGGCATTACGGCGGCGGCATCGACGACCGGGGTGCCCATGGCGTTTGGGGTGCTGACGACCAATTCCGCTGAAGAAGCGCTGGAACGCGTGGCGCCCGGTCCTGCGAACAAGGGCCGCGAGGCGGCAGAGGCGGCGCTCGAAATGGCCCGGCTGTTCGCGCGGCTCGGGGATGGCCGCTCGTGAGCGTGGATAGCCCCGACGCCGGCTCCCGCTGGACTGGCCGTCATAACGCCCGCGCCGCCGCGCTGCAGGCGCTCTACGAATGTGAAATTGGCGGTCTTACGCCCCAGCAGGCGCTCGGCGTGTTGCACCATGCCGGGCCGCCGGATGTTACCGATCCGGGCGAGTCCGAGCACGCGTTCGTGATCGCGCTCGTCAAGGGCGCGCTCGCCAATCGCGCCAGCCTCGACGAGCGCATTGGCGACGCCGCCAAGAACTGGCGCGTCGAGCGCATGGCGGTGCTCGACCGGCTGGTCATGCAGCTGGCGGTCGAGGAGATGATGACCCATCGCGACAGCCCGCCCCGGGTGGTGATCAGCGAAGCCATTGAGTTGGCCCGCTCCTATAGTGGGGAGGAGGCAGCGAAGTTCGTGAACGGCGTCCTCGACGGCGTCTACCGGAAGTTGAAGGACGAAGGTCTCGTGAATGAGTAACGAAGACGAACAGGCGCGTCAGCGCAAGGCGAACCTGGCGGCGATCGTCGCCCTGGGATTTGCCGCGTACCCGAACAAGTTCGACACGACGCACACGGTCAGTGCGCTGGTAGATGGCTACACCGACAAGACTGCCGAGCAGCTCGACACTCCGAAGGTCGAGACCATCGCCGCCGGCCGCGTCGTCGGCATCCGCAACTTTGGCAAGGCCAGCTTCCTGGTGATTTCAGACGGCCGCCGGCGGCTGCAGGTCTACGTCCGCCAGGACGCGCTCAGCGAACGCGACTACCAGTTGTCGAAGTTGCTCGACCTCGGTGATCAGGTCGGCGTCGCTGGTCACCTGTTCCGCACCAAGACCAACGAGTTGTCGATCTGGGCCGTGCGCCTGGAATTTCTCGCCAAGTGCTACTTGCCGTTGCCTGAGAAGTGGCACGGCCTGCAGGACGTCGAGATTCGCTACCGGCAGCGGTATCTCGACCTGATCGTCAACCCCGACGTCCGGCGCGTGTTTGAGATCCGCACCAGGGCCGTGTCAGCCATCCGCGATTTCCTGACGGCAAGCGGTTTCCTTGAAGTCGAGACGCCGATGATGCAGCCGATTGCCGGCGGCGCCCTCGCGCGGCCGTTCGTGACGCATCACAACACGCTCGACATGAAGCTGTACCTCCGCATTGCGCCGGAGCTGTACTTGAAGCGGCTTACCGTGGGCGGCATCGAGCGGGTGTTCGAGATCAACCGGAATTTCCGCAACGAAGGCATTTCGACGCAGCACAATCCCGAGTTCAC